>NZ_CP162006.1:2230036-2548612 GCF_040822085.1 Rhodoferax sp. WC2427 | reverse complement strand
GGTCGTGCAGCTCCCCGCCATCCGTGCCGCCATGGCCGAGGCGCAGGTCACCCGCGCCCTGTGCATCTGCACCACGCTGGAGGAATTTGCCGACGTGCATGCCCTGGCCACGGCGTATGACAACTTCTGGGCCACCGTGGGTGTGCACCCCGACAACGACGATGTGCAAGAGCCCACGCTGGAAGATTTGCTGCAGCGCTCGGCCTTGCCCCGCGTGGTGGCGATTGGCGAAACCGGGCTGGACTACTACCGCCTGGGCGAGCGCAACGTGGCCGACATGGAATGGCAGCGCACACGCTTTCGCACCCACATCCGCGCCGCCCGCCAGGTGGCCAAGCCGCTGGTGATCCACACCCGCAGTGCCTCCGACGACACCATTGCCATCCTGCGCGAGGAGGGCGAGGACGGCTCCGCGGGCAGCGCGGGCGGCGTGTTCCACTGCTTCACCGAAACCCAGGCCGTGGCCCGTGCCGCGCTGGACCTGGGTTTCTACATTTCCTTCTCGGGCATCCTGACCTTCAAGACCGCCCAGGACATCCGCGACGTGGCCGCCTTTGTGCCCATGGACCGCCTGCTGATCGAGACCGACAGCCCCTACCTGGCGCCCATGCCATTCCGCGGCAAGACCAACACGCCTGCCTACGTGCCCTACGTGGCCAAGCAGGTGGCGGACATCAAGAAGCTGTCGGTGGAAGAGGTGGCGCACACCACCAGCGCGAACTTCGACCGCCTGTTCCGCGGAGTTCTGTCGTGATAAAGCACTTCAAGAAAGTTGCCTATCTTGTTGTTCTAATGGGGTTTAATGTTGCTCAGGCAGGTTCGTTCGACGACTTCTTTACCGCCATCCAGCGCGACAATGCGGGCGAGATCCAGACCTTGCTGCGGCGTGGCTTTGACGGCAACACCACCGATGCACAGGGCCGCTCAGGCCTGTACCTGGCGCTGAAAGGCGAGAATTTCAAAGCCGCCAACGCCTTGCTGGCCTGGCCCAAGATCAAGACCGAAACCCGCACCGCCCAGGACGAAAGCCCGCTGATGATCGCCGCGCTGGAAGGCGAGCTGGACATCTGCACCCAGCTCATCGCCAAGGGCGCCGATGTCAACAAGACCGGCTGGGCCCCGCTGCACTACGCTGCCACCCGGGGCCACCTGGCGGTGATACGCCTGCTGCTGGAGAACTTTGCCTACATCGACGCGGCCTCGCCCAACGGCAGCACGCCACTGATGATGGCCGCCCAATACGGCACCGACGAGGCCGTCCGGCTGCTGCTGGACGAAGGTGCCGACCCGCTGCTGAAAAACCAGAAGAACCTCACCGCCATCGACTTCGCCCAGAACGCCAACCGCCCGGCCACGGTGGAAATGGTCTCCGCCGCCGTGCGGGCGCGCAAGCCTAAAGGGACCTGGTAGCTAAATTGCCAACGCCATGGCGGCCATCAGCACCATGCCCACATCTTCGATGATGGTCACGGTGGACATGGGCAGCTGGAACACCGTGCCCAGGCAGGCACAGCGGATGCTGCGCTTGTCCAGCACCGCGCCAATCACGCCAATGGCCGAAAAGCCCATCACCACCAGCGTCACCGCGTTGGTCAGCACCGGCTGGACGTGGGCCAGATAGGCCATGCCCAGCGCCAGCTCCACAAACGGGTAGATAAAGCCCCACGGCCGCCAGCGCCGCGCCAGCAGGTCGTAGCCCGCATACGCGTCGGCAAACGCGGCCACGTCCAGCAGCTTGAAGAACGAAAACACCAAAAAGAACCCGGCCATGAAGTAGTGCATGGTGCCCATGGCGCTGACCTGCGCGCCCTGCACCAGCAGGCTGGCCCCCAGGATGTAGGCCACGATCAGCAGCAGCGGGCGGTAGGTAGCGAACCAGCCCGGGGCCGCAGCAGGCGGCGATTCGACCACGGCGGGTGCGACCAGGCTGTAGTGGCTGCCCGCCAGCGCGGCTTGCAGGGTGGCAAGGTCGGCAGGGCCCGGCACCGTGGCCTGGGGCGGCTTCAGCTGCACTTGCACGCCGGGGGCGACGGCTTCCAGTTTGGCCTGCACGCGCTTGACGCAGCCGCCGCAGGTCATGCCGGTAATTTCAAAGGTGCTCATGGTCTTCATCGTCTTTCAGTGGGTGTCGGTTTTAAGTTGCGCGTGGCGCAGGCGCAGGGCATTGGTGATGACCGAGGCCGAGCTCAGGCTCATGGCCAGGGCCGCCACCATGGGCGACAGCAGCCAGCCGGTCCAGGGAAACAGCACGCCCGCAGCCAGCGGCACGCCCAGCGCGTTGTAGACAAAGGCAAAGCCCAGGTTCTGCCGCATATTGGCCATGGTGGCCTGGGACAGGGCCCGCGCCGTGGCAATGCCGCGCAAATCGCCCTTCACCAAGGTCACCTGCGCGCTGTGCATCGCCACATCGGTGCCGGTGCCCATGGCGATGCCCACGTCGGCCTGGGCCAGCGCCGGGGCATCGTTGATGCCGTCGCCCGCCATCGCCACCTTGCGGCCTTCTTTTTGCAAGCGCACCACCAGGGCCAGCTTGTCGGCGGGCTTCACTTCGCCAAACACCTCGGTGATGCCGAGTCTTTGCGCGACAGCTTGCGCGGTGCCCAGGCCGTCGCCGGTGGCCATCACGATGCGGATGCCCGCGGCCGTCAATGCAGCCAGGGCTTCGGCGGTGCTGGCTTTGATGGGGTCGGCCACGGCCAGCAGCCCGGCCAGGCGGCCCGCCGCCGCCAGGTACACCACGCTGGCCCCGTCGCGGCGCAGGGTGTCGGCCTGGGCCGCCAGTGCGGCCACCGACAGGCCCATTTGCTGCATCAAAGTAGCGTTGCCCAAGGCCAGCGCCTGGCCTTCCACGTTGCCCTGCACGCCGATGCCGCTGGCCGACGCAAAGTCGGTCACGGCAGCCAGCGCCAGCCCCTGGCTGCGGGCGGCCCGCACGATGGCATCGGCCAGCGGGTGTTCGCTGCCCTGGTCCAGGCTGGCGGCCAGGCGCAGCACGCCGTCGGCATCGAAGCCGGGCAGCGGCAGCGCGCTGTGGAACACCGGCTTGCCCTCGGTGAGCGTGCCGGTTTTGTCGACGATCAGGGTGTCGATCTGGCGAAAGTGCTCGATGGCGGCGGCGTCGCGGAACAGCACACCCTGGGTAGCACCGCGCCCGGTGGCCACCATGATGGACATGGGCGTGGCCAGCCCCAGCGCACAAGGGCAGGCGATGATGAGCACCGCCACCGCGTTGATCAGCCCGTAGCTCCAGCTGGGCGCAGGGCCGAAAAGTCCCCAGGCAAAAAGGGTCAGCACGGCGATGGACACCACGCCAAACACAAAGTAGCCCGCCACCGTGTCGGCCATGCGCTGCATGGGCGCTTTGGAGCGCTGTGCCTGGGCCACCATTTGCACGATCTGCGCCAGCAGGGTGCCGGAGCCCACCCGCTCGGCCCGCATGGTCAGCGCACCGCTGGTGTTGAGGGTGGCGCCGATCAGCTTGTCGCCACTGCGCTTGCTCACCGGCATGGGCTCGCCGGTGAGCATGGACTCGTCTACCGCGCTGCTGCCGTCCAGGACCACACCGTCTACCGGCACTTTCTCGCCGGGGCGCACGCGCAGGCGGTCGCCGATGTGCACGTGGGTCAATGGAATGTCGGCCTCGCTGCCGTCGTCGGCGATGCGGCGGGCGGTCTTGGGCGCCAGGCCCAGCAGCGACCGGATGGCCGCCGAGGTTTGCGAGCGGGCCTTGAGCTCCAGCAACTGGCCCAGCAGCGTGAGCGAGATGATGACCGCCGCCGCCTCGAAGTACACCGCCACCCGGCCCATGGATAGGAACGATGCCGGAAACACCTGTGGTGCCAGCGTGGCCACCAGGCTGTAGACAAAGGCCGAGCCCGTGCCCAGGCTGATCAGGGTCCACATGTTTGGGCTGCGGTGGCGCAGCGATTGCCAGCCGCGCACAAAAAACGGCGCGCCCGCCCACAGCACCACCGGCAGGCTCAAGGCCAGCTCGATCCAGCTTTGCACCTGCATGTCAAACCATTGCAGGCGGTGCCCCAGCATGGCCAGCACCATCACCGTAATGCTCAGCGGCAGGGTCCACCAGAAGCGGCGGCGAAAGTCCACCAGCTCGGGGTTTTCGGCCTCGTCCAGGCTGGGCAGCTCCGGCTCCAGCGCCATGCCGCAGTGCGGGCAACTGCCCGGGTGGTCTTGCCGCACCTCGGGGTGCATGGGGCAGGTGTAGATGGCCCCGGCCACCGGTGGGGCCGGGCTGGGCTCTGCCGGGGCGAGGTATTTCTGCGGGTTGGCCGCAAACTTGGTCTTGCAGCCTGCACTACAAAAGTAATAGCTATGACCCAAATGGGTGTGGGCGTGGGCGGACTTTTCGGTCACAGTCATGCCGCAGACGGGGTCTTTCATGGCGGGGTCCTTTACGAATGCAATACACCGAGCATAAACTCCGTAGTCGACCCCAGAGTCAAGCGTTTTTACAAAGGTTTTTTTTATGCCTACTGCACGCAGCACCAGCCTGACCATCGGCAAGCTGGCCCAAGCCGCCGGAGTCGGCGTGGAAACCATCCGCTACTACCAGCAGCGCGGCCTGCTGCCGGTACCCGAGGCCCGCGGCGCCTACCGGTACTACCCGGTGGCGCTGGGCCAGCGCATCCGCTTCATCAAGCGCGCGCAAGAGCTGGGCTTTTCGCTGGGCGAGGTGGCCGAGCTGCTGTCGCTGGAGGACGGTCTGGACCGCCCGTCGATCCGCCAGATCGCCAGCCAGCGGCTGGAAGAGATCCGCACCCGGCTGGCCGACCTGCAGCGCATGCAGCAGGCGCTGTCGCATCTGATCGACAGCTGCGAACACACGGGCAAGGAGCTGCCGTGCCCGATCATCGAGACGCTGGCAGCGGATGTGCACTAGGGCGCGGGTAGCAGATCGGTGACGACCAGCGCGCCGTTGATCTGCTCGGCGGTGAACTTCACCTTGTCTCCGGCTTTGACTTTCTCCAGCAGAGCCGGGCTTTTGACCTGGAACACCATGCTCATGGGCGGCATGTCCAGGTTCTTGATTTCGCCGTGTTTCAGGGTGATTTTCTGGGCCGACAGGTCGACTTTGCGGACTTCGCCGTCGGTGTAGGGCAGGGTGGCCTGGGCCAGGGCGGCTGTGCCAATGGCGGCGATGGCGAGGGCTGTGAGAGCGGTGGTGATGGTGCGCATGGTGGTTCCTGGGGTTTATTGGGCCGCGACGGTGATCTTGCCGCGCATGCCGGCCTGGTAATGCCCGGCGATCAGGCAGGCATAGTCAAAGCTGCCGGCCTGGTTGAAGTTCCAGACGATCTCGCTGGTTTTGCCTGCGCCCACGTGGGCCATGTAGGGCTCGTCGTGCTCCATGGTGGGAAACTGGAGCATCAGCGCGGCGTGCGCGTCCAGGTCCTGGGGGGTGCCGATGACCATTTCGTGCAGCATGCCGCCGCCGTTTTGGATGACGAAGCGGATGGTTTCGCCTTGCTTGACCGTGATCTGGCTGGGGTCGAAGCGCATGGCATCGGTCATGGTGAAGGTGATGGTGCGGTTGACCTTTTTCGGGTTGCCCGCGATGCCCCAGGCTTTTTGTTCCAGTTTGACGGGCCCGCTGGCTTTGGCGTGGGTGGCATCTCCGTGGGCCCAGGCCAGGGCGCTGGTGGTGGCAAGGAGGGCGGCGATCAGGGACAGGGTGGTTTTTTGCATGGTGTTTGTTCAGGGTTCAAGATTTAAAGAAAATCGGGCTCTCGTGCCCATTCCATGGGCGTGAGCAGCTATAAATTTGAGAGTAATAGGCCTCGATGGCCTTAGTGGCCTTAGTGGCCATGGTGTGGGTCAGCGCCCGGCTTGCGCACTTGCAGGGCCTCGGCGGGCACCGCGGCGGCGGGGCGTTCGGGCTCGGTCAGGCTGCCGGTCCATTCAAACGCCCGTGTGCCCGGTGGTTGCGGGTAGGCGCCGGGGTCGCGGTAGTCGCCCGGCTGCTGGTCCCTGCGTACCTTCAGGGTGGTGAACATGCCGCCCATCTCGACCGGGCCATAGGGGCCGGTGCCGGTCATCATGGGCAGGGTCTGGTCGGGGATGGGCATTTGCATCTCGCCCATGTCGGCCATGCCGCGCTCACCCATCAGCATGTAGTCGGGCACCAGTTTCTGGATTTTTTGCACCAGGCCGCGGTGGTCCACGCCGACCATGTTGGGCACGCTGTGGCCCATGGGGTTCATGGTGTGGTGGCTTTTGTGGCAGTGCAGGGCCCAGTCGCCGGGTTCATCGGCCACAAATTCGATCTGCCGCATCTGGCCCACCGCGATGTCGGTGGTGACCTCGGGCCAGCGGGCGCTGATGGGGACCGGGCCGCCGTCGGTGCCGGTGACCACGAATTCGTGCCCATGCAGGTGGATCGGGTGGTTGGTAATGGTGAGGTTGCCCACGCGGATGCGCACCCGGTCGCCCTGGCGCACGTTGAGCGTGTCAATGCCGGGGAAGGCCCGGCTGTTCCAGGTCCACAGGTTCTGGTCCAGCATGGTGTTGGGCCGGGGCGTGGTGCTGCCGGGGCTGATGTCGTAGGCATTGAGCAAAAAGCAGAAGTCGCGCTGGACTTCGGCAATGGCGGGGGTTTTAAGCCTGGGGTGCGTCACCCAGAAGCCCATCATGCCCATGGCCATTTGCACCATTTCATCGGCGTGCGGGTGGTACATGAAGGTGCCGGGGCGGCGCGCCACGAATTCATAGACGAAAGTCTTGCCCACCGGGATCTGTGGCTGCGTGAGCCCGCCCACACCGTCCATGCCATTGGGCAGGCGCTGGCCGTGCCAGTGGATGGTGGTGTGCTCCGGCAGGCGGTTGGTGACGAAGATGCGCACGCGGTCGCCTTCCACCACCTCGATGGTGGGGCCGGGCGACTGGCCGTTGTAGCCCCACAAGGTGGCCTGCATGCCGGGGGCGATTTCGCGCACCACCGGCTCGGCCACCAGGTGGAACTCTTTCACCCCGGCGTTCATCCGCCAGGGGCAGGTCCAGCCGTTGAGGGTGACCACTGGGTTGTAGGGGCGGCCGCTGGGCGGCACCAGCGGCGGGGCGGTGGCGGGGGTGGTGGCGATCACCGGCTCGGGCAGGGCGGCCAGGGCGACTTTGCTGACGCTGGCGGCCGCTACGGCGGAGAGGGCCGCGCCGCCGAAAAAGGTTCTGCGGTCCATATCAATTTCCTTGAAGAGCGGTTTGCAAATCGGCGTCGGCCAGCCAGAAGTCGCGCTGGGCTTCCATAGCGCTGTTGATGCTTTCACTGTGCTGGCGGGTTTCGGCCAGCAGTTCCCACACGCTGGCCAGCATGCCGCTGTAGCGCAGCACCAGCTCATCCAGAATGAACTTGCGCAGCGGCACGATCTCGTCGCGGTAGTGCACGGCCAGATCCAACGCCGTGCGGTAGGCAAAGTAGGCCTCGCGCGCCTCGGACCGGGCCTGGGCGGGCAGCTCGTGCAGATCGGTGGCGCGGGGCAGGTCGGGCAGGCGGTCTGGCAGCGCAAAGCCGGTGGGCCCGCCTTCCGGGCGCACCAGGCGGATGAGCTTTTCGCGGGCGCTGAAGGCGGCGTTGTGCGCGCGGGCAAGTTGCGCCGAGGCATCGGCCAGCAGCAGCTGCTCGCGGGCCTGCTCCATGCGGCTCCAATTGCCCACTTGTGCCATGCGCCGGGCCAGCTCGGCCCCGGCTTCGGCAGCCTGTTGCACGTCGCGCAGGTACACGGCGCTTTGCTGGGCGCCAACGGCCTGGATCCAGGCTTTGCGCACCTCTGCCGCGGGCTGGGTGGGATAGTTTTGGCGGGCAGTGGCGACGGCATCCTCGCGGCCTAAGACGGGGAGGGTGGCGGCCCCGATGGGCACAGAGGGTGGATGGGCCTGCTCCCACTTGAGGACATCCGCATGGCCGCGGGGGAACTGGCCTACGTCGGCGTTGGCGCGTTTCCAGTCCAGCGGCTGGTTTTCCACCCCGGCAGGGGGGTCGGCAAATACCGAGCGGTAAGGCCAGGCGGGACTCTGCGCGCACGCAGCGAAGCACAGCAGCACACTGGCGCTGACAAGAATGGTTTTCAAAATGCTCTCCTGAACGGTGCAAGCGGTATCCGCAATACCGCCGGTTCAGGCAGATTGCAGACGGACTACGGCTAGGGCGTTCAGGAAATCGGTGGTTTCAGCGCAAACGCGGCAGGCGCGCTGGCAAACCGGGCGGGGCCGGTGGTGGGCTGCGCATGGGGCAGCCAGGGGGTGGGTATCGCGAAGAAAGGCGCGGGGGCCGCCACGGTGTGGCACATCTGGCACAGCGGGCAGGTGCCGCAGTGGGAGGTACTGGCATCGGCATCCGAATGCGCCGCTTCCGCAGCGCCGTGGCAGTCGGCCTGCATTTCCATATCAAAAGTGCTGCTTTCGACCGTGTGGTGAGCGTGAGCAGCTACTTTTTGTATAGCAGGCGCATGTTGCGCCAATATGTCCATCGCCATCACCTCGCCCGCCCAGCCGCGCAAGGGCAGCAGGGCAATCATGAGGATGAGGAAAAAGCGGCGCATAGGACGATGATACCGGGCGCGTGGAAAGGTTCCCGCTCAGCGGCGCATGCCCAGTGGCACATTTTGCGGGCCCCCCTGGGCGCCCAGGTTGAACACGGCGACAACCTGCACCAGGTCATGGGCCTGGTTGCGCAGGCTGCTGGCGGCTGCGGCCATTTCCTCGACCAGGGCGGCATTTTGCTGGGTGGCCTGGTCCATTTGGGTCACGGCTTCGCCTATCTGGGCCACGCCCAGCGACTGCTCGTTGCTGGCGGCGCTGATCTCGCCCATGATGTCGGTCACCCGGCGGATGGAGTTGACCACTTCGGTCATGGTTACGCCAGCCTGGTCCACCAGCACGCTGCCCTGTTCAACCCGCTCCACGCTGGCACCGATCAGGCTCTTGATTTCCTTGGCGGCCTGGGCCGAGCGTCCGGCCAGGCTGCGTACTTCGCTGGCCACCACGGCGAATCCGCGGCCTTGTTCGCCCGCACGGGCGGCTTCCACGGCGGCGTTCAGCGCCAGGATGTTGGTTTGGAAGGCAATGCCGTCGATCACCTGGATGATGTCCGAGATCTTGCGCGAGGATTCGTTGATGCCCTTCATGGTTTCGACCACCTGGCCCACGACCTGGCCGCCCTGGACGGCGACGCTGGAGGCGCTCAGGGCCAGCTGGTTGGCCTGGCGGGCGTTGTCGGCGTTTTGCGTGACGGTGGAGCTGAGCTCTTCCATGGAGGCGGCGGTTTGCTCCAGGGCACTGGCCTGGCTTTCGGTGCGGGCGCTCAGGTCGTTGTTGCCTTCGGCAATTTCGGCACTGGCGGTGGAGACGCTTTCCGAGCCGGAACGCACATTCGACACCACCTGCACCAGGCTGGTCTGCATGCTCTGCAGGCTGGACAGGAGTTCGCCAAGTTCGTCGGTGCGCTGGTTGTCAATGCGGGCGCTCAGGTCGCCCGAGGCCACCTGGCGGGCCACCGCGCTGGCCTGGGCCAACGGTCCGGTGATGGAGCCCGACAGCAGCCAGGCGATCACGATGCTCAGTACCAGGCTGGCTCCGCCCAGCAGCAGCATCAGGTTGCGGCTGGTGGTGAAGATGTCCTGGATGCCCTTGGCTTGGCTGTCGATGTCTTGGCGCTCGTAGGCCAGCAGCTCTTCCATCTTGCCCATGTAGCGTTTGGCGGCGGGCGTGAATTGCTGGTCGAGCAAATTGCTGGCTTCGTCTCCCTTGCCTTCTTTTTTGAGCTCCAGAATCTTGTCTCTCACCACGATATAGGCCTTGCGCTCGTCCGATATCTGCTTGAAGAGGGTCATTTCTTGCTCGCTATCCATCAACGCTTCCACCATCTTTTGGAATTCGCTGGACGACTTGGACGAGGCGGCCTGGTCTTCGGCAAAAAAGCCGGTCAATGCGGGGTCGTTGCTCTTGGCAATGGCGCCGGTCCGGCGCACGCCGGTGTGGATGTTGCGGTACCAGTCGCTGACGATGCGCTCGGTTTTGATGGGGCTGGCCACCATGTACTGCGCAGCCTCCTCCACCGCATTCAGCCGTGCGATGCCGACTGCAATGATGGCGATGGAAAGAGCCAGAACGAGGGCAAAACCGAGGCCCAGTCGCTTGGCGACGGAGAGGTTGGAGAGGAAGGATGGCATGGAGTCTCCAAGTTAGATTGCAGCGCAATGTAACTTATTGTGAGCCTCGCAACGCATCAGTATGCGATTTTGTATGTAAATTTGTAGGCAAAATTTGCCGACCGGTAGGTGCTATGGTCCAGTGTGTATGGACTGTGCCCAAACGCCTATCTTTGGCGTGACTTCATGGCGCGTTCCACTTCGCGTTTGCCTTCGCGGTCCTTGATGGTGTCGCGCTTGTCGTGCTCGGCCTTGCCCTTGGCCAGGGCGATCTCGCATTTGATCTTGCCAGCCTTCCAGTGCAGGTTCAACGGCACCAGGGTGTAGCCTTTTTGCTCCACCTTGACGATCATTTTCTTGATCTGCTCCTTGTGCAGCAGCAGCTTCTTGGTGCGGACCTTGTCCGGGCTGATGTGGGTGGAGGCCGAATTCAGCGGGTGGATCTGGCAGCCGATCAGGAACAGCTCGCCCGCGCGCACCACCACGTAGCCGTCGGTGAGCTGCACCTTGCCTTCGCGCAGTGACTTGACCTCCCAGCCTTCCAGCACCAGGCCGCACTCAATGCGCTCCTCGAAGAAGTAGTTGAAAGCGGCCTTTTTGTTGTCGGCAATGCGGGCGGTGGGATCGGGTTTTTTGGCCATTAGGTACTATGAACGTGAGACAACTGTCATGGCTCGGGGTGCTCTGCGCCCGAGTCCATGAAAGTGGAAGAAGAGGGCGGGAGCAGGTTCTACAATCCCGCGCAGCCCTCCATTCTATGAAAAACGTCCACAAGTCCGTCCTCATCTGGTACAGCGCCGAAGAAATGTTCGCCCTGGTCACCCAAGTCGCGCTGTATCCGCAGTTTCTGCCCTGGTGCGACCACGCCGCCGTGCTCAGCGAAGAATCCGACGGCATGACAGCCGAAGTGGGCATTGCGTTTGGCGGCATCCACCAGAAGTTTGTTACCCACAACACCCATGTGGTCAGTGCGGAAGGCCGCCAGGTGCTGATGAAACTCATCAAGGGCCCGTTTTCCAATTTGGACGGCACCTGGGGCTTTACCCCCGTGGGTGACGGCAGCCAGCGGGCCTGCCGGGTCGATCTGCAGCTGAACTACGGCTTTGACAACATCGCGCTGTCGGCGTTGGTGGGCCCGGTGTTCGACCGCATTGCGGGCAGCCTGGTCGATGCCTTTGTGAAGCGCGCCGAGCAGGTCTATGGTTGATACGGCGTTGCACATCACCGTGGTGTGCGCGCTAGCACCGGGTCAGGTGGTCGAAGCGCAGGTGGACGTGTCCCAGGGGGCATGCGTGGCAGACGCCCTGCGGGCCTGCAGCGCGATGCCCAGTTTTGCCGGGGCGGATCTGCTGGCACTGGACTCGGGGGTGTGGGGCGCATTGGCACCGCACACCCAGCTTTTGGCCGATGGTGACCGGTTGGAGCTGTACCGGCCCCTCACCGTTGACCCCAAGGTTGCCCGCCGCACGCGTTTTACCCGCCAGGGCGCCGGCCGCGCCGGCCTGTTCACCAAGAAGCGGGCCGGGGCGAAGGCGGGTTACTGAAGGCTGCGGCTATTTGCAGTCGGCGCTTATTACGTCCTGCAGGCGCTTCAATTCACTGGCCCGGGCGGCATCGTCGAGGATTTCGCGCTCGCCCTTGTCATTGGTGCGGGCAATGCGCACGCCCGAATCGAAATTGGCCTTGGACTGCTTGGCGCGGGTGCAGTTTTCGGCCTGGGCAGCGGCGTTTTTGTCCACTTCGGCCTTGCGTTGGGCTGCTTCGGTGGCTTCGGCCTGCTTTTTCTTTTCTTCCAAAGCCTTGTCCACGCCGCTGACCTTGGGCGCAGAGGCCGCCGAAGCCGGTGCGGCAGGCGCGGGCACTGGCGCAGCTTTGGCCGCGCCACCGGGCTGGCGCAAAATATTTTTTGCCGGAATGTCGGGCGGCGGACCGCGGTCGCTGAATACTTTTCTGCCGCTGTTGTCCATCCACTGCCACTGGGCCAGTGCCCCCAATGACCACGCGCACCCGAGGGCGATAACAAGCAATTTGTGCAGTTTCATGCCCGCAGTTTAGCTGTGGGACGTGCGGATTCGCACGCTTTGGACCGGTCTGCACGCAATTGCGGAGGGCCTGTGACACAAAAGCTGGGTCTCGCGGGCTAGTACAATCCGTCTTTTGGAGCTTTCTATATGCGTCTGCTAGGAAAAGCGCTCACTTTCGACGATGTGTTGTTGGTGCCAGCGTTCTCCCAAGTCCTGCCCAAGGACACGTCTCTTGCGACCCGCCTCTCCCGCAACATCACCCTGAACCTGCCCCTGGTGTCTGCCGCCATGGACACCGTCACCGAAGCCCGTCTGGCCATCGCCATGGCCCAGGAAGGCGGCATGGGTATCGTGCACAAAAACTTCACACCCAAGCAGCAAGCTGCTGAAGTGCTCAAGGTCAAACGCTACGAGTCCGGTGTGCTGCGCGATCCCGTCATCATCACTCCCAGCCACACCGTGCGCCAGGTGATCGATATGTCGGCCCAGCTCGGCATCTCCGGTTTTCCGGTGTGCGACGGCGGCAAGGTGGTCGGTATCGTCACCAGCCGCGACCTGCGCTTTGAAACCCGCTACGACGTGCCCGTCAGCCAGATCATGACCCCGCGCGAAAAGCTGGTCACGGTCATGGAAGGTGCATCGCTGGCCGAGGCCAAGGCGCTGCTGAACAAATCCAAGCTGGAGCGCCTGCTGGTCATCAACGACGCGTTCGAGCTCAAGGGCCTGATCACCGTCAAGGACATCACCAAGCAAACCAGCTTCCCCAACGCCGCGCGCGATGCCCAAGGCCAATTGCGCGTGGGCGCGGCGGTCGGCGTGGGCGAGGGCACCGAAGAACGTGTCGAAGCCCTGGTGCGTGCCGGTGTGGATGCCATCGTGGTGGACACGGCCCATGGCCATAGCAAGGGCGTGATCGACCGCGTGCGCTGGATCAAACAAAACTACCCGCACATTGACGTGATCGGCGGCAACATCGCCACCGGCGCTGCCGCTTTGGCGCTGGCCGAAGCCGGTGCGGATGCGGTCAAGGTCGGCATCGGCCCGGGCAGCATTTGCACCACCCGCATCGTGGCGGGCGTGGGCGTGCCGCAAATCATGGCCATTGACAATGTGGCCACTGCCTTGCTGGGCAGCGGCATTCCCCTGATTGCCGATGGCGGTATCCGCTACAGCGGCGACATTGCCAAGGCCATCGCAGCCGGTGCCAGCACCGTGATGATGGGCGGCATGTTTGCCGGTACCGAAGAAGCACCGGGCGAAGTGGTGCTGTTCCAGGGCCGTAGCTACAAGAGCTACCGGGGCATGGGCAGCATTGGTGCCATGCAGCAAGGCAGTGCCGACCGTTACTTCCAGGAAGTCAGCACCGAGAACCCCAACGCCGACAAGCTGGTGCCCGAAGGCATCGAAGGCCGGGTTCCGTACAAGGGATCCATGGTCTCCATCATTTTCCAAATGGCGGGCGGCATCCGTGCCAGCATGGGCTACTGCGGTTGCGCCACCATCGACGATATGAAAAATAAAGCCGAATTTGTGGAAATTACCTCAGCCGGTATCCGCGAAAGCCATGTACACGACGTGCAAATCACCAAAGAAGCACCTAACTACCGGTCAGAATAGCCTCGGCAGTATTTTTGCTGTTGGGTTGTATACCGTTTAAAGGAGAAATTCCATGGGCATGATTTCGTTCATCAAAGAGGCTGGTCAGAAATTGTTTGGCAACAAGCCTGAAATCGCTGCGGCAGTGGCTGAACCGAGCAACCAGGAAAAGGCGGCTGCGGCAAACACCGCGGCGGCGGATGCCATTGGCACCTACATCCAGGCGCAAGGTTTGTCCACCGATGGCCTGACCATCAGCTTCAATGGGGCCGACCAGATCGTCACTGTGGCCGGTGCCGTGGCCGATATGGAAACCCGGGAAAAAATCGTCGTCTGCTGCGGTAACGTCCATGGCGTTGCCGGTGTGGCCGATGAAATGACCTGTCCCGAGGTGCCCGAGTGCACCTACCACACGGTCGTCAGTGGCGACACCCTGAGCGCCGTGGCCAAAAAAGTCTATGGCAACGCCAATCTGTACCCGCAGATTTTTGAAGCCAACAAGCCCATGCTGAGCAGCCCGGACAAAATTTACCCTGGCCAAGTTCTGCGGATCCCTGCGCAAGCCTGAAGCGCATTTTTTTGTCGATAGATCCGGGCAGCCTACGTGCTGCCCGTTTTTCATTTTTAGCCATGTCCCACCAAAAAATCCTCATCCTCGATTTCGGTTCACAAGTCACCCAGCTCATCGCCCGCCGTGTGCGCGATGCCCACGTGTTTTGCGAAGTCCATCCTTGCGATGTGACCGACGAATGGATGCGTGCTTACGCCGCCGATGGCAACCTGAAGGGCATCATCCTGTCGGGCAGCCACGCCAGCGTGACCGAGGACACCACCGACCGCGCGCCCCAGGCCGTGTTCGATCTGGGCGTGCCGGTACTGGGCATTTGCTACGGCATGCAAACCATGGCGCAGCAGCTGGGCGGCAAGGTGGAAACCGGCCACACCCGTGAATTTGGCTTTGCGTCGGTGCGTGCCCGTGGCCACACCGCGCTGCTCAAGGACATCGCCGATTTCACCACGCCCGAGGGCGAGGGCATGCTGAATGTGTGGATGAGCCATGGCGACAAGGTCACCGAGCTGCCCCCCGGCTTCAAGCTGATGGCCAGCACCGACAGCTGCCCCATCGCCGGCATGGCCGACGAATCCCGCCATTTCTACGCCGTGCAGTTCCACCCCGAAGTGACCCATACCGTGCAAGGCCAGGCGCTGCTGAACCGCTTTGTGCTCGGCATCTGCGGCACCCGGCCCGACTGGATCATGGGCGACTACATCAGCGAAGCGGTCGCCCGCATCCGCGCCCAGGTAGGCGACGAGGAGGTGATTCTGGGCCTGTCGGGTGGCGTGGACTCCAGCGTGGCTGCGGCCCTGATCCACCGCGCGATTGGCGACCAGCTGACCTGCGTGTTTGTGGACCACGGCCTGCTGCGACTGAACGAAGGCGACATGGTGATGGACATGTTCGTCGGCAAGCTGCACGCCAAGGTGATCCGCGCCGATGCCAGCGACCTGTTTCTGGGCAAGCTGGCGGGTGTGACCGACCCCGAAGCCAAACGCAAGATCATCGGTGGCGAGTTCGTCACCGTGTTCAAGCAAGAAGCCGCCAAGCTCAAGGGCGACGGCGCCAAGGGTGCCAAATGGCTGGCCCAAGGCACGATTTACCCCGACGTGATCGAGTCCGGTGGTGCCAAAAGCAAAAAAGCCGTCACCATCAAAAGCCACCACAACGTCGGTGGGCTGCCTGCCGAGCTGGGCCTGAAGCTGTTGGAACCCCTGCGTGAACTGTTCAAGGACGAAGTGCGCGAACTGGGCGTGGCTCTGGGTCTGCCGGTTGAGATGGTGTACCGCCACCCTTTCCCCGGCCCCGGCCTGGGCGTGCGCATTCTGGGCGAAGTCAAAAAGGAATACGCCGACCTGTTGCGCCGCGCCGACGCGATCTTCATCGAAGAGCTGCACAACTTCAAGGACGAGGCCACCGGCAAGACCTGGTACCAGCTGACCAGCCAGGCCTTTACCGTGTTCCTGCCGGTGAAAAGCGTGGGCGTGATGGGCGACGGACGTACCTACGACTACGTGGTGGCCCTGCGCGCGGTGCAAACCAGCGACTTCATGACCGCCGACTGGGCCGAGCTGCCCTATGCCCTGCTTAAAAAGGTGTCGGGCCGCATCATCAACGAAGTGCGTGGCATCAACCGCGTGACCTACGACGTCTCCAGCAAGCCGCCTGCCACCATCGAGTGGGAGTGAGGGCAGGCCGCTTTCGGGTTAGATCCGAGGGCGATCTGACGGGCATCCCGCCGCATTCCCTGTAGGGCCTGCGGGCAGCCCTCGCAAGGACATGGCGGGGGAATGTAACAGAGCGACTAAACTTGGCAGCGTCGGTAACTCATGTGCCAAAATGTTTTTTAGGGGCCGTCCCAGGACCATCCTTAGAAAGCAAAGTCATGCTTGAGCTCTCGATCGTAGTGCCGTCGTTTAACGAACGCGACAATATCCGTGAGTTGATTTCCCGACTGGATGCCGTGCTGATAGGTATCAGTTGGGAGGTGATCTATGTCGATGACGACTCGCCGGACGGAACCTCCGACCTGGTCCGCAGCATCGCACGAGAAGACCTGCGGGTGCGTTGTCTGCACAGAATCGGCCGACGCGGCCTGTCGCGGGCGGTGGTGGAGGGCGTTCTGGCATCGTCTGCCGCCTCCGTCGTGGTTATGGATGCCGACCTGCAGCACGATGAGACCCTGCTGCCGCGCATGCTGGCCAAGGTACGGGAAGAAAAGCTGGATTTCGTGGTTGCCAGCCGTTACTGCGAAGGCGGCTCGGTCGGCGAATGGGACAACAAGCGCGCGGCCATGAGCCGTTTTGCCACCTATCTGGCCAAGCTGGTCGTGGCGTCGCCGCTGACCGATCCAATGAGCGGGTTCTTTCTGGTCCAGCGCGAAGCGTTCGACCGCGCGGTCCGGCGGCTGTCTGGCGAGGGGTACAAGATTCTTCTGGACCTGTTCGCGTCTTCGCCGACGCCGCCGCGCTATGCGGAAGTGCCATTCGTCTTCCGCGAGCGCTTCGCGGGTGAAAGCAAGCTGGATTCGGCGGTGCTGTGGCAGTACATCATGCTGATTCTCGACAAGCGCTTCGGCCACATTCTGCCGCCGCGCCTGATTTTGTTTTCACTGGTGGGCGGAAGTGGTCTGTTCGTCCACTTTCTGGTCCTCTTCCTGGCGTTCCGCGTCGCAAACGTGCCGTTTGCGGTGGGGCAGATTGTGGCCACGCTGGCCGCCATGACATCTAACTATGTTCTGAACAACTTCCTGACCTACCGCGACCGCCGCCTGCGTGGCATGCGCTTCTTCACGGGCTTGCTGTCGTTCTATCTGGTCTGCGGTGTCGGTGCGGTGGGCAATGTCGGCGTGGCCAACATGATCTTCAACCGCCAGCAGGAGTGGTGGGTGGCCGGGTTGGCTGGCGTGGTCGTAGGCACCGTATGGAACTACGTGGCGTCGGCGATGTTCACCTGGAAGAAGTAGTCGCCTGAACCTTGTCCGTACACCGGCCGTTCCTGGCTAAGGGGCGGACAGAGCCGTATTCCTGCGGCGCGTGGCCAGCAGCACGGCGAGCGCAACCACCACCGCGCTCCCCGTGATCGAGAGCCCGATCCATTCGGCAGGCAATTTGGCCCGGGTGATCGACAAGCGGTAGGCACCCGCTGGCAACTGGATCGCCAGCAGGCCTTCTGGCGTGGCACCCACGGTAAAAGAAGTGGGTGGTGTGCTCACGATGCGCCAGCCCGGGTAGTTGAACTGGTGTACGACGAGTGCATCGGCCTGCGTGTTGCGGGTTTCCAGCAGGATGCCCTCCGGACCCCACGCGGGGGCCGAAACGCTGCCGCCACCGGAAAGGAATGCCGCGCGCGGTGTCGCTTCGCTCAGGGTGGCAATCGAGGCATTGCTGGCCCACGCGCGGGGCACTTCCACCGGCCGCGTTTCTGGCGGCAGGACGGCAGCGCCTATGTGCACATCGGCGTACTTGGTCCATCCCCAATAGATCTGTTTCGCCGAAGGCACCCAAAATGTGGCGGCATACAGCACCACTGCGGACCACGCCACCACCGCGAGCCCTCTGCGGGGTGGCCAGCGGTCCACCGCGTACCCGACCAGGGGCACCAGCGCGAGCGCCAGTACCATGTTGAGCCGCGTAGGCGTCTGGATGCGCTGCAAATAGTGGGCGAACTCCCAAAAGGGCAGGGCGTAACTGCTCATTGCCCACAGCGTGGCCGCGACGATCAAGGCCCAAAAAAGCGGCCACAGCCGCTGGCGGGGCGTGCTGGCACGCATACAGGCAACGCCTGCCGACACCGCAGCCACCAGCAGCGAGAACGCCACCACATTGGCATAGACCATCATGGCCGGATCGGCACCGTAGCGCCACACATGCGACAACAGCAGACCATCGCGCCACAGGGCCGTATGGTCGACAAAAAAGCTGGCATCCCAACGTTTCAAAATTTCGGCATAGCTGGCGAATTGCTGCGTGGTCAGCGCAGGCACCAGGTAGATGCCGGCCAGCGCGACCCCCAGCGCCAACGACCCGGCCATGCGCACTGCAATGGCCAGCCGCCGGTGGGCGGGCGCAGCGACCAGCAGGCATAGCCCATAGGGCACCAGCAGGCATGTGAAGATCAGTACGCTGGGCGGATGGGTGGCGATCAGCAAGGCATACGAGACCGCGCCCAACAGCCAGAAATGGGGGCGCCCTCGGGCGATCGCCACCATGGCGGCGAGGACCAGCGGCATCCAGACAAAGGACCAGAACTCCGCAAAGGCAAAACGCAGGTACAGATCGACGTTGAGGTGGTAGGGGTGTGCCATGTACAGCAAGGCTGCCGCCACCGCCGCCGCACGGGAAACCACCATCTGGGCCCATAGGTAGGCGGCAACCCCGCTGCCCAGGGTGGCCACAAACACGGCCGCCCCCATCTGGTGCGCAACGCTCAGGCCAAAGACCGAGAAGAAGCAGGTGGCGAACGACGGGACCGCGCCGTAGAAAAAGAAAACCGGGCCGCCGAGTCCGGCATTGCCGTTGAAAAGCCAGCGCGGATAGAGATCGCCCGCGCGCAGCTGCTCGTTGAAGAACGTGTTGTAGAGCAGGTGGTAGAAAAAGTCGTCGCCAAAGATCGGTCCAAGCACCCAGGCCGGCGCGGTGAGCAGCAAGGCTACCAGGGTTGCCTTGCGCATGAACGGGCGGGCGGTACTGCGGGTCCAAGGCTTCGTGCTAGCAATCGACGTCATGGGACAGAGACCTTTCACGGTGCGAAGCCGGTGAGGCGCATCGCACGCCACTACAGGCCTGGCCTTCAAGTGCCCTGATTGTAGGGGAAAGGCGTGGGCTGGAGTGCTACCTAATCAATAGCTGCTTACGACCACCAAATAAGCGCTAGAGGCCTAAAAGGCATACAGTGCACCGGCAGGGACATGTGCGGCCGAATCCGCATCCGCAATCCTGTCCCACGCCCCTCTCGGGCGCTGTGTGGCTAGCTTTGGTATTTGAAACACTGCTGGCTGTGGTCGTCGACCATGCCCACGGCCTGCATCCAGGCGTAGATGGTCACTGCACCGACAAACTTGAAGCCGCGTTTTTTAAGGGCTTTGGAGATGTCGGCCGATAGCGGCGACTGGGTCAGCACCACGCCGTTGCCCTTGATGGGCGTGCCCCCCACCAGGCCCCACAGCCAGGTGGAGAAGTCCACGCCCGCCGCCTGCATCGCCAGGTAGGCCTGGGCGTTGCCGATGGTGGCCTCGATCTTGGCGCGGGAGCGCACGATGCCGGGGTCCTGCATCAGGCGGTCGACGTCGGCAGGCGTGAAGCGGGCCACGGCCTCGGGGTCGAACTGGGCGAAGGCGGCCCGAAAGCCCTCGCGCTTGCGCAAGATGATGCTCCACGACAACCCGGCCTGGAAGCTGTCGAGCACCAGTTTCTCCCACAGCTTGCGGCTGTCGCGCTCGGGTACGCCCCATTCGTCGTCGTGGTAGGCGGCCATCAGCGGGCTGCTGTCGGCCCAGGTGCAGCGGCAGGTGGGTGTGTTCATGGCCGCTATTCTCAACCAGACCCGGGGCCGCGGTGGCGGAAATGGGCAGGCAGGCACCGATACCCAGCAGGGCGGTGGCGCCGAACGTGGTGCTGGTAGCCATGGCGACAGCCCAAAATAGACTGGCCGGACCGTAAAATCCGCCCTTGTTCTTCACCGGGGTTTGTGATGCGCGCCGTCTTCAGCGTTGTGGGTTTACTCGTCGTGGTGGTGGCTATCAGCCTGCTGGCCAAAAAACAGACCGCTCCCGTGGTGGCTACGCCGCAAGGCCCGGCATCGGCCCAGCAGATGCAGCAGCAAGTGAAGCAATCGCTGGATGCCGCGCTGCAAACACCACGCTCCATGCCGGATGAAAAACCTTAAGCCATTGAGGCCTCTTGTGCTTATTCCATCAGCGCAAGAAGCTATCAAAAATATAGTAAACACCCGATGACCGATCTGGAAGCCATGCAACTCGCCCTGGACCAGGCCCGCCTGGCCGCCGAGGCGGGCGAGGTGCCGGTGGGGGCCGTGGTCATGAAAGACGGTGTGGTCATTGCCACCGGCCGCAACGCGCCCATTGACGGGCACGACCCCACCGCGCATGCCGAAATCAACGCCTTGCGCGCTGCGGCCCGGGTGCTGGGCAACTATCGGCTGGACGGCTGCGAGCTGTTTGTCACGCTGGAGCCCTGCACCATGTGCAGCGGAGCCATGCTGCATGCCCGGTTGCGCCGGGTGGTGTTTGGCGCGCCGGACGCCAAAACCGGCGCGGCGGGCTCGGTGATCAATGTATTTGCCAACGCGCACCTGAACCACCAGACCGAGGTGCAGGGTGGGGTGCTGGCCGAAGCCTGTGCGGGGGTGCTGCAAACGTTCTTTCAGCAGCGCCGCGCCCTGCAGCGACAGGCCCACATCCCCCTGCGCGAAGACGCACTGCGTACGCCCGAAGCCTGTTTTTCCGACGCGGCGCAGCAGTACACCGATATAGATGGCTGGCGCATGCACTACCGCGACACCGGCCCTGCCACCAGCACGGTCCTTTGCCTGCACAGCCGCACTGGCAGCAGCCTGGCGTTCCAGCCCATGGCCTGGGCCCTGGCGGCGGCTGGCCACCGCGTGCTGGCCCCCGATCTGCTGGGCTTTGGCCGCAGTGACAAACCCAAGAAAGAAGCGGTCCACCACTGGGACTGGCACCGCCAGGTGCTGTGTACGTGGCTGGACCGGCTGGGCGTGGACCAGGTGGTGCTGGTGCTGCAGGGCGAGGGCACACCTCTGCTGCCCGCCGAGCGTATCCGGGCCCTGGTGCGGCTGGGGGCCGACACCGCGCCCCTGGACCCCGCCCCGTTCCCCGATGGCGGGCACCGCGCCGCGCTACGGGCCTTTGCGGCCAAGGGCTGGGACCCGCAGGAAGCATTCCCGGGCCCCACGTTGCACCTCGACGGCCCGCCCAGCGCAGAAGCGGCCCAGGCGATGGGATACTTGGCCCCGTGAAACATATCTACATCTACTCCCCCTCTGGCGCGGTGCGCGACAAGGCCGCCTTCAAGCGCGGCGTGGCCCGGCTCAAAACCCTGGGTTATGCGGTCGAAATCGACCCCGATGCCCTCAAAAGCCATATGCGCTTTGCCGGTGACGATGCCACCCGCGTGGCGGCCATCCACCGGGCTGCAGCCAGCGGTGCCGATATTGCACTCACCACCCGCGGTGGCTACGGCCTAACGCGCATCCTGGGCGGCATCGACTACCGTGCGGTCACCAAGGCGATTGAAAACGGCACCCAGTTTGTGGGCTACAGCGACTTCACAGCTTTGCAAAACGCCTTGCTCGCGCACACCGGGGCCATCACCTGGGCGGGCCCGGCACTGGGCGAGGGTTTTGGCGTGGAAGGCACCCCCGACGACATCATGGAAGCCTGCTTTGACGACCTGGTGGGTGGGCAGGGCGAGGGCACGGGCTGGCGGCTAGGCCGTGATGATGCCCAGCTTGCTATGGATTCAGTAGCTTCTCACGCTGATGGAATAAGCGCTGAGGGCGACTTTTATATGAAAGATGCGATTTTGTGGGGCGGTAACCTGTCGGTGCTGGTGTCGCAAATCGGCACGCCGTATTTTCCGCAGATCCAGGGGGGCATTCTGTTCCTGGAAGATGTGGGCGAGCACCCCTACCGCATCGAGCGCATGCTCACCCAGCTGCTCTACAGCGGCGTGCTGGCGCGGCAAAAAGCCATTGTGCTGGGCCAATTTACCGAGTTCACCAAGGTGCCGCACGACGGCACATTCCGCCTGGCCACCGTGGTCGCCTGGCTGCGCAGCCAGCTCAAGGTGCCGGTGCTGACCAATTTGCCGTTCGGCCATGTGCAAACCAAGGTGCTGCTGCCCGTGGGCGCAACGGTGGAACTGGCGCTACAGGGCCGCGAAGCGCTGGTGGTCTGGGGCCATGTGTCGCACCACGGCGCAGGTCACCACCACCACGGACATGACCATGGCCACCACGACCATGGCGGCCACCACCACCACTGAGCATTAGCGCAACCTGCTGGAACGCGACACCAGGCCCTTGGGTAAGAGGCCCTGGAACAGCGGAGCAATCTGGTCCATCCGGTTGCGGGCGGCACCTTCGCCATCGCGGCTGGCCAACACGCCCATCAGGTCGGCCCGCAGAAACCACAGGGTTTGCACGTCTTTGGCATAGGCCACGCGCTGCCGCAGAATCGGGCCTTCAAAGCCCCCGACATCGCCCAGACACTCCAGCATCGCGGTGCGGACCTGCTCCAGCTGCTGCGCACGCCCGGCGTCCGCCCGCGCAGAATCCATTCCCAGGATGCTGTAGAAGCTGTTTTTGATAGAAGTAGAGTCCCAAGCCATAAGAAGATGCAGGGATGTACCGGTCTGTGTAGAAAAATGTATTAAATAGCAAATATGTGACAAATTACACACTACAGTAGCACAGCTTCGTCTCCAAAGCCGTGCTAATGCGTGGTTTTGGTAACGGGCTGTAAGACGTGGGGCGGAATGCGCGGCCAGCGGATATTTTCCGGGCCGCCACCAGCCCCAGCCGTTGGACGGTTGCAGCAATTGAGCGTTTCCATTTCATAATTTGCCTTACGGAACGTACGCAATGGAAAGGCTTTTTTTCTACTGTACTAAACTGCGTTCACCACTTTTCTGACCCTTCACAAAGTCTCCAGCATGGGCGTACAGGCCACCGTCGTATTTGCCGATCTCACCGGGAGCACCGCCTTCTATGTGGCCCTGGGCAATGAAAAAGCCACGCGTGCGGTAACCCGCATCACCCAGTGGATCGGCGAGGTCTGCGAAGCGCACGAGGGCCGCGTGGTGAAAAAGCTGGGCGATGGCGTGCTGGCGGTGTTCGCCGATGCGGGCGATGCCGCCAACGCGGTGATCTCCATCCAGCGCGGCCACCAGCAGCGTCTGCAGAAGTGGCCGGATGCCATCCGCATGGAAATCAAGGCCGGCATTGCCCGCGGCGAGGTGGTGGAAGTCGACGGCGACTGCTTTGGTGACGCGGTGAATGTCGCCTCGCGCCTGAGCGATCTGTCCGGTGGTAACCAGATCTGGGTGACCGAATCGGTGGTGTCCGAAATGGACGACACCCAGGGCCTGCGCATCCTGAGTCTGGGGCCGGTCAATTTACGGGGCCGCCAGGAGGCGGTGCCGCTGTACAAGATCGAGTGGCAGGAAGATGTCCGCACCGAATTTGTCACCATGCAGGCCAGCCTGGCCGAGATCCAACGCCCCGGTGTTACGCCCGGAGGGCGTATCCACCTCGCCTATCTGGACATCAACCGCAGCTTTTCGTCCAAGGAGATGCCGGTGCACCTGGGCCGCACCGACCAGGCCGAGTTTTTCATCAACGACCCCCGCGTGTCGCGTTTGCATGCCCGGATTGATTGGCGCAACGGCGCGTTTTTCATCACCGACCTGAGCAGCTTTGGCACCTGGGTGCGGTTTACCGGCAGCGATACCGACGTGCCCCTGCGCCGCGACGACTGCCAACTGCATGGCACCGGGGAAATCGCGCTGGGCATGCCCTTCAACGACATCAGCGCCCCCACCGTGCACTTCAGTTTTTCGCAGCAGACCCCTTCGTTTTACGGATCTGCAGCCTAGCTGGCTTCCCGGAGCGGGCCACGGGGGCTAAAATTTGCATACAACGCCAGAAACCATGGGTTTCCAGGTAGTCCCTTAATACACCGGCCTCTATTGCCATGACCAAAAAATCCAATATCGAGTTTGAAGACATGAACCTGCAAGTCGGCGTGCGCCTGCAGATCATGTCCAGCCAGTCGGCCAACCCCACTGTGCACTACACCACGCTGATCGGATTTGTGCCCGGCGAATACCTGCTCCTGAACGTGCCACAAGACAGCAGCGCCATGGCCGAAGGCGAAGGCGTGATCATCCGGGTGTTCTCCGGCGTGTCGGTGTTCACCTTCAGCAGCAAGATCGAGTCGGTGGTCACTACGCCGCGTGCTTTCCTGCTGCTGTCGTTCCCAGGTGCTATCCAGAAGGTGGGCCTGCGCAAGGCGGTGCGTGTCAAAGCCAACCTGCCGGTCAAGATCAAAAGCGGCACCGATCCCAAGAATTTCAAGATGGCCACGCTGTCGGACATCAGTCTGAGTGGCGCGCTGGTGTCGACCGCCCGGCCGCTGGGCACCTCGGGCGACCTGATCGACATCGAGTTCACCCTGCGCGACCAGGCCTCGGACCGCGACGTGACTATCAACACCACCGCCTCCATCCGCAGTGTGCAGCAATCGGCGGGCAGCACGGCCGACGGTGCCACCTTCCATACCGTGTACTCGCACGGCATCAACTTCCACGACATCGACGCAGCCGACCAGGTGATCCTGCAAAACTTTGTTTACGAGACGCTGCTGATCCACCGTACCTGAAGCTATTGATTCAGTAGCTGCTCATGCTGATGGCATAAGCGCAGGGGGCCTAAAAGTCATGTATTTTTAGGCCCCTTTTTCATGTCTGCAAACCGTCACGCGGTTGTCACCAATTTGACATCAAAACAACGCACACTGGCTGCTACCCTTCGCGCCCGTTCGCCTGTACCCACCTGATGTCCCACCCTGAAAAACAACGATCTTCCCCCGGTTCTACCCCGCCCGTCGCCCTGCTGGACCGCGACCACAGCATCCTGGCCTTCAATGAGCGGGTGCTGGACTGGGCGGTGCGCACGGATGTACCGCTGCTGGAGCGCTTGCGTTACCTGTGCATCGTGTCCGCCAATCTGGACGAATTTTTCGAAGTGCGTGGCGCGCCACACCTGATCGCCGCGCACACCAACGACTACCGGGGGGTCTACACCGTCGATTCCTTCAAGGCGCTGGCCACGGCGGCGCACGCGCTGGTGGAGCGCCAATACGCGCTGTACAACGACCAACTGCAGCCTGCGTTTGCCGAGCAGGGCTTTCAAATCATCTCGCACGGCGAGCGCAATGCGGTGCAGCGGCGCTGGGTCAAGAGCTATTTCGAGCGCGAAGTGCGGCCCCTGCTGGTGCCGGTGGGGCTGGACCCATCGCACCCGTTTCCCCAGGTGGCCAACAAATCGCTGAACTTCATCGTGCGCCTGAGCGGGCAGGATGCTTTTGGCCGCGAGAACGACATCACCATCGTCAAAGTGCCCCGGGTATTGCCACGCTTCATCCGCCTGCCCAATGCGGTGGCGGGGGAGCGCATGCTGTTCGTGTCGCTGTCCAGCGTGATCCGGGCCCATTTGCAGGAGATGTTTGCGGGCCGGCAGGTGGGGCAGTTCTCGCAGTTTCGGGTTACGCGCCACTCTGATTTGGCGGTGGACGAAGATGACGTGCGCAATCTGCGCACTGCCCTGCGCCAGGGGTTGGAAGTGCGCCATTTTGGCCAGGCGGTGCGGCTGGAGGTGTCGGCCGACTGCTCAGAGCATTTGTCCAAATTCTTGCTTAAACAGTTCGAGCTGCCAGAGCAGTCGCTGTACCGGGTGCACGGCCCGGTGAACCTGGCGCGGTTGACGCAGCTGATCGATCTGGTGGACCGCCCAGCGTTGTTGTTTCCGAGCTTCCACGCAAGCTGGCCTTTGCAGTTGACGCAGGGCCAATCGTTTTTCGAGCGTCTCAAGCAGGGCGATGTGCTGGTGCACCAGCCTTTCGAGAGCTTTGACGCGGTGCTGGCCTTCCTGCGCGAGGCGGTGCGCGACCCCACCGTGCTCGCGATCAAGCAAACCATCTACCGCACCGGGCCCGACTCCGAACTCATGGACTTGCTGCGCGAAGCGGTACGCCGAGGAAAAGAGGTCACGGTGGTGGTGGAGTTGAAGGCCCGTTTCGACGAAGAAACCAATATCAACTGGGCCGAGATGCTGGAATCCATCGGTGCACAGGTGGTGTATGGCGTGGTGGGCCTGAAAACCCACGCCAAGATGCTGCTGGTGACCCGCCGCGAAGGCAAGCAGCTGCGCCGCTATGGCCATTTGTCCACCGGCAACTACAACCCGCGCACGGCCCGGCTGTATACCGACATCAGTTACCTCACCAGCGACACGGCGTTGACTGGCGACATGGACCAGGTGTTTCTGCACATCGCCGGGCAAAGCAAGCTGCCGCGCCTGCGCAGCCTGCTGCTGGCGCCTTTCCATCTGCACCGCAAGCTGATCGCCAAGATCAACGCCGTGGGCAAGGCCGCCGCGCAGGGCGTGCCGGGGCGCATCGTTGCCAAAATGAACGCCTTGACCGACGAGGCCATGATCGACGCCCTGGTGCACGCCGGGCAGCAAGGTGTGCGTATCGACCTGGTGGTGCGTGGTGCCTGCATGCTGCCCGCCCAGGTGCCGGGCTGGACCGACAACATCCGGGTGCGGTCGGTGGTGGGGCGGTTTCTGGAGCATTCGCGCATTTTTTACTTTGGCAGCGGCGAACACGAAGAGTTGTACCTGTCGAGCGCCGACTGGATGAACCGCAACATGCTGCGCCGCATCGAGCTGGCCTGGCCGGTGACCGACCCTGTGCTGCGCCAGCGCGTCATCGACGAATGCCTGGTGCCTTACCTGCTGGATGGGCGCGATGCCTGGGACCTGGGCGCGGATGGCCGCTACACCCGCACCCAGACCGACGGCCACAGCGCGCAAACCGCCTTGATGCATCGCTACAGCCAGCGTCGCCGCAGGCAACAGGGCTGATATGGATTTGATTCTGTGGCGCCATGCGGAGGCCGAAGAGGGTAGCGACACCCTGGCCGATCTGGACCGCAGCCTGACCCCGCGCGGTACCAAGCAGGCGCAGCGCATGGCCCAGTGGCTGGACCGGCATCTGCCCGACAGCACCCGGGTGCTGGCCAGCCCGGCGCGGCGTACCGAACAGACCGTGCAGGCGCTGGGGCGCAAATTCAAACTGCGCCCCGAGCTGGCCCCCGGCTGTACCCCCGCGCAGTTGCTGGCAGCCGCCCAGTGGCCCGACAGCAAGGTACACGTGTTGGTGGTGGGGCACCAGCCGGTGCTGGGGGAAACCATTGCCCAGTTGCTGGGTATGGCCGAGGGCGAACTGGCAGTGCAGCTCTCGGTGCGAAAGGGTGCTGTGTGGTGGTTGCGCCACCGCGAGCGCGACGGCGTGGGGCAGACGGTGCTGGTGTCCGTGCAGGCCCCGGACCTGGTCTAACCTGAAACAGCTTTCATGGTTCGGGGCGCGCGGCACCCCGGTCCCTCACAGTCAGGCCTTCTTCACAATCTTCTTGACGGCCTTTTTGGCAGCGGGCTTGGTTACCGCAACCGCTGCCGGACGGCCGGTCTTGATGGTCGGCACGGCCTGCAAGGCAGCCTTCAACGCCGCATCGGACATGGCGGCCAGGGCCTTGATCCCGGCACGCAGCAGCTCGCTCTTCTTCGCGGGCTGGGCCAGGGCCATGGCGCGCAGCTTCAGGTCTTCCAGCACGGTGTACTCGGCCTTGGGGATGGTGAAGCTGTCGCGCACCAGCTTGGGTTTTTTGACCTTGGCGGGTTTGGCAACGGCGACCGGCTTGGCCTTGACCACGGGTGGCTTGGCTTTCACTGCGACGGGCTTGGCGACTTTTACCGCTTTGGCACGGACCGCCACTTTCTTCGGTGCAACCGGCTTGCTCACCGCGACAGCGGGCGCAGCGGCATCGGCGGCAGGGGTGGGTGCAGTGGTGACTTTGGGGGCAGTGCTCATCAATAAAACTCCAATTAAACGGTTTATATAGTTTATATGGTTTTATGCGGGCTTTCAAAGTCCATGGCGTGCATCTGCAGCGTTTTCACCATGCTGTCATGGTCGTCGCTTAGGGTCCAGGCTTTTGCCGTTCACATGGAGTGATGCCTTGGATACATTCGCTGTAGACATGCCGAGTCTGGCCCGCGACTACTTTCCGGGCAAGGTGCGCCATGGGGTGGGGCCGCTGGCCGCCTTGATGCGTAAAAACGCGCTGCAGTCGGTTTTCCAGCCCATCGTGGATTTGCGCAACGGCGGCATCTACGCGCACGAAGCACTGATTCGGGGTATCGAGGGCTCGGCCCTGTTTGGGGCCGATGCCTTGTTCAGCGCAGCCCGCAGCGAGCGGCTGGTGTTTGAGTTTGAGCTGCACTGCGTAGGCGTGGCGCTGGACGGCTGGGGCCGCCTGCAGGAACCCGGGCGGCTGTTTGTCAACATCAGCGCCGATGCCCTGGTGGACGTGGTGCAGTGCGAAGGCTGCGCCACCCTGGTGCAGTGGGTGCGCAGCTTCGGGGTCTTGCCGCGCATGCTGGTGCTGGAGCTGACCGAGCACGAGCGCGTGAACAACATGGACCAGTTGACCGAGGTAGCCCGCGAGGTGCGCGCCGCTGGCCTGTCGCTGGCACTGGACGACTTTGGCGATGGCCGCTCCAGCCTGCGGCTGTGGTCCCAGGTGAAGCCGGAGATCGTCAAGATCGACAAATACTTCACCAAAGACATCGCCCACCACGCCGACAACCTGCAAACCCTGCAGGCCTTGAAGCAGATTGCCACCATTTTTGGCACCCAACTGGTGGCCGAAGGCATCGAGACGCCGGACGACCTGCGGGTGCTGCGCGACCTGGATCTGGCCTACGGGCAGGGCTATCTGCTGGGCCGACCCGCGCTGGCGCCCCGGATCAAGGTGCATGAAGCGGCCACAGAGGTGCTGAACGACACGCTGGTGTCGATATTTCCCGCCTCGGGGCGGGTGTCACGCTCCGGCGTATTGCGTGGCCTGGCCGTACAACAGGCGCCTTGCGCCGATCTGCACACCACCAACGACCAGTTGTCGGCGCTATTTTTGCAGCACGCCGAGCTGCACGCGATTGCGATCGTGGACAACGGCCGCCCGCTGGCGCTGGTGAACCGGCACCAGTTCATGACCCACTATGCCACCCCGTACTACCGGGAGGTGCATGGCCGCAAACCCTGCCTGGCCAACGCCAACCACGCGCCGCGCCTGGTGGAGCGGGACCATAACGTGGACGAACTGGTGGGCATCCTGACTTCGCAAGACCAGCGCTACCTGACCGAGGGCTTCATCGTGACGGAAAACGGGCGCTACATCGGCCTGGGCACTGGCGACCAGCTGGTGCGCTCGGTAACCGAGGTGCGGCTGGAGGCCGCCCGCCACGCCAATCCACTGACCTTTTTGCCGGGCAATATTCCCATCAGCCAGCACATAGAGCGCCTGATGGACGCCGGAGCCGACTTTGTCGCCTGTTATGCCGATTTGAACCACTTCAAACCGTTCAACGACCATTACGGCTACTGGCGTGGGGATGAGATGATCCGCCTGGT
This sequence comes from Rhodoferax sp. WC2427, assembly GCF_040822085.1. Classification (NCBI taxonomy): domain Bacteria; kingdom Pseudomonadati; phylum Pseudomonadota; class Betaproteobacteria; order Burkholderiales; family Comamonadaceae; genus Rhodoferax; species Rhodoferax sp. WC2427. Next base: position 2,518,981 of record NZ_CP162006.1, on the reverse strand, counting down.
GGCCAAGCTGGCGCTGGTCCATTGCGATGCCAAACGGGATTTTGTGGGCCACGTGGGCGGTGACGACTTTATCTTTCTGTTCCAAAGCAGCGACTGGGTGCAGCGCTGCGAGGCCATCGTGCAGGAGTTTGCCGAGCGGGCCCTGGCCCTGTTCGATGCCCCGGCGCGGCTGGACGGCGGCATCCACGCCGAAGACCGGCAGGGCGTGCCGCGGTTTTTTCCGTTCACCACGTTGTCGATCGGCGCGGTGCGTATCCAACGTGGCCAGTATGGGCATGCAGAGGAGGTGGCCAATGCCGCCGCCTTGGCCAAACACGATGCCAAGGTGCATGGCGCGGGTTTGTTCATCCGGGAATCCGTCGGCGCGGCACTGGCGTAAGCGTTGGAATGCACGGCCCCGGGCAGGGGTACAAACTGCTCTATAAAATGGCGGCATGGCCACCAAAACCCCCAAAAAGCCGCCGCAACCCGTAGTCCCGTCCTCCACACCGGATGATGGGGGTTCGGTCGTGCTGGAGCGGCGCACTGAAAAGATCAAGCCCCCGCAAATGCACCAGGTGCTGATGCTCAATGACGACTACACCCCGATGGAATTCGTGGTGGTGGTGATCCAGGAGTTTTTCAGCAAGGACCGCGAAACGGCCACCCAGATCATGCTCAAGATCCATCTGGACGGCAAAGCCGTGTGCGGGGTGTACTCCAAAGACGTGGCCGCCACCAAGGTCGATCAGGTGCTGGAAGCCGCCAAACAGAATGGCCACCCCTTGCAATGCATCAGCGAACCGGTGGGTTGATGCAGTAGGCTTGAATAAGCCGAACCGCAACCCATGTAGAGTGCGTAGCAAGAAGTCACAAAGAGTTGTTAGGTGTCGAAATTAGCAAGGCAAAAAAGGAATTCACATGATTGCCCAAGAATTGGAAGTCAGTTTGCACATGGCATTTGTGGAAGCGCGCCAGCAACGCCACGAATTTATTACCGTCGAGCACCTGCTGCTGGCGTTGCTGGACAACCCCAGCGCCGCCGAAGTGCTGCGCGCGTGCTCGGCCAACATTGACGATTTGCGCAAGTCCTTGAGCAATTTCATCAAGGACAACACGCCCCAGGTCGCAGGCTCTGACGATGTGGATACCCAGCCCACGCTCGGGTTCCAGCGGGTGATCCAGCGCGCCATCATGCACGTGCAGTCCACCGGCAGCGGCAAGAAGGAAGTCACCGGCGCCAACGTGCTGGTCGCCATTTTTGGTGAAAAAGACTCGCACGCCGTGTACTACCTGCACCAGCAGGGCGTGACACGCCTGGACGTGGTCAACTTCATTGCCCACGGCATCAAGAAAAGCGACCCGCCCGAGCCCGTCAAGGCCGCTGAAAACCAGGCCGAAGGCGAAGAGGGCGGTGGCGAGAAGAACGAGAAAGCCTCGCCCCTGGAGCAGTTCACCCAGAACCTGAACCAGATGGCCAAGGACGGCAAGATCGATCCGCTGATCGGCCGCGAGTACGAGGTCGAGCGCACCATCCAGATCCTGTGCCGCCGCCGTAAAAACAACCCGCTGCTGGTGGGTGAAGCCGGCGTGGGCAAAACCGCCATCGCCGAGGGCCTGGCCTGGCGCATCACACAAAAGGAAGTGCCCGAAATTCTGGCCGAAGCCGTGGTGTATTCGCTGGACATGGGCGCGCTGCTGGCGGGCACCAAGTACCGCGGTGACTTCGAGCAGCGCCTCAAAGGCGTACTCAAGTCCCTCAAGGACAAACCCAACGCGATCTTGTTCATCGATGAAATCCACACCCTGATCGGTGCGGGTGCGGCCTCGGGCGGCACGCTGGATGCGTCCAACTTGCTCAAACCCGCGCTCTCCAGCGGCCAGCTCAAGTGCATTGGTGCCACCACGTTTACCGAATACCGCGGCATCTTCGAAAAAGACGCCGCCCTGTCACGCCGCTTCCAGAAGGTCGATGTGGTGGAGCCCACCGTGCAGGAAACCGTGGAAATCCTCAAGGGCCTGAAGTCGCGCTTCGAAGAGCACCATGGCGTGAAATACGCCCTGGCCGCACTGCAGGCCGCCGCCGAGCTCAGTGCCAAGTACATCAACGACCGCCATTTGCCCGACAAGGCGATCGACGTGATCGACGAAGCGGGTGCGGCCCAGCGCATCTTGGCGCCCAGCAAGCGCAAGAAAACCATCACCAAGACCGAGGTGGAAGAGATCGTGGCCAAAATCGCCCGCATCCCGCCCGCCAATGTGTCCAACGACGACCGCGGCAAACTCAAGACGCTGGAACGCGACCTGAAAAGCGTGGTGTTCGGCCAGGACAAGGCCCTCGACGTGCTGGCTTCTGCCGTGAAGATGGCGCGCTCCGGCCTGGGCAAGGGCGACAAGCCGATTGGCTCCTTCCTGTTCAGCGGCCCCACCGGCGTCGGCAAGACCGAGGCGGCCAAGCAACTGGCCTACATCATGGGCATCGAGCTGATCCGCTTTGACATGTCCGAGTACATGGAGCGCCATGCGGTGAGCCGTTTGATCGGTGCGCCCCCGGGCTACGTGGGCTTTGACCAGGGCGGTCTGCTGACCGAGGCTGTCACCAAGAAGCCGCATTGCGTGCTGCTGCTGGACGAAATTGAAAAAGCCCACCCGGACATTTTCAACGTGCTGCTGCAGGTGATGGACCACGGTACGCTGACCGATAACAACGGGCGCAAGGCCGACTTCCGCAACGTCATCATCATCATGACGACGAATGCGGGTGCCGAGACCATGAACAAGGCCACGATTGGCTTTACCAATCCACGCCAGGCGGGCGACGAAATGGCGGACATCAAACGCCTGTTCACCCCCGAGTTCCGCAACCGCCTGGATGCGACCGTGAGCTTCAAGGCGCTGGATGAAACCATCATCCTGCGGGTGGTGGACAAGTTCCTGCTGCAGCTGGAAACCCAGCTGGCCGAGAAGAAAGTGGACGTTACGTTTACCGACAACTTGCGCAAGTACCTGGGCAAGAAGGGCTTTGACCCGCTGATGGGTGCACGCCCAATGCAACGCCTGATCCAGGACACGATCCGCCGCGCCCTGGCCGACGAATTGCTGTTCGGTCGCCTGATCGACGGTGGCCGCCTGACGGTGGACATGAAGATCACCACTGACGAGAAGGGCGTGGAAAACGGCGAAGTCGAGCTCGACATCCAGCCGCTGCCCAAGCGAGAAGGCCGGGCCAAGCCCGAGTCGGAAGAAGCCACCGCAGGCTAAATCCCGTCTGCCTCCCCACAAAAAAGGGGCAGTACCACTTCGGTACTGCCCTTTTTTTATAGCAAACTATTGAGCAGGCTAGAGCGGCAGGGTGTCAAAACCTGCATAAGCCTTACGCAGCCAGGTCTTGACGCGCTGGCGCTCCAGCATGCCCAGGCCGTCGGTTTCGCTGCGCTCGTGCACCGCGCTCCAGAAGCTGGCGCTTTGGCGGTCGATCTTGCGCATGGCGGCATCCTGCAACTGGGGCAATTCAATCACCCGCGCGCCGTAGGCCAGGGCCTGCTGCATGGGGGCGGAGGACTGCATCAGGGAGAAGTCCGAGCCCCGACCATGGTTGAGCACAATGATGTAGTTGGGCGTGTTGCCTACGCTGGCCATCAGGTCAGCCAGCAGATTCACAGAATCTTTGCCTTCGTCGATGACGTGCCAGAAATTCACTGCCACATGCAGGTCGCCCAGCACTTCGAACAGGTCGGAGTCGTGGATCCAGCGGGCCAGCGGGGCGGCGGTTTGGGCGGCCAGGTCCACGATGACGTTTTGCTCGGGGTTGGCTTCGAACGCTTCGGCGATCACGTCCAGCCCTTCAAAGCTGTCCACCACCACCGGCGAAGCGAAGTCGGGATAGAAGCGGGTGAAGGAGTTGTGCGACCGGTCGGTGTCAAAGCCGGTAAAGGCCTTGCCGGTGTCCAAAAAGTACTGTGCCAGTACGCGGGCGGTGACGGACTTGCCTACGCCGCCCTTTTCGCCGCCAATGAAATTGATTGAACTCATGGGTTTTCCCTGCAATGTTAGGCATGGACTTACGAACGTAAGCCGCGTCGCAGATTCTACGGGGTCGGCTTCTGCCTTTGGCTTCTGCCGATGGGTGGTTGGCTAAAATTAAGCAAGAACCATGCGCAATCAATGTAATCAAAGCAAGCTTGCAGCCAAGCAGACACGTTATGTACGTGTAAAGGCTCAGAGATTGGCGCTGAATCGGCGGGTTGCCACCGGTTTCACCGCAAAATCGCCTCTAAAATAATAGCACTTTAAAAAGCTTATCTAAGTCTTTGATCTTGTGTGAAGTTTTCGATCTAGATACACTTACTCACATACGTTTATGTCCGGAGTTCATCCCATGCCCTCCTCTGAAAGTCCTGCTTTGAATCGCTTGCTACAAATTGTTGCTATTTTTACCTGCTCCGTCACCCTGATGGCGGCACCAGCGCAAGCGGCGCAGCGCAAGAAGGTCGAGATCCAGAAGACCTCCAGCAGCGGCGCAGCGGCCAAGCGCAGCAGTTCGAAAGCCGTGCGGGTCAGTTCCCGCGCGGCCAAGATGCAAATTACCGCCAAGTCCCGCGCAGCCATGCGCCCGGTTGCGGTCATCATCCCTGCCAAACCGTCGTTTGGTGAATTGGCCGGTTTGCACGGCGCACCGGACGCGCTGGCACTCAAGTCCAGCGTGGCCCTGGTGATCGACCAGGACACCCGTGAAGTGCTGTTCAGCAAGAACGACCAGGCAATCCTGCCGATTGCTTCCATCACCAAGCTGATGACCGGCGTGGTGATCAACGAAGCCCGTCTGCCGATGGACGAAGAGATCACCATTACCCAGGACGACGTCGACACCGAAAAACGCAGCCGTTCGCGGTTGACCGTCGGCTCCACCCTGAGCCGTGGCGAGTTGCTGCACCTGGCGCTGATGTCCAGCGAAAACCGTGCGGCCCACGCCCTGGGACGCACCTATCCTGGCGGTTTGCCCGCTTTTGTAGCTTTGATGAACGCCAAGGCCAAAGGCCTGGGCATGAAAGACACCCGCTATGTCGAGCCCACCGGCTTGTCCAGCGACAACCAGTCCAGCGCACGCGATCTGGCTACCTTGGTGAATGCCGCCTACAACGAGCCCACTTTGCGTGAGCTCACCACTTCGCAGGGCTACCAGGTCGAAATCGGCAGCCGCATGATGCAATTCAACAATACCAACCGTTTGGTGAAAAACCCCGATTGGGATATTGGCCTGCAAAAGACGGGCTTTATCAACGAAGCAGGCCAGTGCCTGGTGCTGCAAGCCAAGGTGGCAGGCCGCAAGCTGATCATGGTTTTTCTGGACTCTGCAGGCAAACTCAGCCGCATCGCCGATGCCGAGCGCGTGCGCCACTGGGTGGAAGCCAACCACATGATGACCGCACGCACTGCGGTCAAGATCGCCGGCTGAAGCGGCGCTTCCCCACAGCGGCTAGCGGCCGCCCGGGGTCGTTTTATAGCCCAGGGCAGACGAGATGGCGTTGGCGGTTGTCTGTAACTTGGGTAACCAGTTTTCATCCAGCCGGTCTGCCGGGGCGGAGATGGAAAGCCCTGCCACCAGCCGGTTCTGGTCGTCGTACACACCGACGGCCATGCAGCGTACGCCCAACTCCAGCTCCTCGTTGTCGCGGGCTATGCCGTATTGGCGCACGCGCGCCAGTTCGCGCTCCAGCTGGCCCAGGTCGGTCAGGCTGTTCTTGGTCTGGCCGCTCAGGCCGGTGCGGGTCGCGTAGGCCCGCACGCGCTGGGGGTCGTCGATGGCTAGAAACAGCTTGCCCACCGACGTAAGGTGCAAGGGCGCCCGCCCGCCAATGGCCCGCACCACCTGCATGCCAGAGCGCTCGCTGAACGCGCGCTCCACGTACACAATTTCATCGCCCTGGCGCAGGCTCAGGTTTACCGGCTGCTGGGTCAGGCGGTGCAGTTCGCGCATCGGGATCAGGGCGGCATCGCGCACGCTCAAGCGCCCCTTGACCAGATTGCCCAGCTCCAGCAAGCGCATTCCCAGACGGTAGCTGCCGGGTTCGGGCCGGTCCACGAAGCGGCCGGTGGCCAGATCGTTCAAGATGCGGTGGGTGGTAGACGGATGCAGGCCGGTCTTTTCGCTGATTTCCTTGAGCGACATGGCCTCTTCACGCGAGGCCAGCACGTCGATCAGGGCAAACATGCGCTCGATCACCTGGACGGTCGGTGTGGCGGGAATACTGGGGTCGGTCGCTTTCATGGGCAGTTCTCACAATGTATGGGTGCATCTTACCTTGTGAAATACCAAATTGCATGATGTGAAATGGCCAGGATTAACCTGCTGTCCAAATACCGTCGCGCAGCACCTCGTGGGGAAGGAAGCGGGCTTTGTACAGCATCTTTGGGCTTTGGGCGATCCAGTAGCCCAGGTACACATACGGCAGACCCAGTTGTTGCGCCTGCTCGATCTGCCACAGTACGTTGTAAGTGCCGTAACTGGCGCGCTCATCCGGTTCATAGAAGGTGTACACGGCGGACAGCCCGTCGTCCAGCACATCCAGAATCGACACCATCTTGAGTGCGCCGGGCGAGCCGTCTTCCCGTGTTTCACGGAATTCCACCAGGCGGGAATCGACCCGGCTTTGCAGTAGAAACTGGGTGTACTGGTCGACGCTGTCCTGGTCCATGCCGCCGCCAGCGTGTCGACCATTCTGGTAGCGCAGGTAGAGCTGGTAGTGTTCGGGCATGAAACCCAAGTGCAACACGCGGGCCTGCAAACTGCGGTGTTGTACCTTGGCGCGCCGCTGGCTGCGGTCGGGCTTGAAGCGGGCCACCAGCACCCGCAATGGCATGCAGGCCTGGCAACCGTCGCAGTAGGGGCGGTAGGTAAACAGGCCGCTGCGCCGGAAACCGCCGCGCACCAACTCAGAGTAGGTGTCGGTTTGTATCAGGTGGCTGGGCGTGGCCACTTGCGAGCGCGCGTGCCGCTCGGGCAGGTAACTGCAAGGGTAGGGTGCCGTTGCATAAAACTGCAGGGTTTGCAGGGGCAGGTCGGTGAGGTGTGTCACGGGGAAGCCAGCGGTTGGGGTTGTAAAGCGTTCCAGTAGTGGCGATCAAATTGCCAGGTGGGGCCTGGCAGCCTGGCATTCACAGCCACCTGCTCGCAAAACACCGAGCGGGGCATTTCTCGCGCACCCAGCGATGCCAAATGGGCCGTATTCTGCTGGCAATCGACCAACGGAATACCGTTGACGCGGCAAAAGCACACCAGGGCCGCCAACGCAATTTTGGAAGCATCTGGCACACGGGTAAACATCGACTCACCAAAAACGGCATTGCCGATGGCCACGCAGTACAACCCCCCCACCAGTTGACCGTCGATCCAGGTTTCTACACTGTGCGCATAGCCGGCTTGGTGCAGGGCCTCGTAGGCCTGCACCATATCGGACACGATCCAGGTGCCGGACTGGCCCGGACGCGGGCTGCCCGAGCAGCCCCTTATCACGTCATAAAATTGGGTGTCAAATCGGACCTCTGCGCTTTTATTACCTACAAAGTTAGCTATGGTTTTGCGTAATGAGCGGTGCAGCCGGAAGGCGTCGACTTGCAGCACCATGCGCGGGCTGGTGCTCCACCACAGAATGGGCTGGCCCGCACTGAACCACGGGAAAATGCCATGCCGGTAGGCCAGCAGCAGGCTGTCCACGTCCAGCGCACCACCCGCGGCCAGCAAGCCTGGCGCCGCGTCTGCCTCGCCCCAAGCCTGGCTCACCGGCGGAAACGCCTCCCCGGGGACCAGCCAAGGTACAGGCTTGTGGGCGGTAGACCGGGCGGAGCACATACGGCAATTTCTTAGTATGTTTATGGAGCCAAGCGCTCACGCAGCCAGGTTGAATCGCTATTCAAAGTGTAGCGTAGCCGGTCATGCAGACGGCTTTTGCGGCCTTGCCAGAATTGCCAGTTGTCGGGCTCTAACCGGTAGCCGCCCCAATGTGGCGGGCGGGGCGGGTTGAGCAGGAATTTGGCGCCGAATTTTGCCGCGTTGGCCACCAGCACGCCGCGCCCCGAGATCACCTGCGACTGCGGCGAGGCCCAGGCCCCAATGCGCGAATCCAGCGGGCGGCTGTGGAAGTAGGCATCGCTTTCCTCGTCGCTGACCTTGCTCACCCGGCCTTCGATACGCACCACCCGCTCCAGTTCCACCCAGTGGAACTGGAGGGCTGCAAACGGGTTTCCCGCCAGCTCCTGGCCTTTGCGGCTATCGAAGTTGGTGTACCAGACAATGCCGCGCGCATCAAAGCCTTTGACCAGCACGATGCGGGTAGAGGGGCGCAGATCGTGGCCCACGGTGGCCAAAGTCATGGCGTTCGGTTCGGGCACCTGGGCCGCAATGGCTTCGTCTAGCCATTGGCCAAACTGCTGCAGCGGGTCGCGATGGGAGGCCTCTTCGTTGAGTTCGGCGCGTTCGTAGCTTTTGCGCAGGTCGGCAAGGGCGGTATTGGATAGGCTCATCCCCTGATTGTGCCGCCGAACAAAGGCCCACTGGTGGCGCGGCCATTGATCTGGTTGTGCAGCCCCTGCCGTCCTGGCGCAGCAAACTACACGACCGCACGCCACCGTCAGCCGGAAAGTGCCTGGTGGCTGGGACACTGTGGACGGCCGGGTTCCGCGGGCAACCGCTCGGCTGCATTTCTGGACGGCCAGCGTTCGGTTTCAAACCGTGGGTGGGTGCGGGCAGACTTATCTATAAAAACGGGCTCTTGTGCTTATTTCATCAGCGTGAGAAGCTATTTATTTTGTAGCGCTCTTTCGTACCCTACTGGTAACTCCTAAGCTGCCCAGGCGTGCGGTTCGGGAGTACTATTACGGCTGTAATTTTGTTACCAAAAGACCATGACACTCCACCCCACGGTAGCGGCGGTCACAGACCGCATTCGTGCGCGTAGCGGCCCCAGCCGCAGCGCTTATCTAGAACGCCTGACGGCAGCCGCCCAGCGCAAACCGGGGGCGGAACGCATGGGTTGCGCCAACGTGGCCCACGCATTTGCCGGCATGCCGGTGAACGACAAGCTCAAGGTCGTAACCGAAAAGGCCCTCAACATCGGCATCGTCACCGCCTACAACGACATGCTCTCGGCCCACGCGCCGCTGCAAACTTACCCCGACATCGTCAAGGCCGAGGCCCGCCTGCACGGCGCCACGGCCCAGGTGGCTGGCGGCGTGCCGGCCATGTGCGACGGCGTAACCCAGGGCACGCCCGGCATGGAGCTCAGCCTTTTCAGCCGCGACGTGATCGCCATGGCCACCGCCGTGTCGCTCAGCCACGACATGTTCGATGCGGCCTTGATGCTGGGCGTGTGCGACAAGATCGTGCCCGGCCTGCTGATCGGTGCGCTGCAGTTCGGCCATTTGCCCACCGTGTTTGTGCCCGCGGGCCCGATGCCGTCGGGCCTGTCGAACAGCGCCAAATCCAAGGTGCGCGAGCAGGCCGCCCAGGGGCTGGTGGGCCGCGACGAGCTGCTCAAGGCCGAATCCGCCGCCTACCATGCCCCCGGCACCTGCACCTTCTACGGCACCGCCAACAGCAACCAGATGCTGCTCGAAGCCATGGGCTTGCACGTACCCGGCACCGCCTTTGTGGCCCCCGGCGGCGCGCTGCGCGACGAACTCACCCGCGAAGCCACCCGTACCGTGCTGGCCGACGTGAAAGCCAAGCGCTACGCGCCCATCGGCCACGTGGTGGACGAGCGCTGCATCGTCAACGCCATGGTTGCCCTGCTGGCTACCGGCGGCTCCACCAACCACCTGATCCATTGGGTCGCCGTGGCCGCCGCTGCGGGCATCGTGATCGACTGGGACGACTTCAGCGCCTTGTCGGACGTGGTGCCCACGCTGTCGCATGTCTACCCCAATGGCCAGGCCGATGTCAACGAATTCCAGGCGGCAGGTGGCCCCGGCTTCGTGATCCGCGAGCTGTTGGATGCAGGCTTCATGCATGCCGACGTGCTGACCGTGCGCCCGGGTGGCCTGCGTGAGTTCACCGCTGTGCCCTCGATGGCGGGCGATGCGCTCACCTGGACTACCGTGGGCGAGTCAAAGGACGACACCATCGTGCGCCCCGCTTCCAGCCCATTCAGCCCCACCGGCGGCCTGAAGCTGTTGCAGGGCAACCTGGGTCGCAGCGTGATCAAGGCCTCCGCCGTGCCGGACGACCGCCACATCATCGAAGCGCCCATCCGCCTGTTCGACTCGCAGGAAGCCCTGCACGTGGCCTTCAACGCGGGCGAACTCAACCGCGACGTGGTGTGCGTGGTGCGCTGGCAAGGCCCGCAGGCCAACGGCATGCCCGAACTGCACAAGCTCACCCCGCCCTTGGCCGTCTTGCAAGGCAAGGGCTACCGCGTGGCCCTGGTCACCGATGGCCGTATGAGCGGTGCCTCCGGCAAGGTGCCCGCCGCCATCCATGTATCACCTGAAGCCCTGGCTGGCGGCCCGCTGGCCAAGTTGCTGGATGGTGACGTGGTGCGCCTGGACGCCGTGGCCGGTACGCTGCAGGCTCTGGTGCCCGATGCCGAATGGGAGGCCCGCCCCCTGGCCACCATGCCCGAAGCCCTGCGTGTCTCGAACGCCTTCGGCATGGGCCGCGAACTTTTCTCCGGCATGCGCCGCAATGCCCTCACTGCTGAACAAGGAGCTCTCACATGGGTCTAAGCAACCACACTGGCCGCTGGACGGCCTTGCAAGTCATGCAAGACGCGCCGGTGATTCCGGTCATCGTGCTCAACGACGTCGCCCACGCCGTTCCCTTGGCGCGCGCGCTGGTGGCTGGCGGCATCCGCATGCTGGAGGTCACGTTGCGCACCCCGCAGGCACTGGAATGCATTGAGCGCATCGCCAAGGAAGTGCCCGATGCCGTCATCGGCGCAGGCACCATCCGCAGCGCCGCCGATGCGCAAGCCGCTGCCAAAGCCGGTGCGCTGTTTGGCGTAAGCCCCGGCTACACCCGCACGGTGGGCATGGCCTGCCGCGATGCCGGTCTGGCCCTGTTGCCCGGTGTGGCTACCGGTAGCGAGATCATGATGGCCCAGGAAGACGGCTTCACCGAACTCAAGTTCTTCCCCGCCATGCAAGCCGGTGGCCCGGCCATGCTGAAGGCCTGGAGCGGCCCATTCTTCGACGTGAAGTTTTGCCCTACCGGCGGCGTGACGCTGCAAAACGCGCCTGAATTCCTGGCGCTGCCCAACGTGGTGTGCGTGGGCGGCTCGTGGATCGTGCCGACCGATGCCATGCAGTCGGGCGACTGGGGCCGCATCACCCAGTTGTGTCTGGACACAGCGGCCTTGAAGAAGAAGGCCTAAAACAAAAAGCGCCTTCCAAGGCGCTTTTTTTTAAACCTTGAACGGTGATTGCGCTAAAAATTTACCGGCCTTGCCCAGCGAAAAAAGGTTGGGGGACTGGGTCGGGGGCAGGCCTGCGCGCACCTTGGCGTGGAAGTGGCGGTAGGTGCCTTTGAACGTGCCGTTGGCCCATACCTTGAGCACCTGCTCGGTAAATGCACCGTTGTGGTCGCCGTCCATCGAGGTCTGGTTGTCCTGGCAGCCCGACACCAGCACCAGCGAGGGTTTGAACTGGCTGACCACCGCGGTCAGGCGATTGCTCACCGACACCTGAGTCAAAGCGGTATCGGGGTCGGCGACCTGGCCGCCTGCGGCCTTGGCCACATCCATCTGCAGCTTGTCGTAAAACGCCTGGTGGTCGCGGTAGACGCGCATGGCGACACCCAGGGGCATGGCCCGTGAACCCGGTTCATTGGGCAGGGCCTTGACGACCGAGCCGCTGTGGCAGCTGTCCGACAGCACCAGGATGCGCACCCCGGCGGCAAACTTGCTGTACTCAAAGTACAGCTCGTCGTCCAGGATCTGGCCATCAAACAGGCACCAGGTTTCGTCCTTGCCGTCGGGTTCATCGGCGTTGATGTCGGTTACCTGCCCACCGTGGCCAGAGTAGGTCAGGAAGAACAGATCGCCCGCCACCAGCGCTTTGGCGGCGCTGCGCAAGGCGCTCAAAAACTTGGTGCGGGTGGCCTGTTTGGTGAGCAGCACGGTGGGCTGCATGCCCTGCGCCTTGGCCAGCGCTGCCATGTCATTGGCATCGAACTCACAGGCCGCCAGGGGCCCGGTCCAGCCCGAATAGGCCGCTGCGCTGACCGCGTTCAGCCCCATGTGCAGCGACAGGGCCTTGGTCTTGGCGACGGTGGTGCTGGCTTTTTTGGTGGCCATGGTGTCTCCTCAAAAAGAAACCATGTTCCGCCCGGCGCTCTGCTGGTGTCAAGGCACCGGGCCGGTGCTTCGTCCCCTAAATAGAGGACGAAGCTGGGGTCCTAGATGCCGGCGCCGCCCGCGTGTTCGGCACGCTGGATCAGCTCGATCTTGTAGCCGTCCGGGTCCGTTACGAATGCGATCACCGTGGTGCCGCCCTTGACCGGACCCGCCTCGCGCGTGACCTGGCCACCAGCGGATTTGATTTTTTCGCAGGCGGCGTAGGCATCGGGCACAGCCAGGGCAATGTGGCCGTAGGCCGTGCCCAGCTCGTAGCTGTCCACGCCGTGGTTGTAGGTCAGCTCCAGCTCGGCATGGTCGGGGTTGCTGCCATAGCCCACGAAGGCCAGGGTGTACTTGTATTCGGCATTTTCTGACATGCGCAGCAGCTGCATGCCCAGAACCTGGGTGTAGAAGTCGATGGAGCGCTGCAGGTTGCCAACGCGCAGCATGGTGTGGAGAAGTCGCATGGTGTTTTTTTAAGGTGGTAGGGGAGGGCATTGATTGTAAAAATAAACGCCCACAAAAAAGGCGCATGCCGAATGCCATGCGCCTGGTAAGGAGATTGATTTACTCCTGATTTAGTAGCTGCTCACGCTTATTTAATAAGCGCAGGCGGCCTAAAACGCTTAAATCAGCGTCCGAACGAACCACGGGGGCCACCGGGGCCGCGGGATCCGCCGCCACCACCACTGCGGCCGCCGCCGAAGCCGCCGCCACCGTTCCCACCGCCATTGCCGCCACCGTAGCCGCCGCCACCACCACCGCCATTGCGGTTGCCGCCGCCGAAGCCACCACGGCGACCGCGGTCGAGCATGCTGTCTACGCTGGTACGCATGGGGTCAGGCTGGCCGCCTTGGGCAGGGCGGGGCGCAGGGCCCTGGCCACCCATCGAAGCAGAGCGCGTGTGGTCAGGCTGGGCACCGCCGCCATAGCCGCCGCCATTGCCGTTACCGCCACCACCGTAGCTGTTGCCGCCGCCATAGCCGCCGCTGCCACCACCATTGCCGCCGCCGTAGCCGCCACCACCGGTGCGTGCACCGCCAGGACCGGCTGGACGGCCACCACGGCCACCCTGGGGTGGACGTGCGCCTTGGGGGCGCGGCGCCATGCCATCGCCTTGCGGGGGACGGGGGCCACTGCGGGGTGCATTGCTGCGCGGGCCGCCATTGCCACCACGGCCAGCGCCGTCGCCGCCGTTGGCACCCTTGCTGTCACGCACGCGCTGCAGCATTTCGGTGCGGGCGGCTTTGGCAGCCGCCTGCATCACATCGCGGCTGGGTGGCTTGCCAGCACCGCCCCAGATCGTCTGGCGACCCATGGCGATGGGTTCGGCGCGCTCATTGGGTTCGGGCATGAAGCCTTCGATCACTTGCACCGCAATTTCCTGCTTGGTGAAGCGTTCGATGTCCTGCATGAAGCCTTCTTCGTCCAGGCACACCAGATTGACGGCAGCGCCTTCGGCACCGGCGCGACCGGTACGGCCAATGCGGTGCACATAGTCTTCGCAGACGTTCGGGATTTCGTAGTTGACCACGTGTGGCAGGTCGTCGATGTCGATACCGCGGGCAGCGATGTCGGTGGCCACCAGGGCGCGGATGTCGCCGCTCTTGAAGCCTTGCAGGGCCTGGGTGCGGGCCGACTGGCTCTTGTTGCCGTGCAGGGCCATCGATTCGATGCCGTTCTTGGTCAGGAATTCGGCCACGTTGTTGGCACCGAATTTGGTACGGGTGAACACCAGCACCTGGCTCCAGTTGTGTTCCTGGATGATGTGGGCCAGCAAGGCCTTTTTCTTGCCGCGGCCCACCGGGTGGATCACCTGGGTGATGCGCTGCACGGTGGTGTTGCGCGGCGTGACCTGCACGCTTTGCGGGTTCTTCAGCAGCGTAGCGGCCAGGTCCCGGATTTCATCGCTGAAAGTGGCCGAGAACAGCAGGCTTTGCTTGTCTTTGGGCACTGCGGCCAGCACTTTTTTCACGTCATGGATGAAGCCCATGTCGAGCATGCGGTCGGCTTCGTCCAGCACCAGGATCTGCACCTGGCCCAGGTCCAGCACGCCTTGTTGCATCAAGTCCAGCAGGCGGCCCGGGGTCGCCACCAAAATGTCCACACCCTTTTTGACCTTGGTGATTTGCGGGTTCATGCCCACGCCGCCAAAGATCACGGTGGAGCTCAACTCCAGGTATTTGCCGTAGGTTTGCACCGACTCTTCCACCTGGGCGGCGAGTTCGCGGGTGGGGGTGAGCACCAGGGCACGGATGCCCTTGCCACCAAATTTGTTGGTTGCCGCAGCGCTCTCGGTCAGGCGCTGCAGCAGGGGCAGGGTGAACGCTGCCGTTTTGCCGGTGCCGGTTTGCGCACCGCCGAGCAGATCATGCCCGGCCAGCACGACCGGAATGGCTTGTGCCTGGATGGGGGTAGGCTCGGTATAGCCTTGCTCTTGCACGGCCTTCAGAATGGCCGGGGCCAGATTCAGTTCTTCAAAGTTCATTTTGTTGCGCCCGTCCTGGGCGCTTGGAAGCTGGCCTTTTCGCCCAAGTTGTGTACTGGGGCACCAATCAAAGGCAGACATTTTTTAAAAAATGGACGCAAAACAAGAGGGTTTATCTTAGTTTTGGCCCCCAGCGAAGTGCTGGCGTTGCAGCCAATTGGAATGCCGCAACCTGTGGATTGTCGCATGCTGGGATAATCGGCGTTCGCCCGACTTGTTTCGGCAGATTTTTCGTCAGCAACTTCACCCTCAAAAAGATGGCCCAGTACGTATTTACCATGAACCGCGTCGGCAAGATCGTGCCGCCCAAGCGCCACATTCTCAAAGACATTTCGCTCAGCTTCTTCCCCGGCGCCAAGATCGGCGTGCTGGGTACCAACGGCTCGGGCAAGTCCACCCTGCTCAAGATCATGGCCGGGCTGGACAAGGACATTGAAGGCGAAGCCCAGCCCATGGCGGGCCTGAATATTGGCTACCTGCCGCAGGAACCCCAACTGGACCCGACCCAGACGGTGCGCGAAAGCGTGGAAGCGGCCATGGGCAAGGTGTTCTCTGCCAAGGCCCGCCTGGAAGAGGTCTACACCGCCTACGGTGAAGAAGACGCCGACTTCGACGCCCTGGCCGCCGAACAGGCCGAACTGGAAGCCATCATCGCCACTGCCGGCACCGACTCCGAGCACCAGCTGGAAATCGCCGCCGACGCGCTGCGCTTGCCCCCGTGGGATGCCGTGGTGGGCGTGTTGTCTGGTGGTGAAAAGCGCCGCGTGGCGCTGTGCCGCCTGCTGCTGAGCAAGCCCGACATGCTGCTGCTCGACGAGCCAACCAACCACTTGGACGCCGAGTCGGTGGACTGGCTGGAGCAATTCCTGCAGCGCTATTCCGGCACCGTGGTGGCCATCACCCATGACCGCTACTTCCTGGACAACGCAGCCGAGTGGATTCTGGAACTGGACCGGGGCTCCGGCATTCCGTACAAGGGCAATTATTCTGACTGGCTGACGCAAAAGGGCGCGCGCCTGGAAGCCGAGCAAAAGGGCGAAGAAGCCCGTGCCAAGGCCCTGAAAAAGGAATTGGAATGGTCGCGTCAGAACCCCAAGGCCCGCCAGGCCAAGAGCAAGGCCCGTCTGGCCCGCTTTGAGGAACTGAGCGACTTCGAATACCAAAAGCGCAACGAAACCAACGAAATCTTCATCCCTGTGGCCGACCGCCTGGGCCATGAAGTGATCGAGTTCGTCAACGTTACCAAGTCCTTTGGCGACCGCGTGCTGATCGACAACCTGAGCTTCAAGATCCCTGCCGGTGCCATCGTCGGCATCATCGGCCCCAACGGTGCCGGTAAATCCACGCTGTTCAAGCTGATCGCAGGCAAGGAAAAGGCCGATTCGGGTGAAGTGAAGATCGGCTCCACCGTCAAGATGGCCTTTGTGGACCAGCACCGTGACGACTTGTCGAACGAAAAGACCGTCTGGGAAGACGTGTCGGGCGGCCTGGACATCTTGAACGTGGGCAAGTTCCAGATGGCCAGCCGCGCCTACTGTGGCCGCTTCAACTTCAACGGTGCCGACCAGCAGAAGAAGGTGGGCATGCTCTCCGGTGGTGAACGGGGCCGCCTGCATTTGGCCAAGACCCTGATTGCGGGTGGCAACGTGCTGATGCTCGATGAGCCGTCCAACGATCTGGACGTAGAAACCCTGCGCGCCCTGGAAGACGCGCTGCTGGAATTCGCGGGCACCATGCTGGTCATCAGCCATGACCGCTGGTTCCTGGACCGTATCGCCACCCACATCCTGGCCGCCGAAGGCGACAGCCAGTGGACCTTCTTTGACGGCAACTACCAAGAGTACGAAGCCGACAAGAAGAAGCGCCTGGGTGAAGAGGGTGCCAAGCCCAAGCGCATGCGCTACAAAGCGTTGAAGTAACCAGGGCGATTCCCGCAGAATTGGCACAGCCAGTGCGGCGGGATCGCTGGAATCAAAACGGCCCGTGGAAACGGGCCGTTTTGCTTTCAGGGAGGTGGTTCTTTAGGCCAGCTTGCCAGCAGCCGCCTGCGCACCGCTTCGATGTTGTTGCGCAGGGCGTAGAGCTCGTCGGTGTACGACAAAGGCACGGTGATGCGGTGGGTCACGCGGTCGAGTTCGTCGAGCTCGTCGAGCAGCACATCGCGCTCGCCAGTGCGGGCATCGACCCTGGTTTCGATCTCGCGCAGGCGGGCATACCAGCGGAACACGCGGCTGCGCACCCGGAACTGGTACAGCGGCGGCACGATCTTGCTCAAGGGCAGCATCAGCACCACCAAGCCGCCCAGCACCAGCCACATGCGCTCGATCAGGTTGCTGGCCCAGAAGGGCAGGTAGCGTTGCCAAAACGGCGGCGTGCCATTGATGGCGCGGTCGCCTTCGGGGCTAACCGGCAGCTCGCTGGTGCGGGTGTTGGGAAAGTCGCGGGCCCGGTTGAACCAGCCCGCGCCGCTGTGCACGGTTTGCGCGCTCTGGGCGAAGAGCTGGCGCAGGGCAGGGTGGGTCTGGTCGCTGGATATCAGCGAGGTGGTGGCTGCCAGCAGGGACACGTCGTGCGGCGGCATGTCGGCCGCCAGATCGACCACGCCGCGCGGCAGCGTGACGGCCGAGAGAAAAGCGAACCGCCGGGCGTAGGCGTCGCTTTGGCCAAAGTCCATCAGCTGGATGCCCCGGGCGCGCAGCAGGCGCTGTACCAGCGGCGACTGGGGGGCCGAGGCCAGTACCACCACATCCAGCCTCCCCGCCAGCAACGCCTCTACAGCGGGCGCGGGCTCCAGGTTCGACAGGCGCAGGGTCCGGACCTCGATGCGGTTGGCCTTGAACATCTTTTCCACGATGTCGGGCACGCCACTACCTTGTTTATCGATATTGATGCGCAGAGATTTCAGCTGGGGCAGGGCGGTCAGCGTACCGGTGGCGGGATCTATCTTGCGGGCCACGTCGCTGCGGTAGAACAGCCACAGGGGTTCATAGAACAGACTGCCCAGGGACATCAGGCCGACCTCGTCATCGGCTACCGGGTCGGCGCTGCCGCCGCGCACAAAGGCTACGTCGGCCTCGCCGCTGCGCAGCATCTGCAGGTTGTCGGCCGCGCCGTCGGTGGGCTTGAGCACCACCTCGATGCCGCTGGCCTTGAGCGCGCTGGCGTAGCGTTTGCCGAACTCGGCGTAGGCGCTGCCATCCGGGCCGGTGGCCAGGGTGACGGTTTTGGGGGGCTGCGGGTCGAGATACCAGTAGGCCGCGGCTAGCGCACCGATCACGACGAACACCACCGGTCCGGCGGAGACGACCAGGTCGCGCAGGGACAGCAGAATCAGCTTGAGTGTCTTGGGCATGGAGAATCAGATGTCAGGAAATACCGCCGACTCCGTCGAAAGAGCTTGCACGCGCAACTGGAGCCCGGCCTCGAAGTCTTGCACCGGCAGAGGGCGGCTGAATAGGTAACCCTGGTAGGCGTCGCAGCCCTGGGCCGCCAGAAAGCCGCGCTGCGCTTCGGTCTCCACGCCTTCGGCAATCACCGCCAGCCCCAGGCTGTGGCCTAGCGCGATGACGGTGCGGGCAATGGCGGCGTCGTTGGGGTCGGTCAGGAGGTCACGCACGAAAGACTGGTCGATTTTCAATTGCTCCAAAGGCAGGCGTTTGAGATAGGACAGTGAGGAGTAACCAGTACCGAAGTCGTCCAGCGAGAAACCTACGCCCAGGGCCTTGAGCGCCCGCATTTTAGCGATGGTTTCCTCGACATCATTGACCAGCAGGCTCTCGGTCAGTTCCAGCTTCAACAGGCGTGCCGGGGCTCCGGTGGTGTCCAGCAGCTTCAGCACGGAGGCCACAAAGTCAGGCTGGCGGAACTGCCGGGCGCTGACGTTCACCGCCAAGGTCAGGTGCCGGGTATGGCTTTGCAGGCTCCAGGCATGGAGCTGGGTACAGGCTTGCTCCAGCACCCAGTGGCCCAGCGGCAAGATCAGCCCGGTGTCTTCTGCCAATGGAATGAATTCGTTAGGAGGCACCATGCCGCGCTGGGAGTGGGGCCAACGCAGCAAGGCCTCTGCCCCGACGGGCCGACCCAGGGCGTCCACCTGCAACTGGTAGTACAGCTGGAACTGCTGCACCAGCAAGGCGCGGCGGATGTCAGCCTCCAGGGCCACACGGGTGTTGACTACTGCCTGCATCTGCGGGTCGTAGAAGCGCAGCGTGTTACGCCCGGCCGCTTTGGCCTGGTACATGGCCAGGTCGGCTTGCTTTAGCAGTTCGTCGATGCTGGCCCCCGCGCCCTGGAACAGAGCAATCCCCAGGCTGGACGACAACTGGTGTTCGTGGGTTTCCAGCAGATACGGCTGGGTGATGGCATCGCGCATTTTTTCACCCACCGTCTCGGCCTGGGCGGCGGCCTCATCGCGGTCGGTGCTGAGCTGCGTCAGCAGCACCACAAATTCATCGCCGCCCAAACGCGCCACGGTGTCGGTGGCGCGCACGCACTCGGCCAGGCGTGTGGCCACCTGCTTTAGAAGCAAGTCGCCCATGTCGTGGCCCAGGCTGTCGTTCAGTGCCTTGAAGTTATCCAGGTCAATGAACTGCAGGGCACCAAAATGGTGGCTGCGCACACTCAGCCCCAAGGCCTGGCGCAGCCGGTCCACCAACAAGCGGCGGTTCGGCAAGTGGGTCAACGGATCATAGAAGGCCAGTTGGTTGATTTCTTCTTCGGCGGCCTTGCGCTGGGTGATGTCGTTGAAGGTGTTGACGTAATGGGTGATCTGGCCGTGGACATCCTTGACGGCGGTTGTGCTGCGCGAGTCGGGGTAAATGTCACCGTTTTTGCGCCGGTTCCACACTTCGCCGCGCCAGGTGCCGGTGGCATCCACGCTGTCCCACATGGCCTGGTAGAACTCGCGCGGGTGGCGCCCCGAGTTGAGGATGTTCAGACTCTGGCCCTGCACATCGGCCTCGGCATACCCTGTGATGTGGGTAAAGGCCGAGTTGCAACGCAGGATGCGGCGTTGCGCGTCGGTGACCGCCATGCCGCTTTGGGCATTGAACGCGGTGGCGGCAATGCGCAGATCCAGATCCGCTTGTACCCGCTGGGTGATGTTGCGGGCCAGCAAGATCAAGCGCGGCGCATCCTGGTCCGGCCCCTCCAAGGCGGTCTTGCGCGCCACCGAGATTTCAAACCACTGCAGCCCCTGGGCGAACGGTAGCTCCACCTGGCCG
The DNA here is from genome assembly GCF_040822085.1 of Rhodoferax sp. WC2427. Lineage (NCBI taxonomy): Bacteria > Pseudomonadati > Pseudomonadota > Betaproteobacteria > Burkholderiales > Comamonadaceae > Rhodoferax > Rhodoferax sp. WC2427. Next base: position 2,498,963 of record NZ_CP162006.1, on the reverse strand, counting down.
CCTTCCGATCGCCCGGTCCGTTGCGCAGCATCCAAAGCGGTGCCCACAACGCGGGCTGCCTTGGCTGGCAGCAGGTCTGCGGCTTTGCGTCCCAGGTACTGTTCCGGCCGGATGTCTAGTAACAGGGCAGGGGGAATGCGGCAGTCGTACACCGTGCCGTCCAGGCCGAGTTCGAACATCAGGTCGGGAATCGCATCCAGCGTGGCCTGCAGCTTGTTTTGGGTAGCGGAAATTTCGTAGGTGCGCTCGGCCACCTGGGATTCCAGATTTTGTTCATGTCGCTTGAGTTGCATCAGCAAGTGGGCCGCCCAGCCCAGCAAGGTGCTGAACAGCAGGGCCAACGTCACTTTGAACGCCAGTCCGGCCGGGTCACCCCATCCCTGCACGGGTGCGGCGCTCAATACCCAGCGCCCATTGGGCACCAGTAATTCCCGGTCCACGGTGTCCACCAGCGGATCCGTACCGGATTTGGCAATGGTCTGCCGCCGCTGGGTGTCGGGGTGCATGCGCCAAAGCTCGTAGGCGATGCCGTGTTCCGCCAGTTGCGCCACGCCACTGCTCGCCAGCGCTTCCGGCAAGCGAATGACCACATACACAAAACCCCAAAACTGCGCGGTTGGCGCCGATGCCTCTGATTGCACCAGTTCGGGCAAATACACCGGCAAACGGCCAACCACGCCCAGGCCGCCCTGTACCAAATTCAACGGGCCCGCCAAGGTCAGTTTGCCGGTTTCCAAGGCGCGGTTGGCTTCCTTGCCTTGGACCGGGTCCTTGAGCTGGTTGAAACCCAGGCTGGCCTCGTTGCCCGCCAGCGGCACCAATTGGCGGACGACGCCACCCGGCGACAGGCCCAAAATGGTGACCCCCGGGTACATAGGCAGCATTTCGCTGGCAACCCCTTCAAAATTTGAGAATTGCCCTCCGGCCTGGTGGACCATGGCCGACAGTGCATAGGTACTGGAGAGTGCCCGCTCGACCATGCTCTGAATGGCGTGGGCGCGGTCTGCCACGATGCTGTCCACCCGAGCGCGCTCATTTTGCAGTCGGCGCTGCTCCATGTTCCACACCAGCAATGCCGCCGCGCAGGCGGTGAACACAAAAACAATCCCTGCCACCAGCCATGCATGGACGGCGCCGTGATGGCGTCTGGAATGCGGGGTCGTCATCGTAGGTGGGGGCTCATTGCGTCTCTGAATGCGTCAATTTGTAGTTCAGCCTGACTATAAAGCCTGTGGCCTCGCTGCTGTGGGACCTGCCGCTGGACGTGCCGTGGCTGTGCGGCGTCTGTGGTGGAGATTGTACTTCATACGATGTATATTACGCACCAGAATTGTGCACAATCTCTAGCGTTGGCGCGGGTTTCCGGGCTAAGTTTGCTCGATAACGTGCAACACATTGGCCGGTTGACGCGGCATCGTAGCTAGTAGGGCATTCCGTAAATATTTGGGATGCTCAACATGAAACACACAATTTGCTGCCTTGCGGGCAAGCGCCTGGAAATTAAGCCTAGCCCCACGTCTCCGGGCTGCGTGCTGGTGCAGATACTGGGTGCTGACCGGCAGATTCAGGCATCGCTGACCATCGACGCGGAAACAATCGGCGTAGTGCCTGCGGCATTTGAGACGGCGGGCGCGGCGGCGTGGGAGTTGGTGGCGGCGCGCATGGGCAGCGGCGTGCACAAAGAAGCGATGGGGGTGTAGTGATGCCGCTGTACACCTTCTTTTCCATGGCTATGGGGCATTGGGGCCATATCTGCGCACCAGTGGCCGGGGCTAAGACTGGGGCTTGGTCCTATTGCTGGGCTGCATCAATCAAGCACCGTGCGCAGCGGGGGGCGTGATGGCAACAAGCCCAACTGAAACCCTGAGCCTGAAAAAGTACCGTGCGAATGCCAGCCGCCTGGATGACGCATGCCGGGCCGCTGCGCTGCTGCTGGACCTGTACACCTGGGCCGATGGCGACGGTCTCACGCAATTCAGCACAGAGCCCAACGCCGGGCGGCTGCAAAACCCGGCCATGTTTGACCTTGAGGTGAAGACCTTGTGGGCGGGCCTGCGGGCGGCGCTGGTGATCGCTGGGACGATTGACGGCGAGACGGCGGCGCGCCCGCTGGGCACCGGTGAGGCAATGTTTCTGCGCGTGCAGATTCGGCCCGTCGATGGGGAGTGGCAAACCAAAGCGGTATATGAGGTGCTCATGGGCGTAAACAGCTACGGCTACGCAGACGGGGCGGCGCTGGACTGGTTCTACACCATGAAAAGTGAGTGGTACGTGCGCGTGCTGCGTGAGGTGTTGCCGCTGAGCGGGCGGGCCGACTACCTGAACAACGATAGGCACGCGGTGACGCTCCAAACAGTGATAGGGACGCTTGCCCCTTTCGAAGTTCCGGTAACGGCTGACGGTTGGGCCGTTATCGGTGATCTGGCCGACAACCCGGAACCGGATTTTTGGGGCTTTGACAGTCCCCGGTTGATCGTCTACCCGGCGAGTATTGAGGGGGTGCCGGGGCCGCGTGGATACAAGGGTGACCCATCGGACGTGCCGGGGCCGCGTGGCTTTGATGGTCTGCCGGGGCAAAACGGCGCGCAGGGGCCGCAGGGTGTGCAGGGGCCGCAAGGTGTGCCGGGTGAGCGCGGCGAACGTGGGGAGGTGGGGCCAATGGGGCCAGCCGGGCCGCGTGGACCGGCGGGCAGTGGCGGCGGGGCCGTGGAGCCGGTGGAGCCTGCGGTATCGCTGTGGGCTGGCGCGGCCATGTCTTCGTCATGGGCGGTGGTCATGCCTGTAAAAGCGCTGCTGGACGATGGCGAATGGCATGGGGCAGGGGATTGGTTCTTGCCATTGCGTGCGAAGCTGGACGGGGGAAACCGAGAGGGTGCTGTGCAGTGGTTTGAAGGTGCAGCGCCTGACCTTGGGCCATATGGCGGGGGTGACTATTTTCTGAAACAGCTTGCGGGGCTGGTAGACCCAAAAGCGCCGCTACTGCTCATAGACATTGCCACGCGTGAGGTCTTGCGGGGGTGGTCGGAGTCGTCGGGGCTCGTCAGCGTATCGGGGCACGTGGGCTGGATTTTGAGCACCTCATGGGGTGCATTGATCGGGGGCACGGTAGCTGGGGGAGATGCGCCCGTGCAGTTGGCGGCGGTGCTGCCGACGGCGTGGAATTTCAGACAGGAGGGGTCAGACGTGCAGGTAAATGCACGCGGGCTGGATGGGGATGTGGTCATAGATACGGTGTCGGTGCCGGTAGCGGACGTAACGGCGGCAGGATTCTCATTCGAAGGGTTTGGAGCATGAGCGCGGCGCGTGATGCCGTCCGGGAGCGCTTGGCCCGCGTGCGCGAGGAATGTTTGCAAAACGGGGCGATGGACTGGCGGGCCAAGTGGTGGCAGCGCCTCACGCTGGAGCAGCGGCGGCTGCTGTGCGCCATGGCCGGGGCCGACGATAGCGATACAAATTGTGTTCGCCGCTGGGGCCAGTTGTCGCAGAAAACGCGGGATATGGTGGCCCGCCATGCCCGGGAGTGGGCGCGCCTGCTGGAGCCGATGAAATATGCGTGACGGGGCGGGGAGGGGAGCCGCAAAGAGGGCACCGCGAAAGCACAAATACCCGGCAAACATGAGCTGGCACGAGGACGCGCAAAAGCTGCGGGCGGCGCGTGTGCGGGCGGCGGCGCAGTTGCCGGGCGACTGGCTGCGGCCCATAGAGCGTGAAGCCAGGGCGGCGCGTACCGCCATGGGCTGGCCGTCTGACATAGAGGCCCGCGCCGTTTGGGAGCGCTGGATAGGGGAGTATGGTGGCGCGGCGGCGGCGGACATGTCGGACGGTGACATCAAGCGGCTTGCAGAAACCTACGAACGGGATGCGCGGGATTTGGACCTGGGCACGGTGGGGCGCGCCGGGCCGTGGGCCGAGTACGCCCGCATTCTTGATTTTTGCGCCCACCGTGAGGTAGGCGCACCGGGTCCGGGCTACCTGCTGCCCGGCATTGCCGCCCGCGTGTCGTGCCGGTACTGGTGGCGACGGGCCATCCGCAAGATGGTTGCCCAAAAAGCGGAGCGCGGGGCCATGTCGTTGGGGCTGGTGAGCAAGCCCGCAAACCAGCCCTACGCCAGCAACAAAGCCGTATTCCGGCGGCTGGACCAAAACAAGCGGAATGCGGCGGCGCTGGAAAACACCGTCATGGAAAATGAGGATGGCCAGCGGGCCACCTTGGCCGAGTTGGCCGCGAGGTCCACGGCGAAGAAGTCCATTCGACGCGGCGAGTTGATGACGCGCATACGCGGCTGCGAGGTGATCGCCGATGAAATGGGCATGCCCGGCGTGTTCCTGACCGGAACCTGTCCAAGCCGATACCACAGCACGCTACGCAACGGCGACCGCAACCCAAAGCACGATGGTTCGAACCCACGCGAGGCGCAGGCGTGGCTGCGGCTCATGTGGTCACGCACCAGGGCAAAGCTGAAACGGGACGGCGTGGACATGTTCGGCTTTCGCGTGGCAGAGCCGCACCACGACGGGTGCCCGCACTGGCACCTATTGATATGGGCGCGGGACGATGCCGCCATAGATAGTGTGGTCGAGGTGATGCGCGCCCACTGGCTGAGCGATGACGGAGAAGAACCGGGGGCCAAGAAATACCGGGTCAACTCCAAGCGCATGGAGGGCGGCGGCGCGGCGGGCTACATCGCCAAGTACATCGCAAAAAATATCGATGACGTGGCGATAGATTCACATATTGATGATTACGCGGACGGTCCTATTAATAGGGATTTGATCGGCGACATGGAGATCACTCCAAGTATGCGCGTCGAGGCCTGGGCGTCCACCTGGGGCATCCGGCAGTTTCAGCCGCTGGGACAACCGCCGGTAACGGTATGGCGGGAACTGCGGCGCGTATCCGAGGCCGGGGCGAACGCTGCGGGGCGCGGCGGCATCGTGCACCGGGCCTGGGTTGCTGCGCAGGGGGTGGATGGCATCGCGGGAACGTTGGACCCGGCGGGCCGGGCGCAGCGCATCGAAGCCGAGGGCCGGGCATCGTGGGCGGACTACATCAGGGCGCAGGGCGGCGTGATGGTGGGCCGGGCCTACAAACTGTGCATTGCTACGGAGCCCCGTGAAATTGCCGGGCGCTATGGGTCGTGTGTGCGAAAGGTGCCGATGGGTGTACGCCTGAATTGGCCGGGCACGCGCTGCGTGTTCTCGGAGCGCCGGGCGTGGCGCTTTGTTGAGCGGGGTTCGGTATCCGTTCCCGCATTGGAGCCCGTCCCAGCAGGGGCGCAGCCGCTGCCTAGGACTCGTGTAAATAACTGTACGCCGGGCACACCGGGCCGCGTTGACAGGAACGCGCATAACAGAGTTCGGGTGGTGCACAAGGTGCAAGCCGTAGAGGAGTCGGGGCCAGACTTCGACTATTTCAGGGCATTGGAGCGGCTGCGGGTGCTGGCAGACCGGCGGCGCGATGCCGTGGCGCGGGCTGGCTGAAATTAGTTCTTGCAATTTGCTTTGCAGTGGGCACCATCCCGCCCATCAATAGTATTTCGCTATTGACAACACAAACCAATTGGAGTTTTGGAAATGACTGCTCGTATTCAACTTGCGCGTGTGGTGTCCCTGGGCGCTGCCGTGATCGGCTTCAACTTTGAAGTAACCAACGTCAAGAACGGCGATTTCTCAGTCAAGGTGAAAGCCTCGTTTGGAGATCCCACCGTGCCGCAGCACTACATTGCCGACACGCTGGGCAAAGTGCGCGTCTTCAAGGACGTGGATGACTTCATCAAGGCTGCGGCCAAAGCTGGCGTGATCAATGGTGACTCGTCCATCGCCTACATGTTTGACAACGTGATCGCGTTGGAGCCAAAGGCCTACACCGGCGACCTGACCAAAAAAGCCGTCAGCGATGTGGCATCCCTGGTGAAACAGATCGCCGCCATCAGCACGGACATTTCACAAATGCAAGCGCAAATCGCCTTGTTCCCCGTGAATCTGACCGCTGCCGAGGCTGCGGTAAAGGCCGAGAAGAATGCGCAGTTGGAATCCATGCAAGCGCAAAGTGATTGGCTCGTGGCCGAAAAGACCCGCATCGAAGGCATCCTGGCAGCTGCGGGCGGCTAAATGCCAAGTCGGAACCTGTCCGACTTAACAAAGGCCTGCGCCCAAAAAGCGCAGGCCTTTTTAGATTCGGCAAAGCAAAACGGGATTGATGTGCTGGTGACGTGCACGCTGCGCACCAGGGAAGAACAGGCCGCGCTGTGGGCGCAGGGCCGCACCACGCCGGGCCGGATGGTGACCTGGGCCAAGGTCAGCATGCATGAGAGCGGCGAAGCGCTGGACGTGGTGCCGCTGCGCCACGGCGTGCCCGTGTGGGGCACCGTCGGGCCGGACGGTGAGCTATGGCAGCGCCTGGGCGCGCTGGGCGAAGCGGCGGGTCTGACCTGGGGCGGGCGGTGGCGCACGCCGGACTATCCGCATTTTCAAAACGACAAGGGGTAAAAAATGGATTCAATCAAAAAGGTGGCGGCTGAGCCGTCGAGCTGGGCCGGGCTTGCTTCGGTCTTGCAGGCGGCGGCGCTGGTGGTTCCGCAGTACAGCGCAGCCTTGAGCCTGTTAACTGCGGTATGCGGGGCTGTCGCTGTGGCGAAACGGGAAACGGGGGCAGCGCCGGGGGTGTCGTCGTGAGTCGCCTGCCGCCGGGCTTCGTCTTCCAGCTGCTTACCACCATGGTAACGGGGGCCGGGATTTACGCGGGCATGCGGTCGGACTTCGCTGCCTTGTCGGAGCGCGTGAACGGCGTGCGTGAAATTGTCGTAGCGCAGGGCGTGCAGATCGACAAGCTGCGCGACCACGCGGCGGCGGTGGGGGTGGTCCGTGGCGAACGCTAGTCTGTTGGACCGCAAGGCGGTAAACATGGTCCGCTACAGCGTGCCCGGCGGCGTGCGCGTCGTCGTGGCCGAGGGCCTTTGCATGGTGGTGACGCGCAATTTTATGGTGCGCGGGCTGCTGGTTCTGAACGGTGTGATTCGATTGGGGGCGCTATGAGTGCTTTAGATATGGGGATGGTGGCGGCTGGTGCAGTGCCTGTGCCAGACGTGGGGCGGCGCATGCTGTTCATCGACGCGGACGGAGTGCCGTCCGTGAAAACGGAAACCGGGGAGGTGCTGGCGCTTGGTGGCGGAGTGCCGGGGCCAGCTGGCCAAGCTGGCCCGGCTGGCCCGGTAGGGCCTGCTGGCGCTGCGGGAGCCGGTGGCGGTGGCGGTGGCGGTGGCGACGCGGTGGGTGCGGTAATGAACCTGCACACCGTGAGGGAGGGCGACTATACGGAGATTGTGCCTATCGCCTTGATCACGCCAGTGGCGCAGGGAACGTACGAGGGAGCCATGGTAATGCAGGCTTACGCCTCTGTGGACGTGCGCGTGGGGCTCGTGGGTGGTGGGGAAAACAACACGGTAGGGCTGCTGCAAAACGATGTGCCTTGTGTGTTTGATGGTGCAGGGTTTTGCATCTCCAAGTTCATCATCGTGGTGGAAGATGGCGGGGCGGTGGTGGCTTGGTCGAGTGTGGAAACAGGGACCACCAGGGCGGGACCGTTGGCGGTGTCGGGCGAAAATCCGATGATCGGCTTGGGCCTGACTTATGGGCACGGAACAGCCCTAAATGTCCGAGGCGCATACCTGCGCAAGATGGGGTAAGCCATGCCAGTACCTGTAATTGCAGCCGCTGCCGCCATCCTCGCGCCCATCGTTGCCGCAATCGTTGTGGCGAATCAGACCGATGTAGGCAGGCACATCATTGATCGTGTGGTCGAGTCCTACGGCAAAGATGTTGAGAAGTGGGCACTTCAAAAGGCCTTTGAAACAATGGGGTTGGCCTTGGACCCTGAAAACGGATTCAATAAAGAAGCCATAACAGCGGCCATCAATGCCGGGCCGCTTGCCAATACCGGCGTGCAGTTGACCGATATTTTCAACCGCGATGCCGTAAAAAAAGACCTGCACAAAGTGGCCTTGCTGACCGCCGTGCAGAAAACCGGGCTGGATATTAAGACCCTGGACGTGGACGGCATGAAACAGGCGCTGCGGGACTACGTAAGCGCCCGCGTGATTGAACAGGTGGGGGAGGGTGGCGGCGACTTGATAGACGGCGCGCTACCGCTGGTGAAGATGGTGCAAAAAATCCGCGAGGCAAACAAGAAAGCGGCGGAGTCCGGCGCGCCCGTGCCACCGGGATACCAGCCGGGCCGGGACAAGCCCTACATATGGACCAAAAAGGCCATCAGCAACCGGGAACGGCAGGCGCGCTACCGCGCATCGCACAAACGAGTTTGGGAGTTGAAATAATGGACAAGATCGCAACGGCCCGCGCCACGGCGGGCATCTTGAATGATCTGGTAGACGCGGCGTTTGACCATCACCAGAATACGGGCTCTTGGGTCGGGCTGTCGGCAGTGCTGGAGGAACGGCTAACCACGCGGGCGCTTGAACGCTTCGAGCCAAAGATCAGGAACATGTTTGAGCGCGCCGGGGTGCCGCTGCCAGACGGACCACTGACAAGCGAAACCATGGCGCAAGTCATCAGCGAACGCACCGGGCTGGAAGTCGAGCACCTGACCCCCAGCGGCATCACGTCGGCCATAGATAAAAAGCTGTCGGTGGACCTGTCCCTAGACCTGGGGATAGACCTGGGGTCCGTGCTTTCGGCGGGTTTGAAGTCGGCCATAGAGGCGGGCATCAAACACGAGATTGAAACGGGCCGGGGTGCGGCGTTGATAAGCAAGTACCTCATGCGCAGGGTGCGCAAGAACGCAGCGTTCACGCAGGCGGGCTATCAGCAAAAGATAGATCAGAAAAAAGTGATGAACCGAATTAATCAGGCGCGTTATCGGCGCACTCATAAACAGGTTTGGACCTGACCCATCAGCGGCGCGTGCAATGCGCGTCTATGCCGTTCTGCCGGACGCAGAACGGCTTTCAATCCCGGAAACTCTTGGAAATTTTTTCACGGCAGCTTATTGCTAACGTGGACATTTTTGCCCGTAAATTTGTGCAGGAATATTGCTAACGGAACCATTTTTCGGGTAAATTTTTTGCCGAAATATTGCTAACGGCTGTTAAAAACTAACCAAAAATATCGGTGATTATTGCTAACGCCGGGTTTTTCGGGAATCAAGGCGGTAAGCCAATATATTGAAGGTTGGATGGTTCTTGAAGGTGCCCTTTGAAACGTAGAACTAGACAGCGGTAAGCTTTTCAAAATTGAAAAACAGGGCTTTGTAAAGTTGTAAATTGACTGCTTGCGGTGGGGTGCAGGAAAACGACTTTTGGGAAAACCAGTTTTGCGAGCCTGTGCACCGGATGGCTGGATATTTCGTTTATGGCTTTGGCCTGCTGCGGACGTAGCGGGGGTGTTTGGTGTGTTCGTGTGCCCTGCTGGGGCGAAGGGGTGAAAATTGACTATCTTTACAAAGCGCCTTGTGGTCGTGGCGGCATATTTCGCAGTTTCGGGGGCGTGGGCGGCTGCGCATCCGGTGGATGCGTCGGGTTGCTGGACGGGGCCGCGTGGCGGCTTGCACTGCACCAAAGTGGCGGTATCACGGGACCGACTGCCGGGCGGAGAGACGCAGACGCAGCGGGATGCACGCTTGCGGCGCGAGTGCAAGGGCGGTGTGAACGCTGGGGCCTGCGCAGGCTACACGCGGTAGCCCGTCGGGCAGCGGTCAGCCGATAAGGGAAAGCTGCAATACAGGCCAAGGCTCGTTTGCAGCCGGGCCAAAGTCGAGCCGGGTAACCAAGCCCGGCTTTTTTGTGCGCGGGATTTTTTGGCCGTGGGCATCGAACCCGGCGCGGATGGCGCTGGACGCTGGCTTGTATTCCCAGTCATGCCGCGAACGGGTTGGTGTCGGCTTGCCGCGCAAGCGCGCTTGAAGCTTGTTCATCGCTGGTGAGTCGTATTTGTCGCAGTCCTGCTTACTCCACACGCAGGTAATTTCGTGGCGTTCTGCTGGGGTAAGAAAGTCAAGGAGGTCCAGCGCTATGCGCGCCCGGCGCTGCCAAGATCGGCGGGTCTTTGCATCGCGAACGGTGCGCAGGTTGTAAAAAATATAGCTTAGGTCCACGGTTGGGCGGGTTCGTTCTTTAGGCATTTGGCGCATCCATAGTTGCAAACTATAAATTCCGTCAGTGCGATAAAAAACTCACTGACGGGGACGCTTAGTTGCCGGTTACCATGCCATCGCCCTACTTGATACGATGTATATTATGTTAAGTAACAAAGACTGCACGGTGATCACTATCATCGCTTTCTGCATCCTCGCAATACGCTCACCTCTTGCCCCTACACCCCCTACACCCCCTACACCGCCTGCACTAACAGCTTCCGATCCGTTGGCACGCAGCTTTCCATCCCCGCGGCGTGCGCAAACGCCAACACGGGAATGGGATGGTTCAGTCTTCGTACGCCACCACGGCTTCTGCTGCCTGCGCCTGGCAGTACGCCAGGGCTGCATCGGTCGGGTAAAAACGGGCCTGTTCGCCCAGTTGCAACACCGCCACGGCGCTGCCTTGGGCGGTTTGGCGCTGGACCGACAGGCGTACCGGTAAGCCGTGGCGCACATCACCTTGCTCGGTGGTTTCGGGCCGCGGCGGGAAATCCCGTACCAATTGGGCGATGTCGAGCCCGGAGCCCGTCGCGTTGGGTGGCAGTTGCAGGCGCAGGAACTTGGCGTAGCGGCAACGCGCCGTGGCCAAGTCCCAGGCTTCGGTGATGTTCATCTGCAGGCCGCCGCCGCCAAACCGGTCGGTTTGCACCCGGCCCATGGCGATGATGAGTTCGTCGTCCTTGAACAGATTCTTGTTTGCCTGCATCAGCGCGTCGCTGACCCGCGCATCGACCATGCCGGTGCCGTCGTCCAGCCGGAACAGGCCCATCTTGCCGCGCTGGCCGTTGATGACGCGCAGATCGCTGACGATGCCCGCAAACATGACCGTGTCGCGGCTGTCCACCGCGTCGGCCAGGTCGCGTTTGGCAAAGCGGCGCACCTCTTTGCGCACTTCGTCGAACAAATGGCCCGACAAATAAAAGCCCACCGCGGTCTTCTCCAGCGTCAGGCGTTCCTTGATACCCCACATCGGGGTTTCGACCAACTCGGGCTCTTGGGTGCTGGAGCCGTGGCTGTCGTCCATGTCGAACAAGCCGCCCTGGTTGGCGTTGGCCAGTGTGGCGGCGGCAAAGGCGAAGGCACGGTCGACCGAGGCGATCAGCGCCGCGCGGTTGATTTCGATCGCGTCAAACGCCCCGGCCTTGATCAGCGCCTCGACGGTGCGCTTGTTCAGCTTGGACTTGTCCACCCGCACGCAGAAGTCAAACAGGCTGGTAAACGCCCCACCCGCTTCGCGCGCTGCCACGATGGCCTCAATCGCCTGCTGACCCGTGCCTTTGACGGCACCCAGGCCGTAGCGGATGATTTTGTCGGTGACGGGCTCGAAGCGGTGGCGGCCCAGGTTGACGTTGGGTGGCTCAAACGTCAGCCCCATCTTGCCGGCATCTTCAAACAGCAGTTTGAGCTTGTCGGTGTCGTCCATTTCCACCGTCAAGTTGGCGCAGAAAAACTCAGCGCAGTAATGCACCTTGAGCCAGCCGGTGTGGTACGCCAGCAGCGAATAGGCGGCAGCGTGCGACTTGTTGAAGCCGTAGCCCGCAAACTTCTCCATCAGGTCGAAGATTTCATCGGCCTTGGCTTCATTGATGTCGTTTTTGGCGGCACCGGCGCGGAAGATGGCGCGGTGCTCGGCCATTTCCTCGGCCTTCTTTTTACCCATGGCGCGGCGCAGCATGTCGGCACCGCCCAGCGAGTAGCCGCCCAGGATCTGCGCGGTCTGCATCACCTGCTCCTGGTAGACCATGATGCCGTAGGTCTCGCTCAGCATCTCGGCCACCAGCGGGTGCGGGTACTCCACCACTTCGCGGCCGTGCTTGCGTGCCACAAAGCTGGGGATCAGGTCCATCGGGCCAGGCCGGTACAGCGCGTTCAGGGCGATCAGGTCTTCCAGGCGGGTGGGTTTGGCGTCTTTCAGCATGCGCTGCATGCCGGTACTTTCAAACTGGAATACTGCCTCGGTCTTGCCCTCGGAGAACAGGCGGTAGGTCTTGGCGTCGTCCAGCGGGATGTTCTCGAACGCAAAGTTCTCCTGGCCCTTGTGGCGGGCGACGATGAAGTCCTTGGCAATCTCCAGAATCGTCAGCGTGGCCAGGCCCAAGAAGTCGAACTTCACCAGGCCGATGGCCTCCACGTCGTCCTTGTCAAACTGGCTCACCGCCGATTCGCTGCCGGGTTGCTGGTAGAGCGGGCAAAAGTCGGTCAGCTTGCCCGGCGCAATCAGCACGCCCCCGGCGTGCATGCCGACGTTGCGGGTCATGCCTTCGAGCTTTTGCGCCATCTCGATCAGGGTGCGCACGTCTTCCTCGGCCTCGATGCGGGCGGCCAGCACCGGCTCCATCTCGATGGCGTAGTTGTTCTTGTCGCCCTCCTTCTTGGTGGCCGGTGGGTACTGCAGCGTGACCGACATGCCGGGCTTGTTGGGAATCAGCTTGCTGATGCCGTCGCAGAACGAGTAGCTCAGGTCCAGCACCCGGCCCACGTCGCGGATGGCCGCGCGGGCTGCCATGGTGCCGAAGGTGACGATCTGGCTGACGGCGTTTTTGCCGTACTTTTCTTTCACATAGTCGATCACCCGGTCGCGGTTGCCCTGGCAAAAGTCGATGTCAAAGTCGGGCATGGACACCCGTTCGGGGTTCAAAAACCGCTCGAACAGCAGCTTGTACTGCAGCGGGTCCAGGTCGGTGATCTTCAGCGCGTAGGCCACCAAAGAGCCTGCACCGGAACCCCGGCCCGGCCCCACCGGGCAGCCGTTTTTCTTGGCCCAGTTGATGAAGTCGCCCACGATCAGAAAGTAGCCGGGGAACCCCATTTTCAAAATGGTGTTGATCTCGAACTCCAGCCGCTCGATGTAGCCGGGGCGCACCTCTTCGCGCTTGGCCGCATCCGGGTACAGGTGCAGCAAGCGCTCTTTCAGGCCCTCGTGCGAGGCGTAGCGGAAGTAATCTTCGGGGCTCATGCGCACGCCATCGACCAGGGGCGTGGGAAAGTCAGGCAACTGCGGTTTGCCCAGCACCAGGGTCAGGTTGCAGCGCTTGGCGATCTCCAGCGTGTTGGCTATGGCCGAGGGAATGTCGGCAAACAGCGCCAGCATCTGCGCACTGGACTTGAAATACTGCTCGCGGGTGAAGCGGCGCACGCGGCGCTGGTTGCCCAGGATTTCGCCGTCCGAAATGCAGACGCGGGCCTCGTGCGCCTCGTAGTCGGACTCTTCGGTGAACTGTACCGGGTGGGTGGCCACCACGGGCAGTTGCAGGCGGGCCGCCAGTTGTACAGCGGCCACCACATGGGCTTCGTCGTCGGGGCGGCCAGCGCGCTGCAGCTCGATGTAGAAGCGTTGCGGGAACAAGGCCGCCAGCTGGCTGGCCATGGCATCGGCCCGTACGGTATCGCCCTGCACCAGGGCCTGGCCCACCGGCCCGGCCTGGGCACCGGCCAGGCAGATCAGGCCCGCATTGAGCTCGTGCAGCCAGGCGAATTTGATCACCGCCTGGTTTTTGACAATATTCTGGGTAAAGCCGCGGGCCAGCAGCTCCGACAGGTTCAGGTAGCCCTGCTTGTTTTGCACCAGCACGATGACGCGTGACAGAGCCGTGGCATCCAGGCCCTGCCCTTCCAGGAAAATCTCCGCCCCAATGACCGGCTTGACACCTTTGCCCCGGGCTTCCTTGTAAAACTTGAGCGCACCAAACAGGTTGCTCAGGTCGGTGATGGCCAGCGCGGGTTGCTGGTCTTTGGCGGCTACCTTGACGGTGTCGTCGATGCGGTTGGTGCCGTCAACGACAGAAAATTCGGTATGGAGGCGGAGGTGGACAAACATCCGGCCATTTTAAGTGGCGAGGTCCGCTCGGCCGGAGCGGCATGGACAGGGTCCGTGAAGCATGGATTGTCAAAATGATTAATATCATTTGCAAAAATGATATTAATGCTTACAATCATAAATATGCTTTTCGCAAAGCAGCGCGATCCAAAGATTTCAAACCTTTATGGGGTACCTCAATGTTCCGATCTATCCGCAGCTCCACTCTTCTACTAGCCGCCGTTGGCATCTTGGCCGCCCTGGTCATCGCCATACAGTCGTACGTGGGCTTCAACCGCCTCAACGACATGGCAAAAAAAACCTTTGTGACCAAAGACGTGGTGGGCGATATCTTGCCGCCACCGCTTTATCTGATTGAATTGCGACTGGTGCTATCACAAGCGGTGGAAGGCACCATGCCCTTAGACGAGGCGCAAAAACAGGTGGCCAACCTGGTACGTGGGTACGAGAAACGGGTCGCTTACTGGACGGAAAATCCACCGTATGGTCTGGAGAAGCAACTGCTTGGCCGCCAGCACCAGGCAGCACAGAAATTCATTGCCGCAGCGCGTGACGGGGTAATGCCCGCACTGGCCAAGAACGATACGGCAGCGGCCCATGAACAACTGGTGCGGGCCCAAGCGCTGTACCTGGAACACCGGGCCGGGGTGGATGAAACCGTGGAGGAAGGCAACAAACTGGCCGACAGCACGATTGCGGCCTTCACTGCTACAGGCAAAGAGGTTGCAAGCACCTCGTGGGTCGTGCTGGCTGCAGCACTGATGGTCTTGGTCGGGGTGTCTCGTCCGGTGCTGGCCAGCATCCGCCAACCCATTGCCCATTGCACCCGCATTGCCCAGGAAGTGGCTGCGGGAAACCTGTTCGCCGACATTCGGCGCACCCGCACCGACGAAATTGGGACCCTGCAGGAGGCGCTGATGGCCATGCAGACGGCCTTGCGCCAGATGGTGGGCGAAGTGCGCACATCGTCGCAAGAGATCAAGTACTCCAGCGCCGAAATCGCCCACGGCGGTATGGACCTGAGTACCCGGACCGAGAGCACCGCCGCCAGCCTGCAAGAAGCTGCCGCCGCCATGGAGCAGCTTACCGCCACCGTGGCGCAAAACACCGAATCCGCCCGCCAGGCCAACCAGCTGGCCGCGTCGGCTGCGACCGTGGCCGCGCGCGGCGGCCAACTGGTGGGCCAGGTGGTGACCACCATGCAGGGCATCGACGACAGCTCGCGCAAGATCGTCGACATCATCGGCGTGATCAACAGCATTGCGTTCCAGACCAATATCCTGGCGCTGAATGCGGCGGTGGAAGCCGCCCGGGCCGGTGAGCAGGGGCGTGGTTTTGCCGTGGTGGCCAGCGAAGTACGTCTGCTGGCCCAACGCAGCGCCGAGGCGTCCAAAGAGATCAAGGCCCTGATCGATGCCAGCGTAGGCCGGGTCGAATCCGGCAGCAAACTGGTACAGGAGGCTGGCACCACCATGACCGAGATCGTCCACCAGGTGCAGCGCGTGAGCGACATCATTGCCGAGATCACTGCCGCCGCCTCCGAGCAGGGCCAGGGCATAGGCCAAATCAACGAAGCCGTGGCCCGGCTGGACCAGATGACCCAAGAAAACTCGGCGCTGGTGGAAGAAAGCGCTGCTTCGGCCGAGAACCTCAAGCGCTCGGCCCTGGGGTTGACCAGCCTGGTCAGCGCCTTCCGCCTGGAAGCCGGTGCTGCAGAAGCGCTGCCGGGCTAACTAAAATCAGGGGGTGAACTCCATCCTCAACATCTCCGCTTACAAATTCGTCTCCCTGCCCGATGCCCCTGCCCTGCGCGATTTGCTGCACGGCTGGGCCACGGCGCTGGAGCTCAAAGGCACCATCCTCCTGGCCAGTGAGGGCATCAACCTGTTTCTGGCCGCACCCGAGGCCGCCGTGCGCAACTTCATCGCCCGCTTGCACGCCGACCCGCGCTTTGCCGACATCGCCCCCAAGGAAAGCTGGTCGGCGACCCAGCCGTTCAAGAAAATGCTGGTGAAGGTGAAAAATGAAATCATCCGCATGGACCACCCGGCCATCCAGCCCAGCGCGGGCCGTGCCCCTGCGGTGGATGCCGCCACCGTCAAGCGCTGGCTCGACCAGGGCATGGACGATCAGGGCCGCCCCGTGGTCACGCTGGACACGCGCAACGCCTTCGAGGTAGACCACGGTACGTTTACCGGAGCCGTCGACTGGCGCATCGACAAGTTCAGCCATTTCCCCGCTGCATTGCGCGAACACAAGGCGGAGCTGCAGGGCAAAACCGTGGTCAGCTTCTGCACCGGCGGCATCCGCTGCGAAAAGGCCGCGATCCTGATGCGCGAAGAAGGGCTGGACCACGTCTACCAACTCGAAGGTGGCATCCTCAAATACTTCGAGGAAACCGACGGCTCCCACTACCAGGGCAGTTGCTTCGTGTTCGACGAGCGCCGCACGCTGGAGGCCGATTTATCCGCCAGCACGCTGGTTGCTATGGATAAGTGAGCTGCTTACGCTGATCCCATAAGCGCAGGCAGCACTTTTTATCTAAAAACTTCTTTCACCGCCAAAGCGGTTTTCCGGGCCGCACCCTGGTGCGCACTGGCAAACTGCGGCCCGGCAGCCGCCGCCTGCGCCAGGGTTTGGGGGGCATTCAGCCAGGCCAGGGCCTGGGCCACGGCGGCGGGCATGTCGGGTACGCGGCAGGCGGCCCCGGCGGCTTCGGCCAGCTCGGCGGCTTCGGCAAAATTGAAGGTCGACGGTCCCATCAGCACCGGGCAGCCGCAGGCCGCCGCCTCGATCAGGTTCTGCCCGCCCAGCGGGGCGAAGCTGCCGCCCAGAAAAGCCACGTCGGCCAGGCCGTAATAGCGGGCCATTTCGCCCAGCGAATCGCCCAGCCACACGTCGGCAGGCTCGGGCTCCCCGGCCCACTGGCTGCGCCGCGACAGGCTGAAACCGTGCTCCACCACCAGGTCCGCCACGGTATCAAAGCGCTGCGGGTGGCGCGGCACGATCAGCCACTGCACGTCAAATACTCCTAATTTAGGAGCTGCTCCCGCTGATGGAATAAGCGCTAGAGGCCGAAAAGACTGTAAATATTGCAGTAAAAGCAGCTCTTCGCCTTCCCGGGCGCTGGCCAGCAGCACCACCGGGCGCCCTGCCCCGCGCCATGCCCGTCCGGCAGCGAGTTGCCCGGCGTCGGGCGTCGCATCGAACTTCAGATTGCCCAGCACCACGGGTGCCGCAGCGCCCGCCTCGGCCAGGCGCTGGGCATCGGCGGTGGTTTGCGCCCACACAGCGGCCAGTACGCCGTACGCTGGCCGCGATAAGGCCGACAGCCGCTGCGCCTGGCGCAGCGATTTGGCACTCAGCCGGGCGTTGGCCAGCACCACCGGCACGCCTGCGGCCCGGCAGGCCGCCAGCAAGTTGGGCCAGATTTCGGTCTCCATCAGGATGCCGATGCGGGGCTGGAAATGCCGCACAAAGCGCCGCACCGCGCCCGCGCTGTCCCAGGGTTGCCAGACCTGCACGTCACCCGGCTGCAGCAGCGCCTGGCCTTCGGCCCGGCCTGTGGCGGTGCCGTGTGTCAGTAACAGCCGCATGCCGGGCATCTCGCGGCGCAAGGCGGCCAGCAGAATCGCTGCGGCCCGGGTTTCGCCCAGCGAGACGGCGTGCACCCACACAAAGCCCTGGCCGGGCGGCTGCTGGTAGTGGCCAAAGCGCTCGGGCACCGCCACGGCATAGCCGGGCTCGGCCCGGGCGCGGGCGCGCAGCTTGCGGCGCAGCAAGGGGATCGCCAGCCAGACCAGCAGGGAATACAGACGCAAAATCAATGCGCAGAATCCCGCAACGCAGCCAGCGCGGAGGCTTGCATCCAGGCGTTCCACACGGCATTGACGGATGGCGTGGGGTCGGCAAACACGCTGAGCTGGTGGTCGCGGTTCTGCGGGCCGGTACGCCAGACGGTGTCGAAGTTGTAGATCTTCACCAGGGGCAGGTCCAGCGCGGTGGCGATCTGGCTGGTGCCGTTGTCGACGCCGATCACGCCCACGCATTCACCCAGTGCATCGGTCAGGGCGCCCAGGGCCATGCGGGGCCATACGACGGCCTGGTTCAGGCGGTTGGCAATGCTTTCGCTGCGCCACTGCTCGTCGTCGTTGCCATGCGCAAACGCCACGGTGTAGCCCAGGTCATTCAGGCGGTGGCCCAATTCCAGCCAATGGGCCTCGGGCCAGCTTTTGTCGGCGCGGGTGCTGCCGTGCAGAAATGCCACGATGGGATTGGCTTCCACATGGCCCACGTCAAAAAACTGATTTACTATTGTTTTAGTAGCGCGTCGTGCTTTATCGGCGTGCGCTAGAAGCCCAAAAGATACATTTTCTGGCAAGGCGTACACCAGCGAGCGGGCACACATGACCCGCGACTGGTCCACGGCGTGCAGGTGCGACTCTACCGGCACGGCCACATCGGCAATCCAGCGGGTGGGGGCCTCGAAGGCCACGCCTTCGGTCTGGTTGGCCAGGGTGTAGCGCAGGCCGTCCGCACCCAGCCGCGCCATCTTGGCCACCAGAGACGACTTGCTGATGCCCTGCAGGTCCAGCACGGCGTCGTAGCATTCGTACTGCAAGTCGGATGAAAAGGCCCGCCAGGCATTGCGGGTGTCGGCGGTGAACACCGTCTCGCGCCAGCGCTTCAGGTCGCATTCGATCACCCGGTGCAAACCGGCGCAGCGGCGCACCAGCGGGGCAAAGTCGGGTTCCACCACCCAGTCCACCAACGCACCTGGAAACGCGTGCAAGATGTCTTGCGCTGCCGGCATGGCATGTACCACGTCTCCCAAGGTGGAGAGTTTGACAATCAGAACGTTCATGCCGCAATCGCCTGGGGGTTGTGGAACACGCTCCACACAGCTTGCCATGCCTGCCACACGGTGTCTACATCGGGAGCCCTTGCACCGCCCACGCCCACCTGGTAGGGGTTGCCCAGCGGGCCAGCGCGCCAAATGCGTGGCTGGCTGAAAATCTGCACATGCGGCAGGTTCAATGCCACGGCCAGATGGCTCAGGCCCGAATCTACCCCCACCACGCCCACACAGCCCGCCATTTGCGCGGCCAGCGCGGCCAAACCCATGCGCGGGAGCATGCGGGCCTTTGGGCCAATCGCCTGGCAGAGCTGGCGGGCAAATTTTTCTTCATATGCATTCGCCTGCGGCACGCTGACGGGCAAGCCTTGGGCCGCTAGACGCTGACCCGTCTGCACCCAGTGGTCCAGCGGCCATTCATTCTCCACCCGGGTGGTGCCATGCACCAGCATGACGCTGCCGTCGGGCTGCACCGGGGTAATCTGCAATTCGTCGTAGGCAATGCCGTCTTCCCGCGGCGGGTAGCCCAGCGCCAGCGCGGCCAGGCGGCGGTAACGCTGCAGCGAGTGGATGCGCGGCGGCATGGGCTGGGGGCGCTGCACCATGAAGCGCACCGGCCATTCAAAACCGCAGTCTTCGCTGCCATTGCCGTAGGTGGCACGCCAGCCGCCGGGCGCGAGCCGGGCCTGGCGGGCCACCAGGGCCGATTTGATCAGGCCCTGGAAGTCGATCACCACGTCGTAGGCTTCGGCCTGCAGGGTCTGGGTGAAGGCCGCCTTTTCGGCCCGTACGCTGGCGCTGAACGGGGATTTGCGCCAGCGTCGCTGGGCCAGCGGAATGACCCGGCCCAGTCGGGGCACGTGCGCCTGCAGCAACGGGGCAAAGGCCTCTTCGACCACCCAGTCAAAAGTGGCCAAGGGAAAGGCCTGGCGCATGTCGTGCAGCGTAGGCAGGGTCTGGACCACGTCGCCAAAAGACGACAGCTTGACGATCAAAACCCGCATGCCCTGCCCTCGTCCTGCGACAGGCATCAGTGTGCGCTGGCCGCCAGGGTGGCATCGGGCTTGGCGCGGCGCAGCAGGGCCAGCATGTCGGTCTGGATGCGCTCCAACGCCTCGGGCGTGTGGCCTTCAAAACGCAGCACCAGCACTGGCGTGGTGTTGCTGGCGCGGACCAGGCCAAAGCCATCGGGCCAATCCACCCGCAGGCCGTCAATCGTGCTGACCACGGCGGGCGCCGCAAAGTCCACCATCGCCAGGGCCCTGGCGACCACCTCGGGCGGCTCGCCCTCTGCGCAGACGACGTTCAGCTCGGGGGTGGAGAAGCTGGTCGGCAAGCCGTTCAGCACCACATTGGCATCGGGCGACTGGCTGACGATTTCCAGCAGGCGGCAGCCCGCGTAGGTGCCGTCGTCGAAGCCAAACCAGCGCTCCTTGAAGAAGATGTGGCCGCTCATTTCGCCACCCAGCGGGGCTTGGCCGCCGGCCGCTTCGATTTCTTTCATCTTGGCTTTGATGAGGGAGTGGCCGGTTTTGAACATCAGCGGGTGGCCACCGGCAGCGGCAATGGCCGGGGCCAGGCGCTGCGAGCACTTCACGTCGAACAAAATGGTGCCGCCGGGGACGCGGCGCAGCACGTCTTCGGCGAACAGCTGCATCTGGCGGTCGGGGTAGATGTTGGTGCCGTCTTTGGTGACGATGCCCAGGCGGTCGCCGTCGCCATCAAAAGCCAGGCCGAGCTCGGCGCCGCTGGTTTTCAGGGCGGCGATCAGGTCCTGCAGGTTCTCGGGCTTGCTGGGGTCGGGGTGGTGGTTGGGGAAGTTGCCGTCCACCTCGCTGAACAGTTCGATCACCTCGCAGCCGATGGCGCGCAGGATGTCGGGGGCCGATGCGCCCGCAATGCCGTTGCCGGAATCGACCACGATCTTCATCGGCCGGGCTAATTTAATGTCGGACACGATGCGGGCGGTGTAGGCGGGCAGCACGTCCACGCTGCGCACCGAGCCACCAGTTTTGGGCAGCCAGGTCTCGGCTTCCATCATGCGGCGGATGGCCTGGATTTCGTCGCCATGGATGGCGCGGCCACCCATGACCATCTTGAAGCCGTTGTAGTCCTTGGGGTTGTGGCTGCCAGTGACCTGGATGCCGCTGCGGCACAGGGTGTTGGCCGCAAAGTACAGCAAAGGCGTGGTCACGGTGCCCACGTCGATCACCTCGACACCCACGGCCACCAGGCCGCGGATCAGCGCTGCCACCAGCGCCGGGCCGCTCAGGCGGCCATCGCGCCCCACCGCCACCGTGGTTTCACCCTCTGCCAGGGCAATCGTGCCAAAGGCCTTGCCAATGCCTTCGGCAACGGCTTCGGTCACCGTGGTGGGAACAATGCCGCGGATATCGTAGGCTTTGAAGATGGAGCTGGCGATGTGCATGGTGTGAGGGGAGTAGGTAAATCAAAGACCCGACCATCCTCGCAGAGGACGGTCGGATGGACTGCCGGAATTGTAGTCACGCAATGCATGCATTTCCGGCAGGCTCCCGCCCGGCACTTTTTGGCTACTTTTTAGCCGTGGCCGGGGCTTTGGCGGGCTGGCACAAGGTTTCGTACAAGGCCAGGTATTGCGTGGCCGCCGCCGCCCAGGAGAAGTTTTGCGCCATGCCGCGCTGTTGCAGTTGCGCCCACACCGCTGGCTGGCCGAAAGCCTGCACGGTACGGTGCACCGCCAGGGCCAGGGCTTCCTTGTTGGCCGGTCCGAACATGAAACCCGTGGCCGTGTCGTCCTGCAGGCTGGCCTCGCTGGTGTCCACCACCGTGTCGATCAGCCCGCCGACCCGGCGCACCACCGGCACGGTGCCGTAGCGCAGGGCGTAGAGCTGCGTTAACCCGCAAGGTTCAAACCGGGACGGCACCAGCATGGCATCGGCCCCGGCAATCATCTGGTGGGCAAACTTTTCGTCATACCCCAGACGCACAGCCACCTGTCCCGGGTGGGCTGCAGCGGCTTCGGTGAAGGCCTTTTCCAGCGCGGCATCGCCACTGCCCTGCACCGCCAGTTGCGCACCGGCAGCCAGCATCTCGGGAATCGCGTCCAGCACCAGGTCCAGGCCTTTTTGCTGGGTCAGTCGGCTTACCAGGGTGAACAGGGGCCGGGTGGCATCCACTTGCAGACCCAGCTCTTTTTGCAGCGCCGCCTTGCACACCGCCTTGCCCGCCAATTGGCTGGCGGAGTACGGGGTGGTGATGTCTTTGTCGGCGGCCGGGTCCCATACAGCGTCGTCCACGCCGTTCAGAATGCCCGACACGTCGGCGCCGCGGGAGCGCACCACGCCGTCCAGGCCGCAACCAAACTCGGTGGTGGCGATCTCGGCTGCGTAGCTGGGGCTGACCGTGGTCACGCGCTGGGCATGGGTGAGCCCGGCTTTCATGAACGAGAACTTGCCGTGGTATTCCAGCCGGGTCGGGTCCATGAATCGCACAGGCAGGCCCAGCAGATGGAAGTCCTTGGCATCGAACAGGCCCTGGTAGGCCAGGTTGTGCACGGTGTAGACGGTGGCCACCGTGGCCGACTGGTTGGCCGCCAGGTAGGCGCAGGCCATGCCCGCGTGCCAGTCGTGGGCGTGCAGCACGTCCGGGGTCCAGGCGGGATCGAGCCCACCGGCGGCCACATGCGCCGCCACCCAGCCCAGCAGGGCAAAGCGCTGGGCGTTGTCGGACCACTCCAGTCCGTCGGCCCCCAGGTACGGATTGCCCGTGCGCTGGTAGTAATAAGGTGCATCGACCACATAGGCCGAAATGCCGCTGGCGGCGATGGTGCCGCGCAGCAGGCGCACCCGCGCCGCGCCAAACGCCGCACCGATCTCGCAGACCACGACCGGCTTTTTCAAGCCCGCCAGGATCGCGGGAAAGCCCGGCAGCAGCAGGCGCACGTCGGCACCGGCGGCCACCAGCGCCTGGGGCAAGGCCCCCAGCACGTCGGCCAGGCCGCCCGTTTTGACCAGAGGAAATACCTCGGCCCCTACTTGCAGGACTTTCATCCCGCCAGCTTTTTGAGCATGGCCGAGGTGACCAGCGTGATGCCGTTTTCACTGCGGTGGAAGCGCTCGGCGTCCAATGCCGCGTCTTCGCCGATCACCATGCCGTCGGGAATGACGCAGCCGCGGTCGATCACGGCACGGTTGATGCGTGCGCCACGGCCAATCTGTACATCGGGCAGGAGCACCGACCATTTGACATCGGAATACGAATGCACCCTGACGCTGGAGAACAGCACCGAGCGGTGCACGCTGCCCGACACAATGCAGCCACCCGATACCATCGACTCGATGGCCATGCCGCGTCGGTCGTCGGTGTTGTGGACAAACTTGGCTGGCGGCAGCTGGGCCTGGTAGGTCCAGATCGGCCAGTGGGTGTCGTACAGGTTGAGCTTGGGCTCGGTGGCGGTCAGGTCGATATTGGCATCCCAGTACGCGTCAATCGTGCCGACATCGCGCCAGTACGGCTCGTCTTCGGCCGCATTGGGTACGCAGCTCATGGAGAACGGGTGGGCGGTGGCCAGGCCGTTGCGCACCGCGCGGGGGATGATGTCCTTGCCAAAGTCGTGGCTGGACGTCGGATCGGCCATGTCGCGTTCGAGCTCGGCATACAGGAAGGCGGCGTTGAAGATGTAGATGCCCATGCTGGCCAGCGACATGTCGGGGTTGCCGGGCATGGAGGGCGGGTCGGCGGGTTTTTCCAGGAATTCGGTGATCAGCCGGTTGTCGTCGATGGCCATGACCCCGAAAGCGGTGGCCTCCGAACGTGGCACGGCGATGCAACCCACCGTGCATTCACGCCCCTGGGCTACGTGGTCGGCCAGCATCAGCGCGTAATTCATTTTGTAGATGTGGTCGCCTGCCAACACCACGATGTAGTCGGCTCCGTAGCTCTCCAGGATGTCGTGGTTCTGGTAGACCGCATCGGCCGTGCCCCGGTACCAGTTTTCGTTGTCGTTGCGTTGCTGTGCGGGCAACAGATCGACAAACTCGTTCATCTCGTTTTTCAAAAATGCCCAGCCGCGCTGCATATGGCGCAACAAACTATGCGATTTGTACTGGGTAATAACACCAATGCGGCGGATACCAGAGTTCAAACAGTTGGACAGCGCAAAGTCAACGATGCGGAACTTGCCGCCAAAATACACCGCGGGTTTGGCACGGCGGTCCGTCAGGTTCATCAATCGGCTGCCACGTCCACCGGCAAGTACCAGTGCAATCGCCCGTTTGGGCAGGTCCAGTCCGAGCGCTAAGTTGTTTTGCTGCATTTTTTGTCTCCAGAGAAGGGATTAGGATTTGCGGGTCGGCCCCTGCATACCTTGTGGGCGAACGGGGAAACTGGCGCAATTCCTGGGCTAATTGTTGACCGGGTTTTTGGTTAACGCCAGCATCTTAATCCGAGGATTTAAAAAACAGTTACCGGCTGGTTACCTCGTGCGAGAATTCTCAAAATAAGCGGTGTACCCGCATTCAAAGCGCTTAGACTAGAAAAAAAGCCATCCGAACATCGGATTCCGGCTTGTGCCAACCCACATAAAGGATGCCCCTGTGACCCAGCGTATCGCCCCTACTGCCACCTCCATTCAAGCCAGCATCGAGCAACATTTGCTGGACACGGTCGGTGTCAGCCCCGCAGAAGCCACCCCCCATGATTTGATGCTGGCCGTGTCGCAAGTGGCACGCCAGCAATTGTCCCAACGTTGGGTCCAAACCCAGGCCCGCGACCATGCCGCCAAAGCCCGGCGTGTGGTCTATTTGTCGATGGAATTTTTGATGGGCCGCACCCTGTCCAATGCGCTGGGCGCGCTGGACATCCGTGGCGAAGCCGCGGCCGGCCTGCAAAAATTTGCCCAAACCCTGGAGACCGTAGCGGACCGCGAACCCGATGCCGCATTGGGCAATGGTGGCCTGGGCCGTCTGGCGGCCTGCTTTCTGGATTCCATGGCCACTGTGGGTCTGCCCTCCTTTGGCTACGGTATCCGCTACGAATATGGCATGTTTGCGCAAGACATCCAGAACGGTGCGCAAATGGAATACCCCGATCCCTGGCTGGAAAACGGCACGCCCTGGGAGTTTCCCCGTGCCGACATCAGCTACCCCGTGCGCTTTGGCGGCTGGGTCGAGCATGTCGACGGCACGCCCATTTGGCGCAACGCCGGTGAAGTCGCCGCCAAGGCCTATGACATGGTGGTTCCCGGCCACGGCACCGACAAGGTCAGCACTCTGCGCCTGTGGAAGGCGGTTGCGCCTGCCCACATCGACCTGAACGCTTTCAATACCGGCGATTACGCCCGTGCGGCAAGCATGAAAAACGAGTACGAGAACATCTCCTGGGTGCTCTACCCCAACGACAGCACACCCGCCGGGCGCGAACTGCGCCTGAAGCAGGAGTATTTCTTCGTGTCCGCGTCGGTCCAGGATCTGGTGGTGCGCCATCTGCGTGAACACCCCTCGCTGGACAACCTGGCCGAGCACGTGGCCATCCATTTAAACGACACCCATCCCGCCATCGGCGTAGCCGAACTGGTGCGGGTGTTGTGCGACGAGCATGGCATGCCCTGGGACAAAGCCTGGGCGATCTGCTGCAAGACCTTCTCGTACACCAACCACACCCTGATGCCCGAGGCGCTGGAAACCTGGCCCGTGGGCCTGATGCAGCATGTGCTGCCGCGCCACCTGGAAATCATCTTCCGCATCAACAAGGAGTTTCTGGAAATGGCGGCCCAGCACCGCCCCGGCGACAACGCGTTCCTGGCGCGCCTGTCGCTGATCGACGAGCAAGGCGAGCGCCGCGTGCGCATGGCCAACCTGTCCATCGTCGGCAGCCACAAGGTCAACGGCGTGTCGGCCCTGCACTCCGAGCTGCTGGTGCAAACCATTTTTGCCGACTTCGCCGCCATCTGGCCGGACCGGTTCACCAACATGACCAATGGCGTAACCCCACGCCGGTGGCTGGCCCAGGCCAATCCAGGCCTGTCGAATCTGCTCGACAGCACCCTGGGCAAGGGCTGGCGCCTGGACCTGGACCAGTTGCAAAAGCTCAAGGCCAAAAAAGACGACGCGGCTTTCCAAAAGGCTTTCATGGAAGTCAAGCGGGCCAACAAGGTACGCCTGGCCAATGCCATCGAAAAGAGCACCGGCATCAAGGTCAGCCCCGATAGCTTGTTTGACGTGCAAGTGAAACGGATCCACGAATACAAGCGCCAGCTGCTGAATGTTTTACACGTAGTTACCCGGTACCAGGCCATTCTGGCCAATCCAACAGCAGACTGGGTGCCACGTACCGTGATTTTTGCGGGCAAGGCCGCCTCCAGTTATGTCACCGCCAAGTCCATCATCCGCCTGATCCACGATGTGGGCAGCGTCATCAACAACGACCCCCGCATTGGCGACAAGCTCAAACTGGTGTTCATGCCCAACTATGGCGTGTCGGTGGCCGAAATCATCATGCCGGGTGCGGACTTGTCCGAGCAGATTTCCACCGCAGGCACCGAAGCTTCGGGTACCGGCAACATGAAGCTGGCCTTGAATGGCGCGCTGACCATCGGCACCGACGACGGCGCCAACATTGAGATCCGCCAGAACGTGGGCGATGACAACATCTTCATCTTTGGCCTGAAAACCCCCGAAGTGCAGGCTTTGAAGCAGCATGGCTACCAGCCCATGCGCTACTACGACAGCACACCGGCTCTCAAGGAGGTGCTGGACGCGATCTCAGGTGGCCAGTTCTCGCCCGACGAGCCGGGCCGTTACCGCGCATTGGTGGACTCGATGCTGTGGGGCGGTGACCACTACCTGCTGCTGGCCGACTACGCATCCTACGTGGCCACCCAATCCCAGGTGGACGACCTGTACCGCAAGCCGTCCGCCTGGTGCGCCAAGGCCATCACCAATGTGGCGGGTATGGGGGTGTTCTCCTCCGACCGCACCATCCGCGAATACGCCCAGCAAATCTGGCATATCGCGGCAGACGCTCCGAACGCGCTGTAAAAGAAATGCGGTGACAGACAACACCGCAATAGCGCGATTCCCTCCATGTAAACCCACTCTAGATCGGTTCTTATGCTGCACGCCCCTGATGTTGAAATGATTTGTGGCGCCCGCCACGGAGACCCATTTGCGGTACTTGGCCCGCACGCGCAGGCCACGGGCCTTACCTCGGTACGATGCTTCTTGCCTGGCGCGCAAAGCGTGGTGGTGGAGTCCGCCAAGGGTTCGGTGCTGGGGCCGCTGGCCCTGCAGGACGAGGCGGGTTTCTTTGAGGGCGACGTCACGCTGGCGCCCGGTGCTGCCTACCGCCTGCGGGTCCAGTGGGCGGATGGCCACAGCGCCACCATCGACGACCCCTACCGCTTCCCCACCGTGTTGGGCGAAATGGATGTGTGGCTGCTGGGCGAAGGCACCCATTTGCGCCCCTATGAGGTGCTGGGCGCACAACCTACCACCATGGAAGGCGTGGCGGGCACCCGGTTTGCCGTCTGGGCGCCCAATGCCAGCCGCGTCAGTGTGGTCGGCGACTTCAACTTCTGGGATGGTCGCTGCCACCCGATGCGCCTGCGGCGCGAATGCGGCGTGTGGGAGCTGTTCCTGCCCGGCGTGCAAGTGGGCGCCAAGTACAAATACGAAATCCTGTCTGGAAGCGGCGAACTGCTGCCCGCCCGCTCCGACCCCTACGCCCTGCAGGCCGAATTGCGCCCCGCGACCGCCAGCGTGGTGGCCAAGCTGCCACCGTTTGTACCGCCATCGGCCGCACGCAAGCAAGCCAATGCGCTGAATGCGCCGATCAGCATCTACGAGGTGCATCTGGGTTCCTGGCGCCGCAAGGAAGGCAACCAGTGGCTGGACTGGGACGAACTTGGCGACACCTTGCTGCCCTACGCCCGCGACATGGGATTCACCCATATCGAGTTGCTGCCCATCAGCGAACACCCGTTTGACGGCTCCTGGGGCTACCAGCCGGTCGGCATGTATGCGCCGACCTCCCGGTTTGGCGATGCCGCCGGTTTTGCGCGCTTCGTGGCGCGCTGCCACGCCGAAGGTGTGGGCATGATCCTGGACTGGGTGCCTGCCCACTTCCCCACCGACGCGCACGGCCTGGGCAATTTCGACGGCACGCACCTGTACGAATACGCCGACCCGCGCGAGGGCTTCCACAACGACTGGAACACGCTCATCTACAACCTGGGCCGCACCGAAGTCAGCAACTTCCTGGTGGGCAACGGCCTGTACTGGCTGGAGCGCTTTGGCGTGGATGGTCTGCGCGTGGACGCCGTGGCCTCCATGCTCTACCGCGACTACAGCCGCAAGGCCGGGGAATGGATTCCCAACGTGCACGGTGGCCGCGAAAACCTGGAAACCATCGCCTTCCTGAAGCGCATGAACGAGGTGGTGGGTGGCGAACGCCCGCAGGCCATTACCCTGGCCGAAGAATCCACCGCTTTCCCGTCGGTCTCGCGCCCCACCTATGCCGGAGGCCTGGGTTTTCACTACAAATGGAACATGGGTTGGATGCACGACACCCTGGCCTACATGGAGCGCGACCCCATTTACCGCAAGCACCACCAGGGCGAAATCAGCTTCAGCCTGGTGTACGCCTTCACCGAAAACTTCGTGCTGCCGATCTCGCACGACGAAGTGGTGCACGGCAAGGGCTCGCTTCTGAACAAGATGCCCGGCGACCGCTGGCAGCAATTTGCCAATCTGCGCGCCTTCATGGGCTACATGTTTGGCCACCCCGGCAAGAAACTGCTGTTCATGGGTTGCGAGTTTGCGCAAGACCGCGAATGGAACTTCGACCAAAGCCTGGACTGGCATCTGCTGGAACAGGCGCCCCACGCCGGCATGCAGTTGCTGGTGCGCGACCTGAACCAGCTCTACCGCAACACGCCAGCGCTGTACCAGCAAGACTTTGAACCCGCCGGTTTCGAGTGGATCGAGCACAACGATACCGAGCGCTCGGTCATCAGCTTCATCCGCCGGGGCGTAGAGGACACCAGCTTCATCGTGGTGGTGTGCAACTTTACCCCCAATGTCTGGAATGGATACCGACTTGGTGTACCGCAAGCTGGTACATACTACGAAAAGCTCAATACCGACTCGGCGCACTACGGCGGCAGCAACGTCGGTACGCCACTTGGCACGGCTTCTGCTGAGGCAGTGTCCATGCACGGTAAACCGTATTCCGTAGTGCTCAACCTGCCTCCCCTGGCCACAGTGATGCTTGAATGGAAAGCCTGACAACTGCCCCTGCCCCTACCGTGGTCCCTTCTGGCCGCCCCGCTCTGCTCCAAGTGCAAGACGGCCAGCCCTGGCCACTGGGTGCCAACTTTGATGGCACCGGCATCAACTTCGCGGTGTTTTCTGCCCATGCCCAGGCCATGGACGTGTGCATTTTTGACCCCAGTGGCCAGCACGAGATTTCCCGCTTCCGGCTGCCTGCCCACACCAGTGACGTGTGGCATGGCTACCTGCCGGGCGCCCAGCCCGGTCTGGTGTACGGTTTGCGGGCCCATGGCCCCTGGCGGCCCGACCGGGGGCACCGTTTTGATGCATCCAAGCTTCTGCTCGACCCCTACGCCCGCGACATCGTGGGCCAGTTTGAATGGCGCGATGAGCATTTTGCGGGCGACCGGCTGCACCCGCGCCACATGGACACCCGTGACAACGCCGCACTGGCGCTCAAGGCCCGCGTCACCTTCGACCAGTTCGACTGGGCCGGCGACCAGGCTCCGCGCGTGCCGCTGGCCGAGTCGGTGTTCTACGAATGCCACGTCAAAGGCTTCTCCAAGCTCAATGAAAACATCCCGCCCGCTCTGCGCGGCACCTATGCCGGGCTGGCCCACCCCGCCTCGGTGAACCACCTGAAGCAGCTCGGCATTACCGCCGTCAGCCTGCTGCCCGTGCAGTATTCGCTCAGCGAAGAGCGCCTGAGCGGCATGGGCTTGAGCAACTACTGGGGCTACAACACCCTGGGTTTTTTCGCCGTGGACCCGCGCCTGGCCAGCGGAGTGGACGGCATCTCGCCCCGCGACGAGTTCCGCGCCATGGTCAAAACCTTGCACGCTGCCGGGCTCGAAGTGCTGCTGGATGTGGTCTACAACCACACGGCCGAAGCCGGTGACGGCGGCCCGACCATCAGTTTCCGCGGCCTGGACAACGCCAGCTACTACCGCCTGCCGCCCGAAGCCCCGGCCTTTTACGAAAACTACTCCGGCTGCGGCAACACCATCGACGTGCGCGAGCCGCGGGTGCTGCAAATGGTGCTCGACAGCCTGCGCTACTGGGTGGGCGAGATGCACGTGGACGGCTTCCGTTTCGACCTGGCACCGGTGCTGGGCCGCACCGATACCGGTTTTGACCGCAAGAGCGCCTTTTTCACCGCGGTGGCCCAAGACCCGGTGCTGTCGCGGGTGAAGATGGTCGCCGAACCCTGGGATATCGGCCCCGGCGGCTACCAAACCGGTGGCTTTCCGCGCGGCTGGCTGGAATGGAACGACCACTTCCGCGACAGCATGCGCGGCTTCTGGATCCAGACCGCTGCCGCTTCGGGTGCCCCGATGGCCGACAACACCCGTGCCGACATGGCCCAGCGCCTGTGCGGCTCCAGCGACATGTACCAGCCGCGCCAGCGTGCCCCGGCCGAGTCGGTCAACTACGTGGTGTCGCACGACGGTTTTACCCTGCGCGACCTGCTCAGCTACAACGAACGCCACAACCTGGCCAACCTGGAAGACAACCGCGACGGCCACGGCCACAACCTCAATTTCAATTGCGGTGCCGAAGGCCCCAGCGACGACCCACTCGTCATCACCCTGCGCGGCAACCTGCAACGTGCCCTGCTCGCTACTACTTTGCTAGCGCAAGGCACGCCACTGTTGTGCGCAGGCGATGAATTGGGCCATACCCAGGGCGGCAACAACAACCCCTATTGCCAGGACAACCCGACCACCTGGATCGACTGGGCCGCCGCCGACGAAGACCTGATCGCCTTCACCCGCCGCGTGATCGCCTTGCGCCACCAGGCCCTGCCCTTTGCCAACCACTGGTACAGCGGCGTGGCCGACGTGCTGGGCCTGCCCGATCTGTCGTGGCTGCGCGGCAGTGGCGTACCCTTGGAAGGCGATGCCTGGCGCGACCCGCAATACCGGGCTCTGGGCTGCCTGATCGGCAAACCCGGCAAGGCCAAGGCCCCGCTGCTGCTCTTGGCCAACGCAGGCAACACCGTCGACCCCTTTCTACTGCCTGCTGGCCAGTGGCAGGTGGTGCTGGACAGCACCCACCCGCGTGGCCTGGGCGGCTGGGTGGGCAAGGGCAAAGACATCTTTCCGCTGCCCGCCAACAGCCTGGTGTTGCTGGCGGCCAAAGGCGCTGGGTTGTCGATCTAACTCTCAAGGACTCGGGTGCAGAGCACCCCGCGCCATGAAAGTTGCTTCACATTAAAGCGGTGCGCCCTGCAAAGGGTGTCCGGCCAAACGGGTCAATATGCCTAACGGGCTTTGATCAGGCCGGTACTGGTGCTGGGGCGGCATGAAGAATGTCTGCTCCATCATGTATTGGCCGCCCAGCACCGCGTGCAAGGTTTGGTCAGAGAAGCACACCCAGGTGCTGCCCGCGGCAAATTCGACCACGGTTTGCGGCGCGTTTTTTTGGTAGTTGGCGTCGCGCTTCAAATGGTCGTGCAGTTGCAGCATCATGTGGTCGTACTCGCTGCGCAGCGACTTGGTGACGCCCAGGCCGCGCAGCAGGTGCGCCTCCCAGGCCCGGTAGCCCGGAATCAGGGGCAAAAACTGCCGGGCCATGGACTCGAACGGCTCGCCCACGCGCCACACCCGGGGCTGCTGGAGCGGGTTGATGTTGCTGAACACCCGCAAAATTCGCTCGCCCCGGTTGGGTCGCGATGGGAACGCATCCACATGCAGCCGCTTGTCGTCCGCCCGCCACGACTGGGTGCGCGTGGCCACCTCGGTGGGTCGGTAGCTGGTGGGCTCCAGCCGCAAATGGGCGCTGTAGCGGGGAAACAAGCCGTGCACCAGTTGCACCGCCTGGTGGCGGTAACGCTGCATCATGTTGCTCAGGGCCTGCAGTTCCTCGACCGTACCCTGGGCGCCTTTGACCACACCGCGGGCGGGCTGGCTGATATTGCGCGATTTGGGGGCGCGCAGCCCGGGGCGCAGCAGCGGCAGCTCGTGTTGCGAGAGCGAAAACGCCAGCGCCGGAAAATACAGTACGCCGCCGCTCTCCAGTGTGTCGGTCAACGCTTCCACCGGCTGGCGCCCTTCCCAATCAGAGCCTGGGACTTCCATGATTTGATGTGACATGGCCCGATTTTCCCCGAGATTCCGGGCAAGCTTGGCCGTGGCGCATGAAATACCGCAAAGTCCGCAATGCCGTCCACAGGTCCGAAAACGGCTACTCTGCCTGCGGGCCTCGCGTACCATCCAGACATGCAACCCACCGAAATCAGCTCCGATAACAGCGCCTGCTACCTGGCCCTGCAGGCCCGGGATGCCCGGTTTGACGGTAGCTTTTTCACCGGCGTGACCTCCACCGGCATCTACTGCCGCCCGGTCTGCGCCGTCAAAACCCCCAGACGCGAAAACTGCCGGTTCTTCAGCCACCCCGCCCAGGCCGAAAGTGCCGGATTCCGCCCCTGCCTGCGCTGCCGCCCCGAGCTCGCCCCGCAAACGCTGGCCTGGTCGGTGCAAGACGCCACCAGCATCCTGGCCCACCAGGCCGCCCGCATGCTGGACGAGCCCGAAGCCTGGAGCGACGAGGGTGGCAGCGCCCTGCCCGGGCTGGCCGCCCGACTGGGTGTCAGCGACCGGCATCTGCGGCGTATATTCGAAACCCATTTCGGCGTCTCGCCGCTGCAGTACCTGCAAACCCGCCGCCTGCTGACCGCCAAGCAACTGCTGGCCGACACCCAGCTGCCCGTGGCGCAGATTGCACTGGCCAGCGGCTTTGCCAGCGTGCGCCGCTTCAACACCGTGTTTGTGGAACGCTACGGGCTGAATCCCTCGCAGCTGCGGCGCAGCGGTGCGGGCAGCGTACGGGGGCAGGGCCACGCCATCCAGCTTGGTTACCGCCCACCGTTTGATGTCGCGGCCATGGGCCGATTTTTAGCCCAGCGGCAAGTGAATGCTATTGAATTCATAGCTTCTCACGCTGATTCCATAAGCGCAAGCCGCACTTTTTCTATCAAAGTTGGAGCCACCACCCATGCGGGCTGGCTGCAGGCGGATTTTGTGCCCGCGCGCCACCATGTGCTGCTGCGGGTCAGCGACAGCCTGCACGGCGTGCTGCCATTGCTGGTCCGCCGGGTGCGCGCCTGGCTGGACCTGGATGCCGACCCCGAGGCCATCCACCGCGTGCTGCAACACCGCTTTCCCGACAGCGCAGGCCTGCGCGTCCCGGGCACGCTGGACGGTTTTGAGCTGGCGGTGCGCGCCGTGCTGGGCCAGCAGATCACCGTGGCCGCGGCCCGCACCCTGGCGCAGCGGCTGGTAGACACCTTTGGCCAGCCCATCGCCACGCCCCTGCCCGCGCTGACCCGGCTGTTTCCCAGCGCCGCTGTGCTGGCCACGCTGACCGGTGACGCACTGGGCCAGCTGGGCATTGTCAAACAGCGGCAAAACGCCATCCTGGCCCTGGCCCGCGCGGTGGACAGCGGCCAGCTCGCCCTGCACGGCGGAGCCCCGGCGCACAGCACCATAGCCGCGCTCAAAGCCTTGCCCGGCATTGGCGACTGGACGGCCCAGTACATCGCCATGCGCGCCCTGCGCTGGCCGGATGCGTTTCCGGCGGGCGACGTGGCCTTGCACAAAGCCCTGGGCGTGCAAACGGCGCCGAATGTGCGGCTGGCCAGCCTGGCCGCCGAGGCGGCATCCCAGGCCTGGAAACCCTGGCGTAGCTACGCCGTGCTGCGCGCCTGGGCCGAGCTGCCCACCCAAGCCAAAACTACCAAAACGATAGCTACTCACGCTTGATCTATAAGCACCAACTGCCTATTTCTTATGAAATTCCTAAATACCCCCGACTACGTCCGCTTTGCCACCCCGCTCGGCCCCATGCTGGCCGCCGCCACCGGCTATGGCCTGTGTGGCCTGTGGTTTGACGGCCAGCGCCACCAGCCCGACATAGCCACCTGGCACTTGGCACCTGCGCACCCGCTGCTGCAGCAAACCGCCGCCTTCATGGATGCCTACTTTGCCGGGAGCACGGCCCCCTTCAGCCTGCCGCTGGACCTGGCGGGCGGCACGCCCTTCCAGCAGGCCGTGTGGCGGGCGCTGCTGCAGATCCCGCGCGGTGCCACCACCAGCTATGCCGCGTTAAGCCAGGCGGTCGGCCGACCCACGGCGGTGCGGGCGGTGGCCGGTGCGGTGGGGCGCAACCCCGTCAGCGTGCTGGTGCCCTGCCACCGGGTGCTGGGTAGCGACGGTTCGCTGACCGGCTATGCCGGTGGACTGGAACGCAAAACTGCGCTGCTGCAACTGGAAGGAGTGCTGATTTGAAAGCCGCGTCCAAGCCCTGGGTTTTTGATTTTGTGTTGCTGGCCGCTGTGTGGGGCGCGTCGTTTATCTTTATGCGCACCGCCTCGATGGAGATGGGCGCGGTGCCCACGGCGGCGTTGCGGGTGGCGATTGCCGCGCTGGCCCTGCTGCCCGTGTTGGCTTGGCAGGGGCAGATGCCAGGCCTGCGCCAGCACTGGAAGCCGGTGCTGCTGGTCGGCGTGCTGAATTCGGGCGTGCCATTTGCGCTGTTTTCGTTTGCGCTGCTGTCCATCACCACCGGGCTGTCGTCGATTCTGAACGCCACCACGCCGCTGTTTGGCACATTGATCGCCTGGCTCTGGCTGCGCGACCGGCCCAACGGTTCGCGCAGCCTGGGGCTGGTGATCGGCTTTGTGGGCGTGGCCCTGCTGGCCTGGGACAAAGCCAGCTTCAAGCCCGACAGCCATGGCATCGCACCCGGCTGGGCGGTACTGGCCTGCTTGCTGGCGGCCACCTGCTACGGCATCACCGGCAGCTACACCAAGCGCTTTCTGGGCACGGTGCCGCCCCTGGTGATCGCCACCGGCAGCCAGATCGGCGCCGCCCTGGGCCTGGCCCTGCCCGCCTTCTGGCTGTGGCCTGCGCACTGGCCCAGCCTGCACGCCTGGGCCGCGCTGCTGGTGGTGGGCACGGTGTCGACGGCACTGGCCTACATCATCTTTTTCCGGCTGATCGCCAACATCGGCCCGGCCAGGGCGCTGACCGTGACCTTTGTGGTGCCGGTGTTTGCCGTGCTGTACGGCGCGGTGTTTCTGGGCGAAGCGCTGACCCCGTGGATGCTGGGCTGCGGGCTGGTGGTGGTGTGCGGCACGGCCCTGGCCATAGGCTTGTTACGTTTACCCGCACGGCATTAGGTGCAACCCGTATTCCCCCTTGCGACGGCAACCGTACAATCCGCAGCGCCGCGTATTCAAAGCGCTTTGGAGAAATACAATGACCAGCACCTTACCCGCCCAAATGCGCCAACTCTGGCAGCAGCTCTACCAAGACCAGTACGCCGACAAACTGGACACTTTCCTCGCCGAGCTGCAAGCTGCGGCCCAGACCGCCGCCCCGCCGCCACCCGCCACCTGGTTCAAGGAAGTGGTGGTGTATTCGCTGTACGTCGACCTGTTCAACAAGGACTTCAAAGGCCTGACGAACCGCCTGGCCTACCTGCAAGACCTGGGCGTGACCTGCCTGTGGCTGCTGCCCATCCTGGACTCGCCCATGCGCGACGCGGGCTTTGACATCAGCGACTACACCAAAATCCGCAGTGAGCTGGTAGGTGGCAGCGATGCGGCGGCCCAGGGCACCTTTGCCGAATTCCTGGCCGAGGCCCACCGCCGCAACATCCGCGTGATCTTCGACGTGGCCATGAACCACTGCTCCGACCAGCACATGTGGTTCAAGGAAGCCCGCAAAGGCCCCGACAACCCCTACCGCGACTACTTCATCTGGAGCGACACCACCGAGCGCTACAAGGAAGCCCGCATCATCTTCAAAGGCATGATGCCCAGCAACTGGCACCCCTTGCCGGAAGCCCCGGACACCTATTTCTTCCACCGCTTCTTCGACTCGCAACCCGACCTGAACTACCGCAACCCCGAGGTGCTGCTGGCCATGTGCCGCGTGCTGCTGTTCTGGGTGGCGCAAGGGGTGGACGGCTTCCGCGCCGACGCCATCCCCTACCTGTGGAAGGAAGAAGGCACCATCTGCGAGAACCTGCCCGGCACCCACGCGATCGTCAAGTTCTTCCGCGCCGTGCTCGACACCGTGCGCCCCGGCACCATCTTGCTGGCCGAGGCCTGCCAGCCGCCCGCCGAGGTGGTCACCTATTTTGGCGACAGCGACGAGTGCCAGGCGGCCTACCATTTCCCGGTGATGCCCCGCATCTACCTGGCGCTGGCCACCCACTCGGCCAAGCCGATTTTCGACACCCTGTCGACCAACTTCACGCCCGCCATCCCGGATGACTGCGGCTGGTTCTCGTTTTTGCGCTGCCACGACGAGCTGACGCTGGAAATGGTCACGCCCGAAGAGCGCAAAACCATCCACGCCGCCTACTGCCACCAGCCCGAGTGGGATTTCCGCCAGGGTGAAGGCATTGCCTCGCGCCTGGTCGACCTGTTCAAGAGCGACGCAGCCGCCGTGCAACTGGCCTTCAGCATCAGCTTCACCCTGCTGGGCACGCCTGTGATCTTCTACGGCGACGAGTTCGCCAAGCCCAACGACGACCAGTTCCAGGCCGCCCAGGAAGCCCTGACCGGCTACCAGGATGCGCGCTACAAGGTGCGCGGTGCCGTGGACTGGGAGAGTGTGGACCGCCAGTTGGCCGATGCCACCAGCCTGCCCGCCCGCACCCACGATGCCG
This sequence comes from Rhodoferax sp. WC2427, assembly GCF_040822085.1. NCBI lineage: Bacteria > Pseudomonadati > Pseudomonadota > Betaproteobacteria > Burkholderiales > Comamonadaceae > Rhodoferax > Rhodoferax sp. WC2427. The sequence continues at coordinate 2,462,211 of NZ_CP162006.1, read as the reverse complement.
TGCGCACCATGCTGGCCGTGCGCCGCGCCCACCCGGCCCTGGCGGCTGGCAACTTCCAGCCGCTGACCACGCTGGACGACCGCATCCTGGCCTATGTGCGCGGAACCAACGACCAGCAGGTGCTGGTGGTACAAAACCTGTCCAACGACGCGGTGAATGTGACCCTGCCCGCCAGCATCGCCGGTGCCGGTTGGAAACGGATTTTCGGTGCCCAAGACCTGGCCCAGGGCGTGCTTGCCTTGGCCCCCAAAGGCTTTAGCTGGTTCGCAGCCTGATTCTTTAAACTTTGACTGGACCCCACACTATGGCTTCCGACCTGTTGAACCAACGCACCTCGGGTGTCTTGCTGCACCCCACGTCCCTCCCCGGCCCGCATGGCTGCGGCGACTTTGGGCCTAACGCCTTTTATTTTGTCGACTGGCTGCAAACGGCAGGCCAATCGCTGTGGCAAACCCTGCCGCTGGGCCCCATCGGCCCTGGCGATTCGCCCTATATGGGCAGCTCGGCTTTTGCGGGCAACCCGCTGCTGGTGGCGTTCGAGCCCTTGCTGGAAAAAGGCTGGATCGCCGCCGAATCCCTGGCCGCCGCGTTCGATGCCGAAAAGATCAACTTCGGCCAGGTTGTGCCCTGGCGTTTGCAAAGGCTGCGCGAGGCCTTTGCCGGCTTCCAGGCCAGCGCCTCCGCGGCAGACCGGGCGGCGTTCGCGGCCTGGCTGCAGGCCGAACAAAGCTGGGTGGCCGACTACACCCTGTTCATGGCGCTGGACCAGGCCCACACCCCGGCCCTGTGGCCGGACTGGCCCAAGCCCCTGTCGCGCCGCGAACCCGCTGCCCTGGCAGCAGCGCGCACCCAGTACGCGGACGAGATCGGCTTCTGGGGCTTTGTGCAGTGGCAGTTCGATGTGCAGTGGAAGCGCCTGAAGGGCTACGCCAACGGCAAGAACATCCATCTGGTGGGCGACCTGCCGATCTTCATTGCGCACCACTCCAGCGACTGCTGGTCGCGCCCCGACCTGTATGAGCTGGATGCCGCGGGCCACCCGCTGGTCATCGCCGGGGTGCCACCCGACTTCTTCTCGGCCACCGGCCAGCGCTGGGGTAACCCACTGTACAACTGGTCTGCCATGAAGGCCGATGGCTACCGTTGGTGGATCGAACGCGTGAAGCGCCAGCTGACCCTGGCCGACGTGGTGCGCATCGACCACTTCCGCGGCTTTGTGGGCTACTGGGAGATTCCGGCCAGCGAACCCACTGCCGTCAAGGGCCGCTGGATGCCCGGCCCCGACTACGACCTGTTTGCGGCCATCGAAGCCGCCCTGGGCAAGCTGCCCATCATTGCCGAAGACCTGGGCGTGATCACCGACGAGGTGAACGCGCTGCGCCACCGGGCGGGCTTTCCGGGCATGCGGATCCTGCAGTTTGCGTTCTCGGACGACGCGGGCAACAACTTTTTGCCGCACAACTACGCCCGCGATACCGTGGTCTACAGCGGCACGCACGACAACGACACCGTGGTCGGCTGGTGGGCTGACTGCACCGACCGCGAGCGCGCTTACGCGGGTGAGTACCTGAACACCGATGGCTCGGATGTGCACTGGGCCATGCTGCGCGCCTGCGCCCAATCGGTGGCCAACCATTCGCTGTGCCAGTTCCAGGACGTAATGGGGCTGGACGGCAAGCACCGCATGAATACCCCCGGTACCATTGGCTGCTGGACCTGGCGGTTCAAGTGGGAATGGGTCAGCGGCGACGCAACCGAAAAGCTGGCCCACATCACCGCTGCCAGTGGCCGTACTCGGTTCGACCGTTTGCCGCTGCCGGCTTACCCCGAAGGCAAGAACAAGCCCTAGAACTTGGGGCACAATGGGCGGAGACACTAGAGTTTTTATAGCAGCCTACGCACGCGGAATAAGCATGAGGGGCTGATTTCGCTTGTATTTTTTGCGCTAGGAATCCTATGACCATTACCCAAATCTTCGCCGTAGTGGCGGTTGTCCTGTGCTTTCTGGGCATGCTGGCTGCGGCCATGTCGGCCCTGATTGCCCACCGTGCCGCCCGCGCCGCCGTGGCGGCCCAGCACGCCACCGCGCAGTTGCTGCACGAATTTGAAGTGCGGTCGGCGGTGTCCACCGCCAGCGCGGTACTGGCAGAGGCCACGCGCGCCCAACAGCAAGCCAATGAGCTGAGCCGGGCCTACGGCATGTTGGCACTGTTCTCCCGCAACTTTGGCGAGGCAGAGATGCAGAAATCCCAACAGTTGGCCGACAGCCAGGCCCATCTGGCGGGTGAAATCGCCTCGCAGGCCAAAGAGTTTGTGGCCGCCCACCGGGATGTGACCGACCCCACCCCGGAAAACCTGGACAAGGCCGTCAACGAATTCCAAAAAGCCCTGGTCGCCGTGCGCACCATGCGGGCCGAGGTGGAACGCGAGCTAGAAGGCGTGGAGAGCCAGCGCGGCGAATTGCGCTAGAGCACGGCCCGGCGCTGCCACCAACCCAGCGCTTCGTTGGACACAAGCGCGCCCAGGACCAGGGTGCCACCCACCAAGACCACCATGCCAGGCGCTTCGTTCGCGCCCAACCAAGCCAGGGTGATCCCGAACAAGACTTCCAGCAGCTGTAGCAGCGACACCTCGGGGGCCTTGAGCACCCGGGCACACCACACCGACAAAATACAGGGAATGGCCAGCTGCACCGATCCCAGCATGGCCAGCAAGCCCAGGTCGTGCGGCGTGGCCTGCAGCGGCAGGGCCAGAGGCAAGGTGACCAACGACGACAGCACGGCACCCACCAGCACCGAAGGCACCAGGTCCACATCCTTGCCCTGCGCATGGCTGCGCTGCACCACGGTCCAGTTCACGGCGCTGGCCAGGGGCACGCACAGTGCAATCAAGGTGCCCACGAGTTGGCCCGTTCCGCCGCCAGAGCTCAGCTGGGTGCCGTACATCACAACAATGCCCGCCCCTGCCACGGCAATCGCCACCCAGGTGCGCAGCGGCAGCCGGTGGCCAATGGCAAAGCGGGCCAACAACGCAGTGAGCAGCGGCGCAATCGACATGGTGACCAGCACATTGGCCACCGGGCTCAGGCTCAGCGCCAACATGTAGGCGGTGAACATCACCGCCCAACACACGCCGGACAACCACAGGGCCGTGCCGCCATGCCGGATCTTGGTGAACACCACCCGGCCCTGCAGCAACGGCAGGATCACGAGCAAAGACAGCACGGTAAAAAAGCTGCGCCAGAAGGTAATTTCAAAGCTGTGCGCCGACTCCAGGTGCCGGGTGGTGACCCCGGCAATCGACCACATCAGCGTGACCAGAACCATCATGAATACAGCGCGGGAATGGGATAAATGCATTCTTGTATTGTCGCCTCCCGATCCCCGGTTTCCGGAGCCGGCGCGGCAAACGCGCCCACCGGCAAAGGGTACTCAACGCCCGATGGCAACGCCGTCAACCGGCGCCTGCGTGGTCAAACCCATGCGATGGCATAGAGCGTGCGCGGTCAGGTGCAAACCCATCAGTTGTTGGCGGTTGGCGGCGCATTCTTCGGCGCTCCATTGGGCTCCCACCTGTTCGGTCTGCGCGGCCAAGTCGGCCAGCGCATGCAGCCCCAGACTGGCCGCAGCACCTTTCAAGGCATGGGCAGAGGCATGCAGCGCGGCCAACTCGCCCCGCTCCAAAGCCGACAGCAGCGTGGCAAAAGTCCCCGATTCGTCGCTGAAAAATCCGTCCACCAGCGACCGGTAGCCGTCCAGGGACACGGCCACACAGATCTCGCCCAGCATGGCCATGTCCAGGTGGTGGGCGACATCGCCCGCGCGAAAGCGCCTGCGCGGGGGCTTGGTGGCTAACGGCTGTGCCGCTGCAGGCACCGGCACTTCGACCGCCGGTGCGACCGGATCCCGGCGCGGTGTGGCGCGGGCCCCGAAACGCTGCTGTAGCAAGGTTTCGATCTGGTCGATGCGCACCGGTTTGGATAAAAACGCATCCATGCCCGCCGCCAGCGCCCGCTCGCGCGACTCGGCGAACGCATCGGCCGTCAATGCCACGATGTAGACCTGGGCGGCCTGGTCGCCCCCGGCGCGCAAGGACTGGGTTGCTTGCAGTCCGTCCATCACCGGCATGTGCACATCCATGAAAACCAGGTCTGGCATGGCCCGGCGCACTTCGGCCACAGCCTGGAGCCCGTCTTCCACGAACCGGATGCGGTGCCCCAGTCGGCTGAGCAGGGCTTGCATGTATTTGCGGTTCACCGGGTGGTCTTCAGCGACCAGAATGTCCAGACCGGGCGCAGTCTCGCCGCCAGGAATCCTGTGGTCGAGGGGCACCGCCTCCACCACGTGCGGGAGCATCGGCGGTGGCGCTGGCACGCAGGCCAATGGCAACTCCAGGCTGAACTGGCTGCCCTGCCCTGGCTGGCTTTGTACGGTGATGTCGCCACCCATCAAACGGGCCAGGTTACGGGAAATCTCCAACCCCAGGCCCGTGCCGCCAAATCGGCGGGAGATACTGGCATCGCCTTGGGAAAACCGCTGGAACAAGCAACCGATGGTGGCGGCATCCATGCCAATGCCCTGGTCACTCACGCGCAGCCGCAAGACCACCGTGTCCGTAGCCCGTGCGGCGGGCGCAAAGTCACATTCGACGTCCAGCGCGATGGCGCCTTGGGGGCTGAACTTGATGGCGTTCGACACCAGATTGAGCAAAATCTGCTTGATCCGGGTGCCGTCGGCCTCGACCCAAGCGGGCAGTTCCGTGTGCAATACCAGGGAAAAGTCGAGCTTCTTTTCCTTGGCCAGTGGTTGCATCAAGGCATCTACGTCGCGCAGCAACGAGGGCAGCTGCACCGGTATCGGGTTGACGGCCATCTTGCCTACGTCCAGCGCCGATACATCCAGAATATCGTTGAGCAAGGCCAGCAAATGGCTGGCAGATCCGCGCACGGTGTTGACGTAGTCGGCCTGCTCGGCGTTGAGTGTCGTGCCCTCCAGCAGGCCCAACATCCCCAGCATGCCATTGAACGGCGTGCGCAGTTCATGGCTCATATTGGCCAAAAACTGGCTTTTCCCACGGTTGGCATTTTCGGCCTGCAAATTGGCCGCCACCAGATTGGCGTTGAGTCGCTGCCATTCCAGCCGCAGCTGTTCCTGTTTGCGGTGTCGCACCACCAGGCTGCCCGATGCGACCAACAAGCCGATCAGTTGGGCCAAAGTCAGCCAGATGATCTGGTCGTTCTGGCGCAACAAGGTGCTACCCTGGCGCTCCAGCAACAAGGAGACCTGGCTGTTGGCCGCCATGCTGAGCGCCTGCACCGCTGGCCCCGCGGCGTTAAATTCAACGAGCAGATCGGCCATGGCCTGGGCGTCTGGCGCATCGCGGCTGAGGACTTGGTCGGTTCGCGCCACCAACTGCTCCATGCCAGGAATGACCTCGGCATACTCGGGGCGCTCTTGGAGCAAGGTAATGCTGGGGTTGTCGCGTAACAGCCCCAAACGGCTGACAAAAATATCCAGGCGCAATCTGACGTCGTCGAGGTCCGGCGGCGTGCGCTCCTGGACCACACCACGCAGTGCCTGCCGAAAGCGCAAAAACTCGCGCTCGTACTGAAAGGCCATGGCGGTGATCGAGTCGTTGCCGACCTGGCTGCTTTGGCGGATGGATTGTCTTTGGGTTAACTGCAGCACCAACATCACCGCCATGGCCAAAGCCATGCTGACACTCACCAGGGCGACCCATAGCAAATGGCGGTGGTGGTTGACGTTGATGCGCATGGAGGGGCTTATTCGATTTTGATGGATTTAAGTTGCCAGGCCGAACGCTCATAGTAGCGGGTGGTTTGGAGTTCTGTTTTGGAATCAAACGGGTAAACGATGAACAGCGGCCCCTTGGTCTTGACGGGAATAGCCTGTCCGTTGAGCTTGTAGGCCACGATGACGTCAAACCGCTGCGCATCTTCCATGGGGATCGTGGTTTGGTAATCGTTGAGGGCCATGGCCTTGAGCTGGGTGCCACTGGCCTTGACCGCCGCCAGCACATCGCGCAACAGCGGTCCGGTGAAGGTCACGGGCTGCTTGTCCCATGGGGTATGGGTGGTGAAGGTCTGCTGGGGTAGTTTTTCCAGCATGGCCATGTCGAACACTGCAGCGGTATCCGTATTTTTTTCACCCACCAAGCCGGTAACACTCAGGACCGTCTTTCCTGCTGCCGGTGCCAGCGCAGATGCAGGCATGGACACCCCTGCCAGCAGTCCGGCAACGAGGGCGATGGAGAAAAGAATGGGTTGACGCAACATGGATGCTCCTTGAAAAAGTAGGCCTTGATTTTATCAAATATGATATATATTCGGAAAAATTTGATAAAAACACATATCAAATAGCAATAAATGCCAAAAATATCACCTACAGCCGCAGGGCCATTGCAACGGGGACGCAAAATTGCGAACGGGCAATGAAAAACCCCGGCACGCTATACAACGTGCCGGGGTTCGGGGGACTACGCCTTGCGCCTGGAGGCGCAACGGCGTGGTGCCATCAGCTTAGCGACCAGCGCGCTTGCGCTCGCTTTCGGTCAGGTAACGCTTGCGCAGACGGATCGACTTGGGCGTGATTTCGACCAACTCGTCGTCCTCGATGAACTCCACACCGTATTCCAGCGTGCATTCGATCGGGGGCGTGATCTTGATGGCGTCTTCCTTGCCGGACACGCGGAAGTTGGTCAGCTGCTTGGTACGCGTGGCGTTGACCACCAGATCGTTGTCACGGCTGTGGATACCCACAATCATGCCTTCGTACACGGGGTCGTTGGCACGCACGAACATGCGGCCACGGTCGTCCAGCTTGCCCAGGGCGTAGGTGAAAATTTCGCCTGCGTCCATGGAGATCAGCACGCCATTCTTGCGGCCACCGATCTCGCCCTTGTGTGGCTCGTAGCAGTCGAAGATGTTGGAGATCAAACCGGAACCGCGCGTCAAGTTCAGGAACTCGTTGGTGAAACCGATCAGGCCACGGGCCGGAATACGGTATTCGAGGCGCACACGGCCACGGCCATCCGGCTCCATGTTGACGAGTTCGCCCTTGCGCTCGCCCAGTGCCTGCATCACGCCGCCCTGGTGCTGGTCTTCGATGTCGGCAGTCACCAACTCGATAGGCTCGTACTTTTCGCCGTTGACTTCCTTCATCACCACGCGGGGCTTGGAAACCGCCAGTTCGTAGCCTTCGCGGCGCATGTTTTCCAACAAAATGGTCAAGTGCAGTTCGCCGCGGCCCATGACTTCGAAGATACCTTCTTCGTCGGTTTCCTTGACGCGCAACGCCACGTTGTGTTGCAGTTCTTTTTGCAGGCGGTCCCAGATCTGGCGGCTGGTGACGTACTTGCCTTCGCGACCGGCCAGGGGGCTGGTGTTGACGCAGAAGTTCATCGTCAGGGTAGGCTCGTCGACCTTCAGCATCGGCAGCGGTGCGGGGTTGGTCGGGTCGGTGATGGTCACGCCGATACCGATGTCAGTCAGGCCGTTGATCAGCACGATCTCGCCGGGGCCCGCTTCGGTGGCCTGCACACGTTCCAGGCCTTGGAACGTCAGTACCTGGTTGACACGGCCCTTGACGGCCTTGCCGTCCGGGCCTTCCATGACCACTACGTCCATCATGGGCCTGACGGTGCCCTGGCTGATGCGGCCCACGCCGATACGACCCACGAAGGTGGAGAAGTCGAGCGCAGAAATCTGCAATTGCAGCGGGGCTGCAGGGTCGCCCTTTTGGGCGGGCACGTGTTGCAGCACGGTGTTGAACAGAGCCGACATGTCGGGGCCCCACTGCTCACCCTGCTCGCCTTCAACCAGCGACGACCAGCCGTTGATACCGGAGGCGTAGACTACGGGGAAGTCGAGTTGTTCGTCGGTAGCACCGAGTTTGTCGAACAGATCAAACGCGGCGTTGACCACGAAGTCGGGGCGCGCACCGGGCTTGTCCACCTTGTTCACCACCAGAATCGGCTTCAGACCCAAGGCCAGGGCCTTCTTGGTCACGAAACGGGTCTGGGGCATGGGGCCTTCTTGCGCATCGATCAACAGCACCACGCCATCGACCATGCTCAGAGCACGTTCCACTTCGCCGCCGAAGTCGGCGTGGCCGGGGGTGTCGACGATGTTGATGTGCGTGCCTTCCCAGGTCACGGCGCAGTTCTTGGCCAGAATGGTAATACCACGCTCTTTTTCAATCGCGTTGTTGTCCATCACGGTGTCCACGACTTTTTCGTGTTCGGCAAAGGTGCCGGACTGGCGCAACAACTGGTCGACCATGGTGGTTTTGCCATGGTCAACGTGGGCGATGATCGCGATATTGCGAATTTGTTTAATGCTCATAGTTCTCTACTCCTAAATCTAAAGGCTGGGGCTCTCTGCTTTTTGCGCCTGGGCCAAAATCTGACCAATATCCAGCGGGCTTAGCAGTCGCCCTGGTATCAATTCACCGCCCTTGATCTGGGCAACACCCAGCAAGGTCGGAGGTGTATCTCCGTAGACCGCCACGCGGTCATCGTCGGGCCAGTCACCCCGGCGGCGCACGCCACTGAGGAACCGCCCTGCATTCTGTGCATCCAGCGTGACACGGCGGTGCTGCGCCAGCAGCGCATCCACCGGCAGCAAACACGCCAGCCGCTCGTCTTCGGTCATGGCTTCCAATGCAGCCAGCGTCACACACTGGCCAATCACAAAATCGCCGGTGGCAATGCGGCGCAAGGCCGTCAAGTGCGCACCGCATCCGAGGGCCTCGCCAATGTCCTCACCCAAAGTGCGGATGTAGGTACCCTTCGAGCACTTTGCTACTATTTCAATAGCTGCTTGCGCCGATTCCGCGGGCACTAAAGCCACTTTTAGCTCAAATATCTCGACGTCCCGCGCTGGCCGCTCAACCTCGATTCCTGCCCGCGCATATTCATACAAGGGCTTGCCGTCGCGCTTCAAGGCGCTGTACATCGGCGGCACCTGCCGGATGGGCCCGGTAAAACGCGGCACGACCGCATCGATCTGCGCCTGCGTCACCGCCACCGCACGGGTCTCGATCACATCGCCCTCGGCATCGCCGGTACTGGTCTTCACGCCCAACCGGGCCGTAGCCAGGTAGGTTTTGTCGGCATCCAGGTGCAGCTGGCTGAACTTGGTGGCGGCCCCAAAACACAGCGGCAACACGCCAGTGGCCAGTGGGTCCAGCGTGCCGGTGTGGCCGGCCTTCTCACCGCGCAGCAGCCATTTGACTTTTTGCAGCGCGTCGTTGCTCGACAGGCCCAAAGGCTTGTCCAGCAACAGCACCCCGTGCACGGGGCGCCTGGCAACCCGTACACGTGGCGTTGCGGTCATCGCTCTAGTCTTCCTGGGACCGGGACGCCACGGCCCGCGCAATCAGCGCGTTCATGTCCGAGGCTTTCTCGGTGGTCCGGTCGTAGTGGAAGTGCAAGGTGGGCACGGTGTGGATGTGCAGCCGCTTGAACAAACCCGAGCGCAGGAAACCTGCGGCCTGGTTCAAACCTTCGGTGCATTCGTCCGGGTTGCCGGTCAGCACACTGAAAAACACCTTGGCGTGCGCGTAGTCGGGCGTGACTTCCACCCCCTGGATGGTCACCATGCCTACCCGCGGGTCTTTCAACTCGCGGGCGATCAGCTCGGTCAGATCCCGCTGGATCTGGTCGGCGACTTTGAGGCTGCGGTTGGGCGCAGCGGCCTTGCGTTTGACCATTACAGCGTACGGGCGATTTCTTTGATCTCAAAGAATTCCAACTGGTCGCCGACGGCGATGTCGTTGTAATTCTTGAGCTTGATACCGCACTCGAAGCCCTCGCGGACTTCGCGCACATCGTCCTTGACACGCTTGAGCGAATCAATTTCACCGGTGTAGATGACGATGTTTTCGCGCAGCAAGCGGAAGCGTGCACTGCGGTTGACCGAGCCAGTAGTGACCATACAGCCTGCCACCGTACCAATTTTGGACGCCACGAACACCGTGCGGATCTCGGCCATACCGATGATTTCTTCGCGCTGCTCGGGAGCCAGCATGCCGGCCATGGCGGACTTCAACTCATCGACTGCGTCGTAAATGATGTTGTAGTACTTCACGTCCACGGCATTGTTCTCGGCCAGTTTGCGCGCACCGGCATCGGCCCGCACGTTGAAGCCGATCACGATGGCCTTGGAGGCAATCGCCAGATTGATGTCGGACTCGCTGATGGCACCGACCGCCGTGTAGACCATCTGCACCTTGACTTCGTCGGTCGACAGCTTGAGCAGCGACTGGGCCAAAGCCTCTTGCGAACCCTGCACGTCGGCCTTGACGATGATCGGCAGCATCTTGACCTCGCCCGCCGTGATGTCGGTGAACATGGTTTCCAGCTTGGCGGCTTGCAGCTTGGCCAGCTTGGTGTTGCGGAACTTGCCGGCACGGTAGGTGGCGATTTCACGGGCCCGGCGTTCGTCGGGCAAGACCATGAATTCATCACCGGCCTGGGGCACTTCGGTCAGACCCTGGATTTCCACCGGGATCGACGGACCTGCGGACTTGGACGGCTTGCCGTTCTCGTCCAGCATGGCACGCACGCGGCCATAGGTGGAGCCAGCCAGCACGATGTCGCCGGTCTTCAAGGTACCCGACTGCACCAGCACGGTGGCCACCGGGCCCTTGCCCTTGTCCAGACGCGCTTCGATCACCAGGCCCTTGGCCATGGCATCGACGGGTGCCTTCAGTTCCAGCACTTCGGCTTGCAACAGCACCTGCTCCAGCAGCTCGTCGATACCAAAACCGGTTTTGGCCGAGACGGAGACGAAAGGCGAGCTGCCACCGAAGTCTTCGGGGATCACGTCTTCGATCACCAGCTCGTTCTTGACGCGCTCGGGGTTGGAGTCGGGCTTGTCGATCTTGTTGATCGCCACCACGATGGGCACACCCGCCGCTTTAGCGTGCTTGATGGCTTCCTTGGTTTGCGGCATTACGCCGTCGTCGGCAGCCACCACCAGAATCACGATGTCGGTTGCCTGGGCACCACGGGCACGCATGGCGGTAAACGCTTCGTGGCCCGGGGTATCCAGGAAGGAGACCATACCGCGCGGAGTTTCCACGTGGTAGGCACCAATGTGCTGGGTAATGCCACCGGCTTCACCGGATGCCACCTTGGCGCGGCGGATGTAATCCAGCAGCGAGGTTTTACCGTGGTCGACGTGGCCCATGACGGTGACCACCGGAGCGCGCGGCAAGGATTCAGACACTTGCTGTTGCACTTCTTCGGCGGTAAACGCTTCTGGATCGTCCAGCGCAGCCACAACGGCTTTGTGGCCCATTTCTTCGACCAGAATCATGGCCGTGTCTTGGTCTAGCGGCTGGTTGATGGAGACCATCTGGCCCAGCTTCATCAGGTGTTTGATCACCTCGGAGGCCTTGACTGCCATCTTGTGGGCGAGTTCAGCCACGGTGATGGTTTCGGGCACGTGCACTTCGATCGTGCGCGCTTCCACCGGTGCCTGCGACATGTTGTCGTCGCGCTGGTCGCGGTCATTGCTGCCACGGCGGCCACGCGGGCCTCCGCGCCAGTTGCCACGGCCGACGCCACCGCTGGAGTCGCCACGGGTGGGCAGGGGTTTCTTCTTGGCAGGATCGGCCCAGCTGCTGGACAACTTGGCGGATTTAACTTCCTTGCCAGCACCGGGCGCTGCGGGAGCGCCGGGAGCGGGTTTGGCCGGAGCTGCACCGGCGGCTGGCTTGTGCAGCGTGCCCTTCATGGCAGCAGCCTTGGCAGCATCGGCCACAGGGGGCTTCACGACCGGCTTGGGCTCTTCCACCTTCTTGTGGGCAACCAACACCTTCTTCGGCGTGGACATCATCAAGCGGATGGCAGCGGCTTCGGCTTCGGCCTTGCGGCGGCGATCGCCCAGGTCCACCACGCGGGCCGCTTCTTCGTCGGCGCGGGCCTTGGAGTCGGCTGCCACTTTGGCGCGGGCATCGTTTTGCGCCTGCACTTTGGCCGCGGCAGCGGCATCGGCGGCAGCGTTGATGTTCTGACCGACAGCCGACAAGCCGGGTGCGGGTGTGGTGGGTGCAGCGGCCTTTTGCTGCTCGGCCTGGGCAGCAGCAGCGGCTTTGGCGGCAGCGTCAGCAGCGGCTTGTTCTGCGACGGCGCGTGCGCTCGCATCGCGGGCTTCCTGCTCTTCGCGCAGACGGCGTTTTTCGATCAATTCTTCTTCCTGGCGGCGCATCAACTCGGCCTGGCGGCTGGCTTCTTCTTCGCGGCGGGCCAATTCGGCTTCTTCGGCACCGTTGCTGGCGGGCACATCGACTTCGACTTCGGACTCGGCGGCGCCTTCGATGACACCGTCCTGGCCGTCTTCACGCTTGATGAAAGTACGCTTCTTGCGCACTTCCACCTGGATGGTACGGGCTCGGCCCGTGGAATCGGCCTGTTTGATTTCGCTGGTGGATTTCTTCACCAGGGTGATCTTCTTGCGTTCCAGTGTGGCAGTGCCATGGCTGGCCTGCAAAAAGCCCAGCAGGCGCTGCTTGTCCGATTCGCTCAGGACATCGGACGTAGCGGCTTTCGGCACACCGGCCCCGCGGAGCTGTTCCAGCAGGGTTTCGGGAGATTTTTTGAGTTCAGCAGCAAACTCGGCGACGGTAGTAGTGGACATGTATTGTGTGACCTTTCATGACCATTACTCTTGAGAAGCGGCGTCATTGGTAAACCAATGTGCGCGCGCTTTCATGATCAAGGTCGTGGCCTCGTCCTCAGACTGGCCGGTAATTTCGGAGAGCTCATCACCGGCCAAGTCGGCCAGATCGTCGCGTGTGTGGATGCCGCCAGCTTGCAGCTTGGCGATCAGTTCGGGGGTCAGGCCTTCGAGGTCGTTCAGGTCTTGCGAGACCGGTTCGGCCGCTTCGGCGTTTTCTTCCAGGGCAATTTCCATGGTCAGCAGCACGTCTTTGGCACGCGAACGCAGTTCATGCACGGTGTCTTCGTCGAAGCTTTCGATGTCCAACATTTCCTGCAGCGGCACGTAGGCGATTTCTTCCAGGCTGGTGAAGCCTTCGTGGATCAGGATGTCGGCCATTTCCTCGTCGACATCGAGCTTTTCCATGAACAGCTTGCGGCTGGAGTCGGTTTCGGTGGCCTGCTTCTGGGCCGATTCGGCCGCGTCCATGATGTTGATCTTCCAGCCGGTCAGCTCGGCGGCGAGGCGCACGTTCTGTCCGCCGCGGCCAATCGCGATCGCCAGGTTTTCTTCATCGACCACCACGTCCATGGCATGGCGCTCTTCGTCCACCACGATGGACGACACATTGGCCGGGGCCAGGGCACCGATCACGAACTGGGCCGGGTCTTCGCTCCACAGCACGATATCCACGCGTTCACCGGCAAGCTCGTTGGTGACGCCGTTGACACGGGTGCCGCGCACGCCGACGCAGGTGCCGATGGGGTCGACGCGCTTGTCGTGCGACAGCACCGCGATCTTGGCGCGCGAACCCGGGTCACGGGCGCAGGATTTGATCTCCAGCAGGCCTTGCTCGATTTCGGGCACTTCCTGGCGGAACAGCTCGACCATGTAGGCTGGCGAGCTGCGCGACAGGATGATAGGTGCGCCACGCAGGGTCAGGTCCACTTCCATGATCATGGCGCGGACGCGGTCACCGGTGCGCAGATTTTCCTTGGGGATCATCTCGCTGCGGCGCAGGCGGCCTTCGACGCGGCCGCTTTCGACAATGATGTCGCCCTTGTCCATGCGCTTGACGGTGCCGACAAAGATCTTGTCGCCACGGCTCATGAAGTCGTTGAGCAGCATTTCGCGCTCGGCATCGCGGATTTTTTGCAGAATGACCTGCTTGGCGGCCATGGCACCAATGCGGCCTATCGGCAGCGACTCGATCGGTTTCTCGATGTAGTCGCCTTCTTCGATGTCAGGAATATCGTCGCGCACGTCCGACACCAGCTCTTCTGCCTCGGGGTTTTGCAAACCGGCAGAGTCTGGTACCACCAGCCAGCGGCGGAAGGTTTCGTAGTTGCCGCTGTCACGGTCGAGGGCGACGCGGATATCCACTTCGCCCTGGTACAGCTTTTTGGTGGCCTGCGCCAAAGCCGACTCCACCGCGCCAAAAACAACATCCCGCTCCACGTTCTTCTCACGTGAAATGGCATCTACCAACATCAACATTTCGCGATTCATGTCACGAATCTCCTGAACACTAAAACCAAAAAAACCCCATCCGCAGCGAGCGGCGGAACATCATTCGGGCGCAACACCCGTGTCTTTTGCGTTGCGACCATGGAAACTTACGATGGGGGCCAGCCGGGCATCGCGGATCTCGTCCAGCGTGAACCCCATGGCCTGCAAAGGCGCGGGAACGCGCTTCTTGCTGACGCGCACCCCCGGCTTGGGCTCGGGCTCGTCGCTCCAGACAATTTGCCAGCTGGGGGCCGCACTGCCGACAGCCGCCACGGCTTCCAGCGTGCCGCGAAATTTTTTACGGTTGGCGTTGACCTTGCCTTCTGCGGCAACGCCAATGGCCACCTTGAGGTTTACATCGATCACATAGCCGACGAAACGCTGAAAATCTGTGGTGTTGCGCAGGGGGCGGTCGATACCGGGCGAGGACACCTCCAGCCGCTTGTATTCCACGCCATCGACTTCCAGTGCAAACTGGAGCTGGCGGGTGACTTTTTCGCAGTCTTCGACGTTGATGAACTGCTCGGGTGCGCCAGCGACCCAGGGATGGTCGATCGTGATGCGCAGCAAACCACCGGCAGAGCGGTCGATCTCTACGAGGTCGTAACCGAATCCGGTTACGGTTTGTTCAACGATTTCTTGTAACGCCACGTGTGATATTGGTAGGTGCATTAGCCCCGAAAACACCTTGAAAGCCTGCTTTAAAGTGTGTTTTTAAGACTTGTTAAAAACAATCGACCAAAAAAAACGGGCGGTAATTACCCGCCCGTTTGGTCGTGAGCTCTTATTCTAGCCCAGAAATGGGCCGTATTTAAGCAAAAAACCTGTTCGACTGGAAGGTGACACAGGGTATTTTCTTAAATACTGGGAGGTTTTGCACTACTTGGCAGGGCTTTTACGGGACTACGCGCTTGCTGCAACCAAGGTTCGTGTGTAAGCGTGCTGCGGCGCGTCCAGCACCTGGTGCACTGGGCCGGTTTCGACGATTACACCACTTTGCACCACCAGCACCTGGTGTGCCATGGCGCGGACCACGTCCATGTCGTGGGTGATCAACAGGTAGGCCAGGCCGCGTTCGCGTTGCAAGCGTTGTAACAATTGCAGCACCTGCTGCTGGATGGTCACGTCCAGCGCGCTGGTGGGTTCGTCCAGCACCAACAGCTGCGGCTGCACGATCAGCGCGCGGGCAATCGCCAGGCGCTGGCGCTGCCCGCCGGAAAACGCATGCGGGTAGCGCTGCAGCAGGCCGGGAAACTGCGCCTCGTCCATGCCCACATCGGCCAGTGCCAGCAGCACCTGGCGCTGGCGCTCAGTGGCGTTGTGCTGCGGGGCGTGGACGCGCAGGCCCTCCCCCACGATTTCTTCGACCGTCAGGCGCGGCGACAGGGACGAAAACGGGTCC
Source organism: Rhodoferax sp. WC2427 (assembly GCF_040822085.1). NCBI lineage: Bacteria > Pseudomonadati > Pseudomonadota > Betaproteobacteria > Burkholderiales > Comamonadaceae > Rhodoferax > Rhodoferax sp. WC2427. The sequence continues at coordinate 2,446,615 of NZ_CP162006.1, read as the reverse complement.
TGGAACACCACCTGCACGGTGGCGCGCAGCGCTTTGTTCCTGGCTGCCTCGCGCGCCCAGGTCTGGCCGCCGATCTGCACCGTGCCACCAAAGGCCTGCAAACCCAGCACGGCCAGGGCCAGGGTGGACTTGCCCGAGCCCGACTCGCCCACCACGCCCAGCGTCTGGCCAGGGGGAATGGCAAAGCTGGCATCCTGCAAGGCCACGAACTCGGATTTTTTAAACCACCCGCGCATGCCCGGCAGCGCCGTGGGATAGGCCACCCGCAGCCCTGTCGCCTGCAGCAGGGGTGCGGCGGGGGTTTCGGGCACAACATCGCGCACCGGTTTGCTCGCGATCAGTTTGCGGGTATAGGCGTGCTGCGGGTGCTCGAACACGCCCGCCACAGTACCGGTTTCCACGATGTGGCCGCGCTCCATCACCGCCACGCGGTCGGCAAACTGGCGCACCAGGTGCAGGTCGTGGGTGATCAGCAGCACGGCCATGCCGTATTGGCGCTGCAGGTCGGACAGCAGCGCCAGAATCTGGCCCCGCACCGTCACGTCCAGCGCGGTGGTGGGCTCGTCGGCCAGCAGCAGCTTCGGCCTGCAGGCCAGGGCCATGGCGATCATGGCGCGCTGGCGCTGGCCGCCGCTGAGCTGGTGCGGGTAGCTGCCCACCCGGCGGGCCGGTTCGGTGATACCCGTACTCGCTAGCATTTCAATAGCTGCTTGCGCTGATTGGATGGGCGTGAGACCCTGTTTTAGCTCAAAAACCTCGGCAATCTGGCGGCCGATGGTGAACAGCGGGTTCAACGCCGTCATCGGCTCCTGGAAAATCATGGCGATGTCCTGGCCGCGGATGCCGCGCAGTGTGTGCTCGGGCAGCGCCAGCAGATCCTGCCCGCCAAACAGGGCCTGGCCCGTGGTGTGCGCATCGGCCACCAGGCGCAGCAGGCTCAGGGCCGAAATGGTTTTGCCCGAGCCCGACTCGCCCACCAGCGCCAGCTTTTCGCCGGGCTGGATCTGGAAGCTGATGCGGTCCACCACCGGCTTGCCGTCAAAGCTGACGGTCAAGTTTTGGACATCCAGCAAACTCATGCCTGCGCCTTCCGCGGATCGAGAGCGTCGCGCAAGGCGTCGCCCATGAAGGTCAGCAGCAGCAGCGTGATCGCCAGCACCGCAAAGGTGGACAGCGAAATCCACCACGCGTCGATATTCGCCTTGCCCTGGCTCAGCAGCTCGCCCAGTGACGGGGTGCCCGGGGGCACGCCCAGGCCCAGAAAGTCCAGCGAGGTCAGCGCCAAAATGGCTGCGCTCATGCGGAACGGCAAAAAGGTGACCACCGGTGTGAGGCTGTTGGGCAGGATGTGCCGCCAGATGATCTGTGCATTGCCCACCCCCAGGGCGCGTGCGGCCTTGACGTAGTCCATCTGCCGGTTACGCAGAAACTCGGCCCGCACGTAGTCGCTCAGGCCCATCCAGCCAAACAGGCTCAACAGCACCAGCAGCAGGCTGATGCTGGGCGCGAAGATGGCGCTGAAGATGATCAGCAGGTACAGCTCGGGCATGGAGCCCCAGATTTCGATGAAGCGCTGGAACGCCAGGTCGGTCTTGCCACCAAAAAAGCCCTGCACCGCCCCGGTGGCGATGCCCAGCACCGTGCCCACTGCCGTGAGCGCCAGCGCAAACAGCACGCTGACCCGAAAGCCGTAGACCAACTGGGCCAGCAGGTCGCGCCCCCGGTCGTCGGTGCCCAGCAGGTTGGCGCGCGACGGGGCCGAGGGGTTGGGAAATTGCGCAAAGTAGTTCAGCGTCTTCGGGCCGTAAGGATTGGGCGGGTAGACCGCCCAGTTGCCGTCTTTCGCCAGTTGCTGCTGGATGAAGGGGTCGAGGTAGTCGGTGGGCGTGGGAAAGTCGCCGCCAAAGGTGGTCTCGGCGTAGTCTTTTACCAGCGGAAAGTAGGTTTGGCCCTGGTAACGCAGCACCAGCGGGCGGTCGTTGCTCAGCACCTCGGCCAGCAGGCTCAGGACCACCAGCACGCAAAAAATTACCAGGCTCCAGTAGCCCAGGCGGTTGCGCTTAAAACGCTGCCAGGCACGGCGGCCAGGGCTAGGCGACACAGTTTTAGTCAAATCTGACACGCGGATCTACCCAGACATAACAAAGATCGGAAATCAGCTTGGTCACCAGGCCAATCAGCGTAAACAGGTACAGCGTGCCCAGTACCACGGGGTAGTCGCGGCGGATCACGCTCTCATAGCTCAGCAGGCCCAGGCCGTCGAGCGAGAACAGGGTTTCGATCAGCAGGGAGCCGGTAAAAAATGCACCGATGAAGGCGGCAGGGAAGCCGGTGACGATGGGGATCAGCGCATTGCGCAGAACATGCTTCCACAGCACCTGCCGCTCGCTCAAGCCCTTGGCGCGGGCCGTCAGCACGTACTGCTTGCGGATTTCTTCCAGAAACGCGTTCTTGGTCAGCATGGCCGTCACGGCAAAGCTGCCCAGCACCATGGCGGTGACCGGCAGCGCGATGTGCCACAGGTAGTCCACCACCTTGGCGCCCCAGCCCAGCGTGTCCCATTGGCTGGAAGTGAGCCCGCGCAGCGGAAACCACTGCAACTGCCCGCCAAAAATGACCACTAGCGCCACGCCCAGCACAAAGCCGGGGATGGCGTAGCCCACCAGAATCAGCAGCGTGGTCACAAAGTCAAACCGTGACCCGGCCCGCACCGCCATGGCAATGCCCAGCGGCACGGCGACCAGATAGCTCAGAAAAAAGGTCCACAGCCCCAGGCTGACGGACACCGGCAGCTTCTCTTTCACCAGTTGCCACACGTCCTTGTGCTGGTAGAAGCTCTGGCCCAGGTCAAACCGGGCGAACTGCCCCAGCATCTGCCAAAAGCGCTGCGGCGCAGGCTTGTCGAAGCCGTAGAGCTGGCGGATTTCTTCGATCTGCTTGGCGTCAATCCCCTGCCGTCCCCGGTAGCCCGCGCCCGAGGCCGCCGCCCGCTCGCCGCCCGAATCGCGGCCTTGGAGCTGCGACACCATCTGCTCCACCGGCCCGCCGGGCACGAACTGCACCACGGCAAAGGTCACCAGCAGTACGCCCAAGAGCGTGGGCACCATCAGCAGAATGCGTTTGAAGATATAGGCAAGCATGGCTATGGAATGGCTACTTGTTGCTGGGCGAAGCCCACCAGGTGCTGCTGGCCCAGCCGTCTACCTGGTAGTAGGGCGGCGTGGTGGCGGGCAGCACGAAGGGCGCGGGCCGGTAGCCTACAAAGAAGGCGTTGCTGAACCACTGCGGGATGGAATAGTGGCCGTGCGTCAGCACCCGGTCCAGGGCGCGCATGGCGGTGGCCAGCGCGGGCCGGGTGGTGGCGGTCACCACCTTTTGCAACAGCGCATCCACGGCGGGGTCGGCAATGCCCCAGGTGTTGTTGGAGCCGGGCGTGGCCGCTGCCTTGGAGCCAAACAGCTCCAGCAACTCGCCACCGGGGGCGGTGCTGCCCACCAAGCGCACGCTGGTCATTTCGAAATCAAACGCATCCATTTTTTGCTTGGACAGCGAGAAATCCACCACCCGCAGCTGCAGCGCAATTCCCAGCTTCTCCAGCGACTTTTGCAGCGGTGCGATCACCCGCGCGAGGCTGGGCTGGTCATTCAGAAACTCGATGGTGAAGGCCTCGCCCTTGGCGTTGCGCAGTGCGCCGTCGGCATAGTCCCAGCCGGCCTCGTGCAGCAGCTTTTGCGCCTGGCGCAGGTTGTCGCGCAGGCTGCGCGGCGGCGCGGTGCTGGGCGACAGGTAGGCGGGGCCAAACACCTCGGGCCGCAGTTTCGCCCGCAGGGGCTCCAGCAGAGCCAGCTCGTCCGCGCCGGGCAGGCCCTGGGCCTGGAATTCGCTGTTGGGGAAGTAGCCGTTGACGCGCTGGTAGGCACCGTAGAACAGCTGGCGGTTCAGCCACTCAAAATCCATCGCCAGGCCCAGCGCCTCGCGCACCCGCACGTCTTTGAATTTGGGGTTGCGCAGGTTCAGCACATAGCCCTGGAAGTCGCCGGGGTTGCGGTTCACGAAGGTGGCTTTTTTCAACGTACCGTTGTCAAACTGCTTGCCCACGTACTGCCGCGCCCAGTTGCGCGAGATGAATTCGCGCATGAAGTCAAATTCCCCCGCCCGCAGGCCCTCGAAACGGGCGGTTTCGTCCAGGTAGATTTTGTACGTGATGCGGTCGAAGTTGAACTGGCCCTTGCGCACGCCCAGGTCGCGCGCCCAATAGGCCGGGTCGCGGGTGTAGGTGATGTCGCGGCCCAGTTTGGGCTGGGTGATCTTGTACGGGCCGGAGCCGATCGGCACCTGCTCCACGATCTGGTCGAACGGCAGGCCCTTGCCCCAGGCGCGGCTGAACACCGGCAGGCCGGTGCCCACTACCAGCGGCAGCTCGGGGTTGGGGTTGGCAAAGTCGAAGCGCACCGTGCGCTCGCCCAGCACCGCTACGCCCTTGACCTCGGCAAAGATGCTGCGGTACTGCGGCGCGGCCAGTTTGCCCACCAGGGTATTGAAGGAGTACGCCACGTCGGCGGCCAGCACCGGCGTGCCGTCATGGAAGCGGGCGGCGGGGTGCAGCTTGAACGTGGCGCTGAGTTTGTCGGGGGCCACCTCCACATCCTCGGCCAGCAGGCCGTAGGCGGTGGTGGGCTCTTCCATATTGCCCACCAGCAGCGTCTCCATCAGCATGCCCGAGATGCCAAAAGGCGGCGTGCCCTTGAGGGTGAAGGGGTTGAACTTGTCGAAGTTGGTGGGCCGGGTGGGCGGCACCATGCGGATCTCGCCGCCCTTGGGCGCGTCGGGGTTCACATAGCTGAAATGCGCGAACCCGGCGGGGTATTTCACGTCGCCAAATTGCGCGTAGGCATGCGCGCCCCAGGCGGGCACGCAGCAGCACATCGAAAGTAAAACAGCCGTAACCCGCATGCGACAATTCTGCAATACTTTTTGACACGGGCTGTTCCGCAGGGAATAGCCCGTGTCGCTTACTTTTTCAGGAGATACACATGGGCTTTCTGGCTGGCAAAAAACTACTCATCACCGGTGTTCTGAGCAACCGCTCCATCGCCTACGGCATTGCCAAGGCCTGCCGCCGCGAAGGCGCGGAGCTGGCATTCAGCTACGTGGGTGAGCGTTTCAAGGACCGCATCACCGAATTCGCCGCCGATTTCGACTCCAAGCTCATCTTTGACTGCGACGTGGGCGACGACGCCCAAATCGACAAGCTGTTCACCGACCTGGCCCAGACCTGGCCCACGTTTGACGGCTTCGTCCACAGCATCGGCTTTGCGCCGCGCGAGGCCATCACCGGCGACTTTCTGGAAGGCCTGAGCCGCGAAAGCTTCCGCGTGGCCCACGACATCAGTGCCTACAGCTTCCCCGCCATGGCCAAGGCCGCCCTGCCCTATCTCAGCGACAAGGCCGCCCTGCTCACGCTGACCTACCTGGGCAGCCTGCGCGTCTTGCCCAACTACAACACCATGGGCCTGGCCAAAGCCAGCCTGGAAGCCAGCGTGCGCTACCTGGCCGAATCGGTGGGCCCCAAGGGCGTGCGCGTCAACGGCATCAGCGCCGGCCCCATCAAGACCCTGGCCGCCAGCGGCATCAAGGACTTCGGCAAGATGCTCAAAGCCACCGCCGAATGCCCCATCCGCCGCAACGTGACCATCGACGACGTGGGCAACGTAGCCGCCTTCTTGCTGAGCGACCTGGCCGCAGGCGTCAGCGCCGAGATCACCTATGTGGACGGCGGCTTCAGCCAGGTCGTGGGCGGCATCGGCGAAGCGGCTTAAGCCAAAAGTGCTGCTGGCGCTTATGGAATGGGCGTGAGCAGCTATCAAAAATAAAGCATGCGGGTGGACGCCATGCAGATCAGAACCGACGACCTCAGCGGACCGGAGATCCGGGCCCTGCTGCAAGAGCACCTGGACAGCATGTACGCCTTGTCGCCGCCCGAGAGCGTGCATGCCCTGGACATCACCCAACTGCGCGCCCCCGGCATCAGCTTCTGGACCGCCTGGGACGGCCCGCTGCTGCTGGGCTGCGGTGCGCTAAAACAGCTCGACGCCCACCACGGCGAGCTCAAGTCCATGCGCACCCCCGCCGCCCACCGGGGCCGGGGTGCCGGACGCGCCTTGCTGCAGCACATCCTGCAGGTCGCCAAAACCCGCGGCTACGCCCGCCTGAGCCTGGAAACCGGCACCGCAGAAGCCTTCCATCCCGCCCAAAAGCTTTACGCCAGCGTAGGCTTCAGCTTCTGTGGCCCCTTCGCGCACTACCGCGAAAACCCGCACAGCGTATTCATGGCGCTGGATTTGTAGTTACCTGGGTGCCTCGATCGGTGCGGCATATTTTCAGTGTGCACCTGCAATCCACCCCCCCCAGGGCTGCGCACGGGTCTCAATACGTCTTGTACGGCAAAAACTTGCCCGACAGCACCACCCGCACCCGGTCGCCTTTGGGGTCGGGCTGGCGCTCGATGTCCATGCTGAAATCGATGGCGCTCATGATGCCGTCGCCGAACTCTTCGTGGATCAGCTCCTTGATGGTGCTGCCGTAGACGCTGACGATCTCGTACCAGCGGTAGATCAGCGGGTCGGTGGGCACGGGGGTGGGCAACGAGCCTTTGTAGGGCACCACCTGCAGCCACTTTTGCTCGTCGCTGGTCAGGCCGAATATCTTGCCAATGGCCTTGGCCTGGGCCGCATCGCAGGTCATCTGGCCCAGGCAGGCGGCCGTGGTCCATTCCTTGGACTGGCCGACCTTTTTGGCCACGTCGGCCCACTGGATGCCTTTGGAGACCTTGACGGTGATGATTTTTTCGGTGATCTCTAAGCGGTTCATGAAAACTCCGGTTTTGAAAAAAATAGTATCTTTTTGATAGCTGCTTACGCTCTATCCATAAGCACAAGCTGCCAATCACAGGCTGAAAATTTCTCTATAAACCCATAGCACTCAGCGAGGGGTGGTCGTCGGGTCTGCGCCCCAGGGGCCAGTGGAATTTGCGCTCAGCCTCGGTAATCGCCAGGTCGTTGATGCTGGCAAAGCGCCAGGCCATCAGGCCGTGCTCGGTGAACTCCCAGTTTTCGTTGCCGTAGCTGCGAAACCACTGGCCTGCCGCGTCGTGCCACTCGTAGGCAAAGCGCACGGCGATGCGGTTGCCCGCGTGCGCCCACAGCTCCTTGATGAGGCGGTAGTCCAGCTCCTTGGCCCATTTGCGGGTCAAAAACTGGTGCACTTCGGCGCGGCCGGTGGGGAACTCGGCGCGGTTGCGCCAGCGGGTGTCTTCGGTGTAGACCTGCACCACGCGGTCGGGGTCGCGGCTGTTCCAGGCATCTTCGGCCATGCGGGTCTTTTGCGTGGCGGTCTCTTGCGTGAACGGCGGCAGTGGGGGTTTGGTTTCCATGGTGTCTCCTCGGGTTAAAGGTTGGTGGCGTGGTGGTGAACAGGGTGTAGCAGCGTATCAGCCACTAGGTGCATGCCGCGCTCGCATTCGTCCAGCGTGGTGGGGCCGCCCAGGCAGATGCGCACGGCATCGGGCGGGTCGCCGTCGGTGGAAAACGCGGCGCTGGCCACCACGCCCACGCCCTGGCCGCGCAGGTGGGCGGCCAGTTCCACGGGGCTCCAGCCCTCGGCCACGGGCAGCCACAGGTGGAAGGCCTCGGGGTGGCCGCGCATGCCAAAGGGGGCGAGGTGGCGTTCGGCCACCGCCTGGCGGGCGGCGCATTCGCTGCGGATGGCTTGCAGCATGGCGTCGGCCGTGCCGTCTTCCACCCAGAAGGTGGCGAGTGCGTTGGTGAACGGCGAGGCCATCACCGTGGTGGCGCGCAGGGCCCCGGCCAGCCGCTGCGACTGGCGGTCGCCGGGCGAGCACACATAGGCGTTGCGCAGGCCCGCGCCAAAGCATTTGGCGAAGCCGGTGATGTAGTAGGTGAGGCCCGGGGCCAGGGTGGCCATGGTCGGCGGCATGTCCCTGGGCAACATCGCATAGGCATCGTCTTCAATGATCGGAATGGCGTAGCGCAGCGCTACATCGGCCAGGGCTTCGCGGCGGGAGCGGCTGACGGTGGCGGTGGTGGGGTTGAGCAGCGTGGGGTTGCAGTACAGCGCCTTGGGGTGCAGGGTTTTGCAGGCGTGCTCGAAGGCTTCGGCGCTGGGGCCGTCGTCGTCCAGTGGCAGCGCGTGCAGCTGGATGCCGAGCTGGGCAGCGATGGCTTTTACACCGGGATAGGTCAGTGCCTCTACACACACCAGTTCGCCGGGGCGCGCCAGTTGCGAGAACAGTGCGGTGAGCACGCTGTGGATGCCGGGGCAGACCAGCACCTGCTCCACCCGGCAGGTGGGCACGCGGCGGCGCAGCCACTGGGCGGCCACCTCGCGGTCGTGCAGGGTGCCGCCAAAGTCCTGGTAGCGCAGCAAGGCGTACAGGTCGGCGCTGGCCATCACACCGGCTGCTGTGTCATGCATGTGGGCCAGCAAAGCCGGGTCTTGGGGCTCGGGCGGCAGGTTCATGGTCATCTCGGCCGCGCTGCCGCCGCGCAGGGGCAGGCTGGGGCTGGAGCCGCGCACGTAGGTGCCCATGCCCGCGTGGCTGTCAATCAGACCGCGCTTGCGGGCCTCGCTGTAGCCGCGCGCCACGGTGGTGTAGTTGAGCTGCAGGTCCCCGGCCAGCTCGCGCAACGTGGGCAGGCGGTCGCGGGCTACCAATCGGCCGGTGCGCACGTCGTCGGCAATCAGGTCGGCCATCAAGAGGTAGGCCGGTTTGTCGCTCTTGTGCAGCTTCTTGATCCAGTGGGCGGGGGTTTTGTTCACAACCGAGGTTCCTTAGTTGGACGCGCCTGAGTGTGCCGTTGGGGGCGTGGATGGGTAGGCGCGACAACGCAGCGGGCCCATGCCCACCAGGCGGAGTAACGACCCCAGACGCGGCCCCATTGGTGCAATCGGGTGTGTAGCGTGGTTCACCCAAGAGGTGAGCCGTTTGAAGTTGAGGCGCTCAAAAGCCATTTGGTTTTATTGAGAAGAACAAGCGGTCAACTGAGGAACCGAGGTTGAGTGACCGGGTCGTTCAACTTGATCGCATGACTTGATTGCATTGGCATCCAATCATTGATGCAAGTTCCAAGCCCGCTGCACACCGAGATTGTGCATCCTGCTGGTGCACAAAAACAGTTTATCGGGTGCATTGATCGCATGGAAAACGCATTAATCCAGTGCGGAAAAACACCGCCAAGCGCTGCTTTCAGGGCCTGAAAAAAAGTTTTTAAACCGCCGGGGCATATCCGGCGGGTTTGATGGCGACTTGATCGTATGGTGGGTCCGTTTCCGTGGCACGGAGCGTGCGAAATGTCCAGGGCGCTTCCCTTCATTTATCCACCTCTACCGGAGATTCCCCATGCCCAAAGTCACCAAGCCCGCCAACGCCAAAGGCGACTACCTTGTCGATTACGAAGAAAAAGTGTTTGAAGACGTGAAGGCCGCACCGGGCGAGAAAGCCCTGGTCACCTTCCACACGGTGGCCTTTGAAGGCTCCATCGGCTTCGTCAACCTGCTGCAGGCCACCCGTTTGCAGCGCAAGGGTTTCGAGACCTCGGTGCTGCTGTACGGCCCGGGTGTCACGTTGGGCGTGCAACGCGGCTTTCCCACGCTGGGCGACGAGGCTTTCCCCGGCCACCAGAACTTCAACAACCAGATCACCAAGTTCATGGCCGAGGGCGGCAAGGTCTACGCCTGCCGCTTTGCGCTGCAGGCGCTCTACGGCCACGGCGAAGGCGCGTTGATAGAAGGCATCCGCCCGATCAGCCCGCTGGACGTGCTGGACATCGTGCTGATCCACAAAAAGGCCGGTGCCGTCATCCTCGACACCTGGACCCTGTAAATGGCCGCCACACCCACAACCGTACGTGCCGCGGCGGTGCAGATCGCCCCGGACTTTGAACGCCCCGAGGGCACGCTGGAGCGGGTGTGCGCAGCCATAGCCGAAGGGGCCGCCAAGGGCGTGCAGATCATGGTCTTCCCCGAGACCTTCATGCCCTACTACCCCTACTTCTCGTTCGTGCTTCCGCCGGTGCTGCAGGGCGCGCCCCACCTCAAGCTGTATGAGCGCGCCGTGGTGGTGCCCGGCCCGGTGACGGCGGCGGTGGCCGAGCAGGCGCGGGCCCACGGCATGGTGGTGGTGCTGGGCGTGAACGAGCGCGACCATGGCAGCCTGTACAACACCCAACTGGTGTTCGATGCCGACGGCAGCCTGGCGCTGAAGCGCCGCAAGATCACCCCCACCTACCACGAGCGCATGGTCTGGGGCATGGGCGATGGGGCCGGGCTGAAGGTGGTGGATACCGCCGTGGGCCGCGTCGGCGCACTGGCCTGCTGGGAGCACTACAACCCGCTGGCCCGCTATAGCCTGATGGCGCAGCACGAAGAAATCCACTGCGCGCAGTTTCCTGGCTCGCTGGTGGGGCCGATTTTTGCCGAGCAAATGGAGGTCACCATCCGCCACCACGCGCTGGAGTCTGGCTGCTTTGTGGTCAACGCCACCGGCTGGCTGACCGATGCGCAAATCATGGCCATCACCCCCGACGCCAGCCTGCAAAAAGCCCTGCGCGGCGGATGTCACACCGCGATCGTGTCGCCGGAAGGCAAGCACCTGGCCCCGCCGCTGACCGAGGGCGAAGGCATGGTCATCGCCGACCTGGACATGGCGCTGATCACCAAGCGCAAACGCATGATGGATTCGGTGGGCCACTACGCCCGCCCCGAGCTGCTGGGCCTGGTGCTCAACGACCGCCCCGCCGTGCCCCTGCAGCGCATGGCCGCCACCCCCTCCACTTCTGAAAGCCTGTATGAACCTCAGCATCCAACCTATGAACCGTGAGTTGATGACCGAGTTGCAGTCCTTCGGGCTGCGGCTGGTGGACCCTAGCGCGGGCGTGGCCAGCCGCAAGGGCGGCGCGGGTCCCAGCGACCACAAGGCGGTCACGGTGGACGGCCATACCATCATGGTCCCGGTGCACACCTCCACCGCCTGGAACTCGCCCTTCACCGCGCTGGCACCCGATGCCCAAGGCCGCAGCGTGGTAACGCGCGGCAGCATCCCGATTGCCAGCATCAGCTTCCCCAAGCAGCCACGCTTTTATGCCCTGCAGACGATGGACGGTGTGCCCTACTCGCACATCGCCACGCTGCACGGCGCGGACGTGCTGGCCACCACGGTGCTGCAAACCTGCATCCGCTACGAGAGCCGCAAAAAGACCTGCAAGTTCTGCGCAATCGGCCAGTCGCTCGCCGCAGGCCGCACCATTGCCCACAAGACCCCGCAGCAACTGGCCGAAGTGGCCCGCGCCGCCGTGCTGCTGGACGGCATCAAGCACATGGTGATGACCACCGGCACGCCCAACGCCACCGACCGGGGTGCCCAGGTGCTGTGCGACAGCGCGTTCGCCATCAAGGCCGCCGTCAACATCCCCATCCAGGGCCAGTGCGAGCCGCCGGACAAGGATGTGTGGTTTGAGCGCATGCGGGCCTCGGGCATCGACACCTTAGGCATGCACCTGGAGGTGGTCACGCCCGATCTGCGCGAAAAAATCATGCCCGGCAAGGCCCAGGTGCCGATCAGCCGCTACATGGAGGCGTTTGAAGCGGCCGTGCGCGTGTTTGGCCGGGGCCAGGTCAGCACCTACATCCTTGCCGGGCTGGGCGATACACGGGAAGCCATTTTGCAGACCTGCGACCAGCTGCTGGCGCTGGGCGTGTACCCGTTTGTGGTGCCGTTTGTGCCGATCAGCGGCACGCCGCTGGAAGACCACGCGGCCCCCTCGCCCGAGTTCATGCGCTCCATCCTGCAGCCCCTGGGCCGCAGCGTGGCGGACGCGAATTTGCGCTCCAGCGACATCAAGGCCGGGTGCGGCAAGTGCGGCGCGTGCTCCTCCCTGTCGGTCTACGAAACCTGATGGACATTTCCATAAATCCATTTTTCGGGCGAATTGCGTCGTTGCGCGGTGCTCGGAATCGTCATGCACTGAAGTGCATTCCGGTGTCCTGCGCTCCGGGCGCCTCGCACTTCATCCCGAAATTCTGAATTTCTAGAAACGTCCAAAGGAAACCACCATGCTCTGCATCGACAACATCCTGGAAACTCCGCCCGTCTGGGCCCCGGTCGAGTTTCGGGTGCGCGCCGCCTGCCAGGACTGGGAGCGGCGCGAGGCCTTTGCGCTGCGCCGGGCCGTGTTCTGCATCGAGCAAGGCATCTTCACCGGCGACGACCGCGATAGCATCGACGACGCATCCCTGCTGCTGGTGGCGATGTCCTGCCGCGGTGGCATGCCCGACCAGGTGGTGGGCACGGTGCGCATCCATGAAAAGTCGCCCGGCCTGTGGTGGGGCTCGCGGCTGGCGGTGCATCCGTCGTTCCGCAGCCAGGGCCACCTGGGCGCGACGCTGATCCGGCTGGCGGTCAGCCGTGCCCACGCGCTGGGCTGCCACAGCTTTTTAGCCCATGTGCAGGCGCAGAACGCCCCGCTGTTTCGGCGCCTGAAATGGCAGCAGCTGGGCGAGCTCAGCATCCATGGCCGCCCGCACTGCGAGATGCAGGCGGATCTGGCCGCCTACCCACCTTGCTTCGACCCGGTCAGCGGGTTTGTGACCCGCGCACGGGGTTCGCTATGAGCGCCGAACACCTTTGCAACTTCCTGCGCGACAGCCGGGGCTTTGCCCACAAGCGCGACATCAGCGACATCGTCACCGCGCTGGGGGCCGCCCTGCCCGGCGGCAGCGCCGCGCTGGCGCAGGCTGTGCCAGTGGGCGACGACTGCGCCGCCATCCCCGACGGCCAGGGCGGCTACCTGCTGTTGGCCATCGAGGGCCTGGTGGAAGATTTCATCACCCGCATGCCCTGGTTTGCGGGCTACTGCAGCGTGATGGTGAACGTGAGCGACATCTACGCCATGGGCGGCCGCCCGACGGCGGTGGTCAACGCGCTGTGGAGCCAAGGCATGGACCCGGCGGGCGCAATGCTGCAAGGCATGGCCCGCGCCTCCCAAACCTACGGCGTGCCCATTGTGGGCGGCCACAGCAACAACCGCAGCGAACGGCCCCAGCTGGCCGTGGCCATCCTCGGCCAGGCCAAGGCACTACTCACCAGCTTCAACGCCTATCCGGGCGACAAGCTGGTAATGGCCATGGACCTGCGCGGCGCGTTCGAGGAGCCGTTTCCGTACTGGAACGCCTCCACCACCGCCCCGGCAGCCCGGCTGCGCGGCGACCTGGAGCTGCTGCCGCGCCTGGCCGAAGACCGGCTGTGCGATGCCGGCAAAGACATCAGCATGGCGGGCGCGGTGGGCACGGCCATGATGCTGCTGGAATGCTCGCAGGTGGGTGCAATCATTGACGTGGATGCCATCCCCCGGCCCGATGGCGTGCCGCTGCAGCGCTGGCTCACCGCCTTCCCCAGCTACGGCTTTGTGCTGAGTGTGCGGCCCCAGCACCTGGGCGAGGTGCTCACGCGCTTTGCCGTGCGCGACATCGCCTGTGGCGTGGTGGGCGAAGTCACGGCCCGCCGCCAGGTGCACCTGCGCCACGGCGGCAACCAGGCCTTGCTGTGGGATTTTGCGGAGCAGGCTTTCATTGGCGAAGCCATTGATGAAGCTTATGGGGTACCGGCGTGAAAATCGGCCTGCTCACCCATTCGGTGAACCCGCGTGGCGGTGTGGTGCACACGATTGAACTGGCCCATGCGCTGTTGGATGCCGGACACGATGTGACGGTAATGGCCCCGGCCACGCCCGGCCAGCAGTTCTTTCGCCCGGTGCGCTGCGCGACCCAACTGGTGCCGGTGACCCACACGCCCACCGACATGGTGGCGATGGTCGGCAGCCGCATCGATGCGTATGTAGACCACCTCACGCCGCTACTGGAACGCGGACCCTTTGACGTGCTGCACTGCCACGACGGCATTGGTGGCAATGCCTTGGCCACCCTGCAAGAGCGGGGCCTGATCGGCGGCTTCGTGCGCACCGTGCACCATCTGGACCATTTCGCCCAGCCGCAGCTCATGGCCTGGCAGCACCGCTCGGTCCACCAGGCCCGCCAAGTGCTGTGCGTCAGCCGGGTGTGGCAGGCCGTGCTGGCCGGGCAAGGCATAACGGCGCTGGAAGTGCCCAACGGCGTGGATGCTGCCCGCTACAGCCCCGTGGCGCAGAGCACCGACGCGGCGCTGGCGCAGCGGCTGGGCATCCGCACCGACGGCCTGGTGCTGCTGTGCGTGGGCGGCGTGGAGGAACGCAAGAACTCCGTGCGGGTGCTGCAGGCCTTTGTGCAACTGCGTGCGCAGATGCCGCAGTTACAACTCGTCATCGCCGGTGGGGCCAGCCTGCTGGACCACAGCGGCTACGCAAGTGCATTCCTCGCCCTGCTGCATGCCAGCGGCGCGGCCCAAGACGTGCTACTGACCGGCCCGCTGCTGGACGCCGACATGCCCGGCCTGTTCCGCCTGGCCGACGTGGTCGCCATGCCGTCGCTGAGCGAAGGCTTTGGCCTGGTGGTGCTGGAGGCGCTGTGCAGCGGAGTGCCGGTAGCCGTGTCCCACATCGCTCCGTTCACCGAATACCTGCAGCCCCTGGATGCCAGCTGGGCCGACCCGCTCGATACCACCTCCATCGCCTGCGCCATCCAACAGGCCCTGCGGGGGCGCGACGCGCAGCGCAGCCAGGCATCCGCCACCCGGCTGGCTGCGCAATTCAATTGGCAACGCAGCGCCGGGCTGCACGCCGATATTTATTCAAAAATGAGAGCACCCGCCCTATGCCCGTAATGCACTTCCACGTCGTCTGGCCCGACCAGACGCAGACCCGCTGCTACTCCCCCTCGCTGGTGGTGCAAGAGTATTTGCAGGTGGGCCACAGCTACCCGCTGCCCGACTTTGTGCAGCGCTGCCACGACGCCCTGCACATCGCCTCCGAGCGCGTGCGGGCCAAGTACGGCTTTGCCTGTTCGCAGGCCCTGGACCAGCTGGCCGAGATCGAACAGCGGGCCGCCCCCTTTCACACCCAGGCCGACGCGCAAGTGTTGGTCACCGCCTTCAGCTAACCACAGAGTACCCACCATGTCCCACCTTGATACCCACACCACCCACTATGCGGTTGCCATCGTCGGCGGCGGCCAGGCCGGCCTGTCGCTGAGCTACTACCTGCAGCAGCGCGGCATCAGCCACCTGGTGCTGGAGAAGAACCGGCTGGTCCACAGCTGGCGCAGCCAGCGCTGGGACTCGTTCTGCCTGGTCACCCCGAACTGGCAGTGCAACCTGCCCGGCTGGAGCTACGCGGGCGACGACCCGCACGGCTTCATGGTGAAGGACCAGATCAACGCCTGGCTGGAGGGCTTTGTGGCCCACGTGGACGCACCCGCGCTGGAGGGGGTGGCGGTGCACAAGGTCGCGCGGCCCCACACCCACAGGCCCTTTGCCGTGACCACCAGCCAGGGCGATTTCACCGCCGACCAGGTGGTGGTGGCCTCGGGCGGCTACCACAAGCCCATCGTGCCGCGCCTGGCAGAACGCCTGCCCCCGCAGATCACGCAGATGCACTCGGCCGAGTACCGCAACCCGCAGGCCCTGCCCGAGGGTGCGGTGCTGGTGGTGGGCTGCGGGCAGTCGGGCTCGCAGATTGCCGAAGACCTGCACCTGGCGGGCCGCAAGGTGTTTGTGGCCACCGGCGACGCCCCACGCTGCGCCCGCTTCTACCGCGGCAAGGACGTGGTGGACTGGCTGGCCGACATGGACTACTACAACCTGCCCGTCACCCAGCACCCGCTGCGCGAAGGTGTGCGCGACAACACCAACCACTACGTCACCGGCCGCGACGGCGGGCGCGACATTGACCTGCGCCGCTTTGCGCTGGAGGGCATGGAGCTGTACGGCCTGCTAACGGATTTGCAGGGCGACAGCCTGCAGTTCCAGCCCAATCTGCAAGCCCACCTGGACCATGCCGACGGCATCTACAACGGCATCAACGCCAGCATCGACAAGTACATCGCCGCCCACGGCATCGACGCACCGCCCGGCGGCCCCTACGTACCGGTGTGGCAGCCCACCGAGGAGCGCACCACGCTGCACCTGGCCGCCAGCGGCATCACCACGGTGGTGTGGTGCATCGGGTTTTTGCCCGACTTCGCGTGGGTGGATGCCCCGGTGTTCAACGGCCGCGGCGAGCCGGTGCATGTGCGCGGCGTGACCCACCAGCCCGGCCTGTATTTTCTGGGCCTGCCGTGGCTGCACACCTGGGGTTCGGGCCGCTTCTCGGGGGTGGCGCGCGACGCCCTGTACCTGGCCGAGCAAATCGAGGGCTATATTGGCAAACAGGACGCAACAGCAGAGACCGCCGAGACAGAGCTATTGCTGTCATGAGCACCCACCCGCTGCCCACGGCCCTGGTCGGGCGTTACACCGCGGGCATGCCGCAGCTCAGCAGCGGCGGCCTGTCGGAAAACTGGCTGCTGAAGGAATGCGGGCACCGGCACTGGCTGGCCATTGCCCAGCGCCAGGGTCAGCCCGTGCCCGAGTTCCGCGACGCGCAGGGCCGCAAGGTGTATGCCGCCTTCAGCCTGGTGCGCATCCGCCAGGCGCAACTGGAGCGGGTGGAGGAGCACGATGCCTTCAGCATCGCCACCCGGTGCCACCCCGCCGGGCGCACCCAGTACTACAGCCAGCACACGGTGCAACTGCAGGGCCAGCTTGTGGCACGGGTCGAGATGCTGTCGGTGTTTGTGCTGCGGGTGCAGGCGGGCAACAACCGCAGCATCGTGCGGGCGGTGATGGCCATGCCGCAGGCCACGGCGGCCCCTTCGGACTTGGCCAGCGCCGCCGAAGCCTTTGTGCAGCGGGGACGCGCACGCCGTGCGGCGGTGGGAGCCGGGCAAGCCGAGGCACATGCCAGCGTCTTCACGCCCTGCCCGCACAACGACTTCAATGGTGCGGACCTGCTGTACTTCAGCAGTTTCCAGTCCGTGGTGGACCGCGCCGAATGGGCCTGGATGCGCAGCGCCGACGCGGCCAGCCGCCCCGCCGCGCTGCGCGAGCGCGAAATGGTGTTCTACGGCAACCTGGACCTGGGCGACGCGGTGCACACCGGCTTGCACGGTGCGCTGCTGGACCACCACAGCGTCCTGCGCCGCGGCTCGGATGGCCAGCGGATTGGCGAGGTGTTCACCCGCAAGCAAGCGCCCCAGCCCCGCACTCTGGCGCTGGCGGCCTAGCCGCGTGGGTGGTGCGCCGCGTGCAGGTCGTGCAGGCGCTGGCGGGCCACGTGGGTGTAGATGGTGGTGGTGGAAATATCGGCATGGCCCAACAGCATCTGCACCGCGCGCAGATCGGCCCCGTGGTTCAGCAGATGCGTCGCAAAGGCGTGGCGCAGGGTGTGCGGCGACAGGGCGACGTGGATGTCGGCGGCCAGCGCGTATTTGCGCACCAGCATCCAGAACATCACCCGCGACATGGCGCGCCCGGCTTTTTCGCCGCGCGAGGTGACAAACAAATCATCCGTCTGCTTGCCGTCCAGAATGTCCGGGCGGCCTTCGGCCAGGTAGCGCTCCAGCCACGCGCGGGCGACCTCGCCAAACGGCACCAGCCGCTCCTTGCTGCCCTTGCCCATGACCCGCAGCACGCCGTCGTTCAGGCTGAGCTGGAAGGTTTTGAGCAGCACCAGCTCGCTGACGCGCAGGCCGCTGGCGTAGATCAGCTCCAGCATGGCGCGGTCGCGCAGGCCCAAGGGGGTGTCCACATCGGGCGCGGTCAGCAGGGCTTCCACCTGGGGCTCGGTCAGGGTCTTGATGGCGCGGGGCTGCTGGCGGGCGGGCTGCAGCTTGAGCGTGGGGTCGCTGTGCACCACCCGCTCGCGCAGGGCCCAGCGGAAGTAGCGCTTGAACACCGTGAGCCGCCGGTTCGCCGAGGTGGCCTTGGTCTGGGCGTGGCGGGCGGCAAAGTAGGCCTGGATGTCGTGCTCTTGCGTGGCATCCAGCGTCTTGGGCAACTCGGCCAGCCAGGCACTGAACAGGCCCAGGTCGCGCCGGTAGGCGGACAGGGTGTTTTTGGACAGGCCTTGTTCCAGCCATATGGCGTCAATAAAGGCGTCGATGGAGGCGTCAATCAACGCACTATTGCGGTCGGTACTCAAAAGGGCGTTCAATCCAGCGTCAGCTTGGAGTCGGTGACCACTTTTTTGTACACCGCGTACTCGGCCTTGATCTCTTCGGCAAACTGCTCGGGCGTGTTGGCCACCACGATGGAGCCGGTATCTTCGATGCGCTTGCGCACGGCGGGGTCTTCCAGGGCCTTGCGCACCCCGGCGTTGATCTTGTCCACCACTTCGCGCGGCAGGCCTTTGGGGCCGTAGATGCCGTAGAAGGCCAGCCGGTTGACCTGCTCCAGACCCACCTCCTTGAAGGTGGGCACGTTGGGCAAGATGCTCAGACGCTGCGGGGCCGCCACCACGATGGGCACCAGGCGACCGGCCTGGATGAAGGGCAAGGCCGAAGGCAGGTTGTCCAGCATCATCTGCACCTGGCCGGCCACGGTGTCGTTCAGTGCCGGGCCCGCGCCGCGGTAGGGAATGTGCGCCATGAAGGTGCCGGTCTTGCTCTTGAACAGCTCCATCTGCAGATGCTGGATGGTGCCGGTGCCCGACGAGGCAAACGAGTGCTTGCCCGGAGATTTCTTCAGCTCGGCCAGAAAGCCTTTGTAGTCCTTGGCCGGGAAGCCGGGGGTCACCACGATGATGTTGGGCGTGGCGGCAATGTTGATGATGGGCGTGAAGTCGGTCAGCGGGTTGTACGGGGTCTTGGGGTTGATGGCCGGATTGGCCGCCACCGTGGACACCGTGGCAATGCCCAGCGAGTAGCCATCCGGCGTGGCCTTGGCGGTTTCATTCGCACCGATGATGCCGCCGCCACCGGCCTTGTTTTCCACAATCACCGGCTGCCCCAGCGCCCGGCCCAGCGGGTCGGCAAGGGTGCGGGCAATGATGTCGGTGGTGCCACCGGGCGCAAACGGCACCTGCAGCTTGATGATCTTGTTCGGGTAGCCCTGGGCTTGGGCCAGACTGGCGGCGGCCAGCATGCTGACGGCAAGAAAGGTGCGACGGGTCATAGGGCTCCTTTGGGTAAAAAAGGGTGGGGCTAGCTGCTATTCTCAGGTGCATGCACTATGCCCAGCTATTGTTTCCGGATTTTTCGCTGATTTTGTACGGCTACCTCGTATGCCGTTATACCGGGCTGAACCGTACGGTGTGGGAGCAGGTGGAGAGCCTGACCTACTATTTTCTGTTGCCGGTGCTGCTGTTCCAGTCGATTGTGAAGACCCCGCTGGACCTGCTGGCCGCCTCCGGCCTGATCTTTGCCGGCCTGGCCATGAGTCTGTGCGCCATTGGCCTGGCCTACGCCCTGCCCTACCTGCCGTGGTTTCGTACCCACATCAACCCCCGCGAGCACGCGGCGAATGCACAAATTGCCTTCCGCTTCAACTCCTTCATCGCCCTGGCGCTGGCCGAGCGGCTGGCCGGACCGCAGGGGCCGCAGCTGATTGCGGTGCTGATCGGGGTGTGCGTGCCACTGATGAACGTGGCCGCGGTGTGGCCCATGGTGCGGCACGAACAGGGCGGCTTTGGTGCGGCGCTGCTGCGCAACCCGCTGATTCTGGCCATCACCGCCGGGCTGGCGGCCAACCTGCTGGGCCTGGCCATCCCGGCCTGGCTGGAGCCCACCACCAGCCGCATCGGCGCGGCCTCCATTACCCTGGGCCTGCTGGCCGCAGGTGCGGGCATGCGCTTTGGCCCGCTGGCCCGTGCCAAGGTGCTGGCGGTGGCCGTGCTGGGGATTCGGCATTTTGTGCTGCCCCTGGTCGCACTGGGCATTGCCTGGGCCATGGACCTGGGGCGCGTGCACACCACGGTGCTGCTGTCGTTCTCGGCCCTGCCCACCGCCTCCAGCGCCTACGTGCTGGCCGCCAAGATGGGCTACAACGGTGCGCTCACCGCCAGCCTGGTCAGCCTGTCCACCCTGCTGGCCATGGCGAGTTTGCCGTTTGCCCTGGGCATGCTACGGTAAATGTAGCTGGTTACGCTGATGGAATAAGTGCCAGAGGCCTAAAACCCTCACATCTCCAGCGCCCAGGCCACGTGCTCGCGCACCAGGGCGCTGGGGTCTTGCAGACGCTGCTGCAAGGCCTGGCGGATGCCCGCATCTTCCCCGGCCCGAAGCGCATTGCCCATGGCCACCGCCACATTGCGCAGCCAACGCTCGTGGCCAATGCGGCGGATGGGGCCGCCCTCGGTGTAGCGCAGAAATTCGTCTTCGGTCCAGCCCAACAGCGTGGCCAGTTGCTGGCCGCTCAGGCCCCGGCGCTCGTCAAAGTCGGGCAAGGCGCTGCGCTGGGCAAATTTGTTCCAGGGGCAGGCCAGCTGGCAGTCATCGCAGCCGTAGATGCGGTTGCCGATCAGTGGCCGAAATTCCAGCGGAATCGGCCCTGCATGTTCAATGGTCAGGTAAGAGATGCAACGGCGTGCATCCAGCCGGTGCGGGGCGACGATGGCCTGGGTGGGGCACACATCGATACAGGCGCTGCAGCTGCCGCAGTGGCCGGTGGTCTTTGCGGTCGGCGGCAAGGCCACATCCACATAGATTTCGCCCAGAAAAAACATCGACCCGGCCTCGCGGTTCAGCACCAGAGTGTGTTTGCCGCGCCAGCCCTGGCCGCTGCGGTGGGCCAGTTCGGCCTCCAGCACCGGGGCCGAGTCGGTAAACACGCGGTAGCCCAGCGGGCCCAGCTCCTGCGCAATGCGGTCGCACAGCTTTTGCAGCCGCGCGCGCAGCACCTTGTGGTAGTCCCGCCCCCGGGCGTAGACCGACACAATGCCTTCGCTGGGGCGGGCCAGGCGGTCAAATTCCAGCGCCTGCCAGCCATCGGGGGTGCTGCGCGGCAGATAATCCATGCGGGCGGTGATGACGCTGACGGTGCCCGGCACCAGTTCTGCCGGGCGGGCCCGTTTGAGGCCGTGGCTTTCCATATAGGCCATGCTGCCATGGAACCCTTGGGCCAACCAGGCAGTCAGACCCGCCTCGGCGGAACTCAAATCCACCGGGGCCACGCCAATTTGGGAAAATCCGAGCTCGCGCGCCCATCCCTGTATCCGAGACACCTGTTGGAGACTTTCGTTCTGAGCACCGTTGAACACCATCTGCCGATTGTAGAAACCCGCTTGTGGCCTACCGAGGCCGCCACCGAGGCATTTGCGCAATCGTTGGCGGCCCAGCCGGGCACCACCCACGCCTTCATTACCCTGCACGGCGACTTGGGCGCGGGCAAAACCACCCTGGTGCGCCACCTGCTGCGCGCCCTGGGCGTGCAGGGTCGCATCAAAAGCCCGACCTACGCTGTGGTCGAACCCTACGAACTGCCCACGCTGAATATCTGGCATTTTGACTTCTACCGCTTCGGCGACCCGCGCGAATGGGAAGATGCGGGCTTTCGCGATATCTTCGCCAGCCCCGGCCTGAAACTGGCCGAATGGCCGCAAAACGCCGGGGCCCTGCTGCCCACACCCGACCTAGCCATCCACATCGACACCATGCCCGACGACTCTCGCACCGCCACCCTCACTGCCGCCACGCCCACCGGCCACGCCCTGCTTGACGGGCTGGCCGCATGAAGCGCCGCAGCGTATTGCAAAGCGGCGCGGTGGTGCTGCTACTCGGGATCAACGAGCTGGCCCGCGGTGCCAGCATCGTGGCCGTGCGGGTCTGGCCTGCCCCCGAATACTCGCGCGTCACCATCGAGTCCGACACCGCGCTGGCGGTGAAGCACAGCTTTATCAGCAGCCCGCCGCGCTTGGCGGTGGACATCGAAGGCATCGACCTGAACCCGGCGTTGCGCGAACTGGTGGGCCGGGTGCAGGCCGACGACCCGAACATCGCGGGCATCCGCGTGGGCCAGAACGCGCCCGGCGTGGTGCGCCTGGTGATCGACCTCAAACGCGCCGCCCGGCCCCAGGTGTTCACCCTGAACCCGGTGGCCGCCTACCAGCACCGGCTGGTGTTCGACCTGTACCCGGCGCAAGAAGAAGACCCGCTGGAGGCGCTGATCGCCGAGCGGATGGCCGACCCGGCTCCCGCCATGCCGCCACCGGCACCACCCCCCAACGCCACCGCTGCCGCCACAGACACCCACGACCCGCTGGCCGACTTGATCGCCAAGCAAAACACCCGGCCCGTCCCGCGCCCTTTTGGTGCCCCCAGCCCGGCCCCGGCGCCCACGGCAGCACCCAAAGACCCCGCTATCGTTGCAATAGCACCTCCCGCCCATCCAGCGGGCACGGACAGCCCGAATGACCCCAAAGGCGGGGCCAAGCGCACCGACCGGCTGATCATCATCGCCCTGGACCCGGGCCACGGCGGCGAAGACCCCGGCGCCATCGGCCCCGGCGGCACGCGCGAGAAAGACATCGTGCTGCAAGTGGCCTACCTGCTGCGCGAACGCATCAACGCCACCACCGTCAACGGCAACCCCATGCGCGCCTTCCTGACCCGCGATGCCGACTTCTTCGTGCCGCTGCAGGTGCGGGTGCAAAAAGCCCGCCGGGTGCAGGCCGACCTGTTCGTCAGCATCCACGCCGATGCGTTCCTGACCCCCGCCGCGCGCGGAGCCAGCGTGTTTGCCCTCAGCCGCAGCGGGGCCTCCAGCAGCGCCGCCCGCTGGCTAGCCAATAAGGAAAACGCCGCCGACGTGATCGGCGGCATCAACGTGCAGGCCAAGGACGTGCAGGTACAAAAAGCCCTGCTCGACATGAGTACCACCGCCCAGATCAATGACAGCCTGAAACTGGCCAGTGCCGTGCTGGGCGAGGTGGGCCGCGTGGGCCGGCTGCACAAGCCCAACGTCGAGCAGGCCGGTTTTGCCGTGCTCAAGGCCCCGGACATCCCCAGCGTGCTGATCGAAACCGCCTTCATCAGCAACCCCGAAGAAGAGGCAAAGCTCAACAGCAGCGACTACCGCGAGCAACTCGCCGATGCCATTCTGCGCGGCATCCGCGGCTATTTCGCCAAAAATCCGCCGCTGGCGCGCAACCGCGAGGTGTAGGCGCCGCACTTCATTTTTGATAGCTGTTCACGCTTATTCCATCAGCATGAGTGGCCAAAAATGTATATATTTTTCAACAACTCACCACCTGGTTGCGCCCCTGGGCTTTGGCCGCGTAGAGGGCGAGGTCGGCGCGGTCGACGGTCTTTTCGATCGAGTCGCCGCTTTGGTACTGGGTCATACCGATGGACACGGTGATACGGATCTCGATCTGGCCCAAGGTCACCACCGCCGCCTCCACCTGGGTGCGCACCCGCTCCAGGCAGGCCAGGGCCAGCGCAAAATCCGAGTCGGCCAGCAGGATCAGGAACTCTTCCCCGCCCCAGCGGGCCAGGCGGTCGGTGCTGCGGATGCTGGACTGCACCACCCGGGCAAACTCCTGCAGGCAACGGTCGCCCGCCTGGTGGCCGTAGTTGTCGTTGACACGCTTGAAGTAGTCGATATCCAAAATGGCCACCATCAGCGCGGCGCCGGTGCGGTCGGCACGCTGGATCTCCTCGCGCATCAGCTCCTGCATGAAGCGGCGGTTGGCGGTGCCGGTGAGTTCGTCGCGGGTGGCAATGCGCTGGATCTTCTCTAATGCCTGGAGCAACTGGGCCTTTTGGTTGCGCATGTGTGCACGCATCGTGCCCAGGCGGCGGGTCAAGATGGTGGTGCTGGACAACACCACCACCACCATGAAGAAGTAGGCTGCATAAAGTACCGCTGGCTCGTCGGTCAGGCCTTGCTCCATTGCCAGCAACATGGCCGCGCCAAACAAGCCCATGGCATACAGCGCCACCATCACCACCTGGCGCATCGACATGCCAAACATTCCAAACATCAACACTACCGCCAGCAGCGGCAAGGTGATGCCCCGGCCATGGCCCGCCAGCACAAAAGCGGCTGCATTGCAGGCGATGGCGTAGAGCATCTGCGCAAACGCCAGCGACGGATCGGCCCAGCGCAGCGACACACCACTGCGGATCAGGCCAAACACCAGCAGCAGCCCCACGGTGCAAAAAACCGACCAGATCGCCACATGGCGGACCACGGCTTCGCCGCTCCAGGCCAGCACATACATATTGGCGATGCAGGCCAGCATCACCAGCGATGCCAGAGCCGCCTGGCTGGTGCGGATGCGCATGTGCCGGTCGGTGCCCAGCAACAGGTCGCGCAAGCGGCCCAGCCGGGATGTCCACAAGTCGAAACGTTGCATGCAGTTCCTGGCAGAGGTAGCACACCGCCAAGGCTCGGCGGTCAAAAAATGGTACAGCGAACACCAGAACAAGCAACCTGGGCCACCCGCCTTCGGCCGATGGGAAAGACCCCACAGCATTCGTCCATTCGGTACACTAATTAACCACTTTATTTGCTCGGTTTTATGACATTTAGTGTAGCCATGTTTACCGGTACATCCGCCTTTCATCGCCTGCGTTGCGGGGTGCTGGGCCTGGCGCTGCTGGGCCCGGCCTGGGGGGCGCAAGCAGCCGATTTTGTATACACCGTACAGCCCGGCGACCACCCATGGAACCTCGCCGAGCGCTATCTGAAAACCCCGTCGCTGGCCTTGGCGCTGCGCCAGCGCAACCACATTGCCGACGACCTGCATATCGCCCCCGGCACCCGGTTGCGCATCCCCCAGGAATGGCTGAAGCTGGAATCCACCCAGGTGCTGCTGCTGGCCGTGGCGGGGCAAACCACGCTGCGCCGCGGCAATGGCCCCGCGCGCGCCGCCGTGGCGGGCGAACTGCTGCACGCCCCGTCCGACCTGCGCACCGGGCCCGACGGCAGTGCCACCCTGCAATTTGCCGACGGCAGCCGCGTGCTGGTGCGCCGCGACAGCGAACTCCAGCTGCAAAGCAGCCAGAAAGCCCTGCTGGGCCAGGCCAGCATGGTGAACCTGTCGCTCTTGCAGGGCAGCGTGGAAAACCTGGTCACGCCGATGGGCCAAAGCGGCGGGCGGTTTGAGATCCGCACCCCGGCCGCCATCGCCGCTGTGCGCGGCACCCAGTACCGGGTGGTCACCGACGGCCAGACCATGCGCACCGAGGTGCTCACCGGTGCCGTGCAGGTCGCCAATGCCACCGGACAGGTGACCGCCCTGGCCGAACAAGGCACCGTGGCGCAGAGCGGCCAGCGTCCTGTGGCCCCGGTGGCGCTGCTGCCCACGCCCAGCCTGGAAGGCCTGCCCGCCACCATCGAGCGCCTGCCCATCGCCTGGCCTATTCCCCCGCTGGCCGGGGCGATCCGCTACCGCACCCAGCTGGCCGCCACGGCGGAATTCAGCGCCATGCTGTCCGACGAAGCCACCGATGCGGCCCGCATCCGGGTGCGCGACATCGACGACGGCACCTACGCCTTGCGGGTGCGCGGCATCGACGCCCAGGGCCTGGAAGGCCTGTCGGCCGAGCGCACCCTGGTCATCCACACCCAGCCCGAGCCGCCGCTGCTGATCGACCCGGCCCCGGAAGCCGCCACTACGGCTGCCCGCCCCAGCCTGCGCTGGACCCAGGGCGATGGCCGCCTGCACTACCGGGTGCAACTCAGCGTCGATGGCCAGGCTGTCGACGAGCAGGTCGTCACCAGCGCCAGCACCCAGCCGCCGCTGGACCTGCCGCCGGGCATGTACCAGTGGCGCGTGGCCGCCATCCACCCGACCCAAGGCCAGGGCCCCTGGGGCGATACCCAGCCGTTTCGCCGCGTGCTGCCCGGCCCCGGGGTTGAAACGCCCCAGCCCCGGGACGGCAGCCTGACCCTGCGCTGGACGGCCCAGCCCCAAACCGCCCGCTACCACCTGCAAGTGGCGCGCGACGCCAGCTTTACCAGCACCCTGGCCGATGCCGACACCGAGACCAGCCAATTCAGCCTGCAAGACCTGCAACCCGGCACCCACCATGTCCGGGTGCAAGCCACCGGCATCGACGGCTACACCGGCCCCTGGGGTAGCACCCAGAGCTTTGTGGTTCCCGCCCCCCCGCCCAGCCACTGGGGGGCCCTGATTTTGTTGCTCATCCCAGCCATGGCCATTTTCTGACCCCACTGCCTACACCCACCGGGGGCCCTGCCCCCCCACTTCTCCCACCCCGCTGGGAGCAGGCCGTGCTGCGCGCCGGCTGGTGGCTGGCCGGCATCGCCACGGCCTTGCTGCTGGCCTGGCTGCAACCGGCGGCGCTACAGCGGCTGGACCTGCTGGCCTACGACCTGCTGCTGCCCACCCACACCGCGGGTGCCCAGCCGCCCGTGGTCCTGGCGATTGACGATGCCAGCCTGAACGCACTGGGCCGCTGGCCCTGGCCACGCGCCCTGCATGCCCAGATGGTGGACCGCCTGCGCGAGGCCGGGGCCAGCGCCATCGGCTTGGCGGTGCTGTTTTCCGAACCCGATACCCAGGACCCCGCCAGCGATGCCGCGCTGGCCAGCGCCATCGCCCGCCAGGGCCACGTGGTGCTGGCCACGGCCCCGGCGCAGCAGCCCGATGGCCGTATCGCCGCCGCCCCGCTGCTGCCCACGCTGGTGGCCCCCGACGCCGGCACGCCACCCCACCTGGGCCATGTGGATGTGGAAATCGACCTGGACGGCCAGTCGCGTTGCATCCACCTGATGGCGGGCAATGGCGAGGCCGACACGCCCGCCCTGGCGCTGGCAGTGCTGCAGCAGGCGGCCCCCGATCCCGCGTGGGAGCGGCTGGTCCCGGTCGATACGCTGAACCATCCGCCCAACCGCTGGGTGCGGGCGCACGAAGTGTGGCTGCCCCGCACGCGCGGCCTGCCCACGCTGTCGTACGCCAGCGCCCTGCAATCACCGCAAGCGCTGGAGATTGTGCGGGGCCGGGCGGTGTTTGTGGGCATCACCGCCAGCGGGCTGGGCGGCGAGCTGGTGACGCCCCTGGCGGGCAGCCGCGCCACCTTGCCATCGGTGCTGTTCCATGCCCAGGCGTTCGAGGCCTTGCGCAGCCATACCTGGATAGAGAGCGCACCGGCCTCGCTGGCCCTGCTGCTGGCGCTGCTGGCCGTGAGCAGTCTGGCCGCCATACCGGCACTCCCGGGCCGCCGCCTGCTGCTGGCCACCGCCTTGCTGCCGTTGCCGCTGCTGGTCAGCGCCGGGGTGCTGCTGGGCACGCGCACCTGGCTGCCGCCCGCCACCGCCACCCTGGCCCTGGCGGTAGCGCTGGGCTTCTGGCTGGCGGGCCAGCTGCGCACCCTGAACCGCGCACTGTTGCGCACCCGCGAGCACGCCCAGTCCACCCTGCAGGCGATTGACGACGCCGTCATCACCATCGACGCGCGGCTGCACACCATCCGCTTTGCCAACCCTGCCGCCCGGTCGCACGCGCCCGGGCAGCGCCTGGTGGGCCAGCCGCTGTCGTCCGCCTACCCGCTCAGCGAAGACAGCATGGAACGCCTGGTGGCGGCGGTGTTCGAGTGCCTGGGCCGCGGCAGCCGGGTCTTTGTACGCGAGCTGCTCGAACTGCCTGCCGCCGACGGCCTGCGCGTGCTGCGCGCCACCGCCAGCCCGCTGCGCAGCCCCGAAGGCGCGTTGGACGGCGCGGTGCTGGTGTTCTCGGACGTGACCGACTCCGTGGCCGCCGCCCGCGCGCTGGACTACGCCGCCAACCACGATGCCCTGACAGGCCTGCCGAATCGGGTGCTGCTGCACGAGCGGCTGAACCTGGCCCTGTCGCGCTTGCAGCGGCGCGGCGGCAGCACGGCGATCCTGTTTCTGGACCTGAACCGCTTCAAGCACATCAACGACAACCTGGGCCACCGCGCTGGCGACGCGGTGCTGCGCACCATCGCCCAGCGCCTGCGTGCGCTGTGCCGCGACACCGACACCGTGGCCCGCTGGGGCGGTGATGAATTTGTGCTGCTGCTGGAAGACGTGGGCGGCCAGGACGGTGCGGCCACCGCCGCCACCAAGGTGGTGGATGCGCTGACGCAAGACATCGTGCTGGACGACAGCTTTGGCCACATCACCCTGCCCAGCGCGGGCAGCGTGGGCGTGGTGATGGCTCCGCAGGACGGCACCGACCTGGACGGGCTGATCTCCAAGGCCGACATGGCCATGTACCGCGCCAAGGCCCAGCCGCAGGCCTGCTTCCAGTTCTGGTCGAACGACATCAACACCCGCACGCACGAGCGCCTGGCGCTGGAAATGGAGCTGCGCCAGGCCCTGCGCGAAACCCTGTTTGTGCTGCACTACCAGCCGCAGTTTTCGCTCCACGGAGGGCAGATGGTCGGCCTGGAAGCGCTGATGCGCTGGCAACGCACGCCGGACCACCTGGTCATGCCCGGCGGCTTCATCGGGCTGGCCGAAGAGTGCGGGCTGATCGTGGACATGGGCGCCTGGGCCGTGTTGCATACCGCCCGCCAGGTGGCGCTGTGGCTGCGCGCCGGGCTCAAGCCCGTGCCGGTGGCCGTCAACATCTCGGCCCGCCAGTGCCTGAACCGCGACCTGGTGCAGGTGGTGCGCCTGGCCCTGCAGGAGACCGGTATCCCCCCGCACCTGCTGCGGCTGGAGATCACCGAAACCACCGCCATGTCCGATGCCGACCAGGTCATCGGCCTGCTGCACGACATCCGCGCCCTGGGCGTGCGGCTGTCGGTGGACGACTTCGGCACCGGCTATTCGTCGCTGGCCTACCTGAAGCGCTTCCCCATCGACGAACTGAAGATCGACCGCTCCTTCATCCACGACGTCACCATCGACAAAGACAACGCGGCCATCGTGCGCGCCACCATCGCCCTGGCCCACGGGCTGGGCCTGCAGGTGGTGGCCGAAGGCGTGGAGACCGAAGCCCAAAGCCGCTTTCTGGCCGAGTTGCGCTGCGACACCGTGCAAGGCTACCTGTTTGGCCGCCCACAGCCGCTGGAGGTGGTGACGCGCTGGTTCTCGGAAAACTAGCATTTTGATAGCTGCTTGTGCTTATTCCATCAGCGTGGGAAGCCTTTTTTATCCATAAGTTTCACAGCACGCAAAGCCGCCGGGGCCAGCCGCGACAATAGGCGGCATGCACACCCTTTCCCAACTCCGCTCTGGCGAACTGCAGGGCATCCGGCGGTTGGACCTGTCCGACGGGCTGACCACTTTCCCCCGCGAAATCTTTGACCTGGCCGACACGCTGGAGGTGTTGAACCTCTCCGGCAACGCGCTCACCAGCCTGCCCGACGACCTGCCCCGGCTGCACCGGCTGCGGGTGGTGTTTTGCTCGGGCAATCCGTTTACCGAGCTGCCTGCGGTGCTGGGCCAGTGCGCGCAGCTGGAGCTGGTGGGCTTCAAGTCGTGCCAGATCCGCTGGGTGCCCGCCGCCGCCCTGCCGCCCCGGCTGCGCTGGCTAATATTGACCGACAACCACCTCACCACCCTGCCCGCCGAGATCGGCCAGTGCCTGCAGTTGCAGAAGCTGATGCTGGCGGGCAACCAGTTGCAGCAACTGCCGGTGGAGCTGGCGCAGTGCCAGCAGCTGGAACTGCTGCGCATCTCGGCCAACCCCCTGGCCGATACCGGCGCGCTGCCCGACTGGCTGCTGCACCTGCCCCGGCTGGCCTGGTTGGCGCGGGCCGGCACGCCGCAGCTGCAAGTGCCTGACAACGCCATCCGTTGGGGCGACCTGACGCTGCAGCACCGGCTGGGCGAAGGCGCGTCAGGCGTGATCCACCAGGCGGGGTGGCAAGGTGGGCCCGTGGCCGTCAAGCTGTTCAAAGGCGAGGTCACCAGCGACGGCTGGCCGCAGAGCGAGCTGGCCGCCTGCCTGGCGGTGGACGCCCACCCGCACCTGATCGCCACCCTGGGCCCGCTGGCTGAGCACCCCCAGGGCACCGCCGGGCTGGTAATGCCCTGTATTCCGCCGCATTTCACCACCCTGGCCGGTCCGCCCAGCCTGGACAGCTGCACCCGCGACGTGTATGCGGTGGGCACGCAGTTTTCCACCGAAAAGCTGCTGCGCATCGCCCGGGGCGTGGCCGCCGCCGCCGCGCACCTGCATGCCAGCGGCCTGCTGCACGGCGACCTGTACGCGCACAACCTGCAGTGCGATGCCGACGGCCACTGCCTGCTGGGCGATATGGGGGCGGCTTCCTTCCTGCCAACCGATACCCTGCAGGCACAGGCTTTGCAACGCCTGGAAGCGCGGGCGTTTGGCTGCCTGCTGGAGGAATTGCTGGCGCACTGCCCGGAAAACGCCACCCCGCCGGCCAAAGAACTCGCCACCTTGCGGAACGATTGCCTGCAAACCGCAGTCGCATTACGGCCCTTGTTTGCGCAGATCGTGCAGCGGCTCAATTCAATCGAACTTCAAAAGGACCCGGCCGATGCTGCATAGCACCCCTCTCATCACCACCATCGCCACCGCCCTCGGGCTGGCGCTGGTGTTTGGATATCTGGCCGTGCGCTTCAAACTGCCCGCGCTGGTGGGCTACCTGCTGGCCGGGGTGCTGATCGGCCCATTCACCCCCGGTTTCGTGGCCGACGGCCAGATCGCCGCCGAGCTGGCCGAGATCGGCGTGATGCTGCTGATGTTTGGCGTGGGCATGCATTTTTCGATGGACGACCTGATGTCGGTGCGCAAGATCGCCCTGCCCGGCGCGGTGCTGCAGATCGCCGTGGCCACCGCCATGGGTGCGGGCGTGGCCCACCTCTGGGGCTGGCCGCTGGGCGAAGGCCTGGTGTTTGGCCTGGCCCTGTCGGTGGCCAGCACCGTGGTGTTGCTGCGCGCGCTGGAGGCCCGCGGCGCCCTGGACTCGATGAACGGCAAGATCGCGGTGGGCTGGCTGGTGGTGGAAGACCTGGCCATGGTGCTGGTGCTGGTGCTGCTGCCGCCACTGGCGGGCGCACTGGGCGGCAAGGTGCCGGGCGAGGAAGCGGGCGGTGGCGGCAGTTTGTGGCTGACCCTGGGGCTGACGCTGCTCAAGGTGTCGGCCTTTGTGGCGCTGATGCTGGTGGTGGGCCGCCGCGTGTTCCCCAAGCTGCTGTGGCTGGTGGCGCGCACCGGTTCGCGCGAGCTGTTCACGCTGTGCGTGATCGCTGCCGCCGTCAGCATCGCCTACGGCGCGGCCATGCTGTTTGGCGTGTCGTTCGCGCTGGGGGCCTTTTTTGCGGGGATGGTGATGCGTGAATCCGAGTTCAGCCACCGCGCCGCCGAAGACTCGCTGCCGCTGCGCGAAGCTTTTGCGGTGCTGTTCTTTGTGTCGGTGGGCATGCTGTTTGACCCCAAGGTGCTGGTCGAGCAGCCGCTGCAGGTGCTGGCGGTGCTGGCCATCATCATCGTCGGCAAGTCCATCGCCGCGGCCGCGCTGGTGCTGGTGTTTCGCTACCCGCTGAACACGGCGCTGAACGTGTCGGCCAGCCTGGGGCAGATTGGCGAGTTCTCTTTCATCCTGGCCGGGCTGGGTGCCAGCCTGGGCCTGCTGCGGCCCGAAGGACAGAGCCTGATTCTGGCGGGCGCGCTGCTGTCCATCGCGGTGAACCCGCTGGTGTTCAAGGCCGCAGACGGGTTGGAGAAATGGCTGCAATCCCACCCTGCGCTGGCCGCCAAACTGGCCCGCAGCACCGACCCGCTGTCCGAGCTGCCCATGGCCACCGACGAAAAATACCTGTCCCGGCAGGTGGTGCTGGTGGGCTATGGCCGCGTGGGCAAACGCCTGGCCGTGGAGATGGACGCGCAAGACATCCCCTTCGTGGTGGTGGAGCAAAACCGCGAGCGCGTGGAGCAACTGCGCGCCAGTGGCATCACCGCCGTGTCGGGCGATGCCGCCGAGGCCGGAGTCCTCATCCAGGCCCACATCGCCCGCGCCAGCATGCTGCTGATCGCCACGCCCGATGCCTTCAACGTGCGCCAGATGGTGGCCAACGCCCGCATGCTGAACCCGCACATCGAAACCGTGGTGCGCACCCACAACGAGACCGAAGCCACCCTGCTGGCCCAGGAAAATATTGGCCGCGTGTTTCTGGGCGAGGACGAGCTGGCCCACAACATGGGGCGGCATGTGCTGGAGCGGTTTGGCAAGGCGGGCTGAGACCCCGCCCCAGGTCTGAAGGCAAGCGTCCCCAATCACCTGCACAATGGCTGACCACCCACCACGGAGACACCCCATGCAGTACAAAGGAAGTTGCCATTGCGGCCAGATTGCGTTTGACGTGGAAGGGGAGCTCCCCGCCGCGGTCATGTCGTGCAACTGTTCGATGTGCCAGCGCAAAGGGGCCCTGATGTGGTTCGTGCCCCGGTCGGCGCTGGTCTTGCAGACACCCGCCGACAAGATGGGCACCTACCTGTTCAACAAGCACCTGATCCAGCACCACTTTTGCCC
Organism: Rhodoferax sp. WC2427; assembly: GCF_040822085.1. Lineage (NCBI taxonomy): Bacteria > Pseudomonadati > Pseudomonadota > Betaproteobacteria > Burkholderiales > Comamonadaceae > Rhodoferax > Rhodoferax sp. WC2427. The sequence goes on along the minus strand of NZ_CP162006.1, from coordinate 2,414,191 downwards.
GACCTGCGGCATCCACCCGTTTGGCGAGGCGCTGTCCCCGGACGGGCAGGCCATGGCGGCCATCAATGTGCGCTGCCTGGAGGGGGTGGATATCGCGTCGCTCGCGGTGCAGCACTATGATGGGCGCGCGAAATAACGGCGCTGGCGCAGCGGATGTTGCGCTGCGCATGAAAAGCGGGTCTGGTGCTTGTGCAGCCAGCACAAGCAGCTATCTTAATTGGGGTAATTTGACGCAGGCGGGTCTTTGCCCTCGACCACGTAGCCGCCGGTGGTGTGCGGGTCGGACACGCTGAGCCAGTGCACTTTGTTGCGGCCGCCGTGTTTGGCGGCGTACAGGGCTTTGTCTACGGTGTCCAGCAGCCGCGTCTCGCTGCAGTTGTCGCCGCCCGGGCAGGTGGCGGCCCCCAGGCTGATGCTGATGTGTTCGGCCACCTGCGAGCGGGCGTGTTCCATCTGCAGGTCCAGCACGGCCAGGCGGATTTTTTCCGCGATCCGGGTGGCCCCGGCCTGGTCGGACGATGGCAGGATGATGATGAATTCTTCTCCGCCGTAGCGTGCAAACACGTCCGACAGGCGGTTCAGCTGCGACTGCACGGCCCCCACCAGGGCCTGCAAAACCCGGTCGCCCGCCGGGTGGCCATAGGTGTCGTTGTATTTCTTGAAGTAGTCCACGTCCAGCATGACCAGCGACAGCGGGTTCTTCTGGCGCTGGGCACGGCTGAGCTCGACGGTCAGCTTTTGGTCGAAATATTTGCGGTTGTAGATGCCGGTGAGGCCATCGATCACCGCCTCGCGCGAGAGTTTTTCCGAGTGCGAATGCAGCAGCCGCTCCCGCTTCACAAAGCTGCTGGTGTCGGTGACCTGCACCATCACCAGAAACCCGTCCGGGCCGCTGTCGTCGTAGCGCACCGGCACCAGGGTCAAGGACTGCGGCATGCGCTGCTGCGGGCCTCTGACGGCATCTTCGGGGCGCAGGTAGAGCGGCAGCGGCGTGCGGTGCAGCACATTGGACAACACCACCGGCAGCTTGTAGGTCAGCACGTTTTTCAAGGCGCTGATGAACGACAGCGACAGGCCGTTGGCAAACACCGCCTCCAACCTGTGGCCCAGGGCCGCCGAGGCTTCAATGCCGCTGTGGCGCACCACCCAGGCGTTCCACACCAGCACTTCGCCGCGCGGGTTGAGCACGATCAGGCCGGTGCCCAGCGCGTCCACCATCTGGGACCAGGGCAGCAGGGGTGTGACGGGGCTGGTGGACATAGCGGCCAGGGGCAGGTTTAAATGCGCGACAAAAATACGTCGAGGGCAGCGACCAGTCCCTCCAGCGAATTGGCGCTGAGCAGGAACACCAGATAGCCCTGGGTATCGCGCTTTTCGATGGTCAGGTCGATGTGCAGCACCAGCACCAAGGGCTGGGTCTCATCGGACATCAGCTTGCCAATCACCGTGTCGGCACCGTCCACCGAATACTCGGGCAGGGTACTACTCAGGTTGATGCCGAGCATGTCGGCAATCGCCGACAGGCAGGCGTTCAGGATCACGTTGCCCAGCTCGCACATGGCCTCGTGCTCGTAGTCCACCAGGTCTTCCACGCTGACCTGCGAACCCAGCATCTCCTGCACGATTTCCAGCGCCTTTTCTTCGCGGAAGAGCAGCGTGGCATCCAGGCTGAACGGGCCGCCAAACTTTTGCCGCACCGCGCCCAGGCGCCCGCCCTTGAGCGACAGCATTTCGGCATTCACATCGGTGCGGTCAAAGAACTGGATGCGTGGCACCGACAGCAGCACCTCGTCGCCCACGATCTCGCTCAAGCTGGCGGCCGCCTGGCCTGCACCGACGTTAAATACCTCGGTCAAGGCATCCAGCTGCAGCTCGGACAGGGTCATCACAGCGGGCTTTCAAAAAAGGCCAGTGCTTCGGTCACGCTTTTTTCGGTCACGGGCTTGGCCACAAACTTCACGCCCAGCTCGGCGGCCCGTGTCTTCTGGCTGTCTTGGATGTTGGCCGAAAACAGCGCCAAGCGCAGCCCGGGATGGTCGCGTTTGAGGTGTTCAGCCGCATCGGTACCCAGGATTCCGGGCATATTGATGTCCATGGTGCAGTAGGTGAAGCTCTGGGCGGCGGCCAGCACCAGCGCCTCGTCGCCGCTGGAAGCCTCTACCAGTGCCCAGGTGGGCCGCTTGGCCTGTACCAGGGTGCGAATCATCATGCGCGAGACCCGGCTGTCGTCTACGATCAAAAGCACGGCTGCAGGGGGGGTGGTTGTCATGGTGGGCTGGCCTCTCTCGGGCATAGGGATGATTGTGGCTGAACTCGCTTGTCTGTGTCAGGATGTTACCTATCGATTACGTGCGACACGGCCCGTACGTGTAAAAATTAATTTCATTTCACCCCCACCACCACGCACACCTCCACGCCATGCTTGATCTGCTCGTTACCCACGCTACTTTGCCCGATGGCCGCACCGGGATGTCGATTGCCGTCCAGAATGGCCGCATCACTGAAGTGGCTTTTGGCCTGGAGGCACCCGCGCACCAGACGGTCGACGCGCAAGGCCAACTGCTCAGCCCGCCGTTCGTCGATGCGCACTTTCACATGGACGCCACGCTGAGCTACGGCCTGCCGCGCGTGAACCAAAGCGGCACCCTGCTCGAAGGCATTGCGCTGTGGGGCGAACTGAAACCCGACCTGACCCAGGAAGCCCTGGTGCAGCGCGCCCTGGCGTATTGCGACTGGGCCGTGGGCAAGGGCCTGCTGGCCATCCGCAGCCACGTGGACATCTGCGACCCGCGCCTGCTGGCCGTGGAAGCGCTACTGGAAGTGAAGCACCAGGTTGCACCCTACCTGGACCTGCAGCTGGTGGCCTTTCCGCAAGACGGCGCGCTGCGCGACCCGCAGGCCATGCAAAAGCTCCAACGCGCACTCGACATGGGCGTGGACGTGGTGGGCGGCATCCCCCATTTCGAGCGCACCATGGCCGATGGGGCCTTGAGCGTGAAACTGCTGTGCGAGCTGGCCGCCGAGCGGGGCTTGCTGGTAGACATGCACTGCGACGAGTCCGACGACCCGATGTCGCGCCACATCGAAACCCTGACCTATGAGACCCAGCGCCTGGGCCTGCAGGGCCGTGTTACCGGCTCGCACCTCACCTCCATGCACAGCATGGACAACTACTTTGTGAGCAAGCTGCTGCCGCTGATGGCCGAGGCACAGATCCACGTGGTGAGCAACCCGCTGATCAACATCACCCTGCAGGGCCGGGGCGACACCTACCCCAAGCGCCGCGGCATGACCCGCGTGCCCGAGATGCTGGCCCATGGCCTGACCGTGGCCCTGGGCCAGGACTGCGTGATGGACCCCTGGTACAGCCTGGGCAGCGGCGACATGCTGGAAGTGGCCAGCATGGGCCTGCACGTGGCCCAGATGACCAGCCAGGCGGCGATGCGCCAGTGCTTTGATGCCGTCACGGTCAACCCGGCGAAGATCTTGCATCTGGACGGCTATGGCCTAGAGCCCGGTTGCTGGGCCGACTTTGTACTGCTGCAGGCGCAAGACCCGGTGGAGGCCATCCGCCTGCGCGCCACCCGGCTGCAGGTCTACCGGCGCGGCCAGCTGCTGGCGCAGACCCCGGCGGCTACTGCCAGTCTGCATCTGCCGGGACGGCCCGCCCAGACCGACTGGCTGCTGCGCAAGGCTGGCTGAGATTGCTATTATTTAAAGAGCTTATTACGCTGATGCAATAAGCACTGGAGGCACTTTTTTTATAAATTTATCAAGGGGCTTGCAGCCACCCGATCTCGACGCGGCGGTTGGGTTGCAGGCATGCTGTGTAGGCCTTCCAGGCGGCGGCCCCCCGGCCTGGTTGGCAATCGGTGACCACCGGCTGGGTGGCGCCCAGCGAGCGCACCTCCACCTTGCTGGCATCGACCGCGCGCATCACCAGCAGGTTGCGCACCGTGTCGGCCCGCGCCAGGGCCAGGCGCTGGTTGTAACCCGGCGCGCCGGTGCTGTCGGCGTGGCCGGTCACCACCACCTGCCGCAGCCCGACCACCGTGCGCAACTGCACGGCCAGTGCGTTGACGGCCTGCAGGCCCGCGGGCAGCACGTCGGCCAGGGCGGACTTGTCGTGCCGGAACAGGGCCTGGGCGCTCAGCACCCGCTGTTGCGGCACCGGGTTTGGGGGCACCGGGTTTGAGGGTACTAGAGCCGCAATGGGCGGTGGCGGCTCGGGCGCCGGCGGCACCCGTTGCGCCTCGGCACACAGATCTTCGGCAATCCGGATGTAGGGTGCCATATGCTTCCAGCCGCCACGGGTGGCCTCATAGCCCGACCAGGCCAGTTGCACCTCGCAAAACGCCGCCAGGCGCTGCACATCGGTGGACGCGCACAGGCGGTTGCTGCGGCGCATTGCCTCGGCCTGCTGCCACAGATCGGCGCGTACCTGCGGCGCAGCACGCAGTGCAGGCGTGTCCCAGGGTGGGCTACCGCCCTGCTCCAGCCGGTCCAGCAAAGCGGTAGCCTGCACCAGGCTGTCATCGACCGCGGCCGCTTCGCCGTTGTCGTGCCACTTGTCGCGCGCCAGGTTCAGCCAGGCCTGGCTTTTGAAGCGGTGGTAGTCGGCCGGGCAGGCAGCCGCTTGGGCCGCCAGCCGGTTCAGCCGCTGCTGCACCGCGGTAAAGGCCGCAGGTTCGGCCACCCGCGACGGGCCGGGTGTCCCGGGCATGGCCGGGGGTTGGTCCGCGACGGCCTGCAGGCCGACCGATGCCAGCAGCGACGCCAGCACAATCTTGGTGGTGTTCATTCGCGCCACTCCCGGGGTGCCTGGTTGGCGGGTTCCAGCAGCCGGTTGGTGCGCGGCTTGTCCCCGTCCAGCAGTTTTTCGTCAAACTTGAAGCGCAGGCGCACATAGGCACCGCGCCAGGAGGCGTTGGAGGCAAACAGGTCGGCATCGGCATAGCGCCCGACCACATAGCCCGCCGACACCCACAGGTTGTCCATCAGCCGGTAGCCCGCTTCGGCGCCCATACCGTGGAGCCGGGTGCCGCCGCCCTGGGTGGTGGAGGCCATCAGGCCCATATCCCAGCGCTCCGACACATCCCACAGCACCCGGCCCGCCAGCAAGCCCGCGCTGAAGCGGGAGTTCACCCCCGAGAAGGTTTCATTCACCTGCTTGGCCGCGACCTGGGCGGCCAGCGTCCAGGCGCGCTGGGGGTGGATGTTGGCATGCAGCGAGACCACGTCGGTGCGGCTGTGGCCCAGCGCGCTGGCGGTGGTGCCCACGGTTTGCACCGGCGTGGTGTTGTTGTCGATGCGGTGCTCGTAGCGCGCCAGTCCGTGCCAGACGTTGGTGGCCACGTCGCGGTAGGCCAGGCCGAGCTGGAAGCGGTCTTGCGTCACATCGCCCGCGCTGTCGCCCCGTGCGCGCGAAGCCAGCAGCACGTTGCGGACCAGCATGGACCACTGGTCGCTGAGCTTGCGGGTGGCCGCCACGGTGGACAACCAGTTGGTCTGGGTGTCCGACACCCGGTACTCCAGGCGGCCACCGGCCTTCCACCGCGGGTTGGCCAGGTAGTCCAACCCCAGCACCACGGCATGGGCGGTTTGCACGCTGCCGAGCACCGGGTTGCTGCCGGTGCGGTCGGCCACCACCACCTGCTGGCGCTCGAAGCCGGTCGTCAGATGGATGCCCTCCCCCAGCCGCCACAGGTTGCGCACGCCCACGGCGGCGGCGGCGTCGCGGCCATTCTGGGCCCCGGCCATGCGGTATTCGCTGTAGACCTGGCCATCCTTCATGTACTCGGTGTCCACACCGATGGCCGTCTGGGTGGCATGGTCGCCAAAGCCGGACAGACCGTACAGACCCGACAGGGATTCCAGCCACTCATGGCGGCCGTACACCCGGCTGTGGTCGTTCAGGCGGTATTCGGCCCCGATGCCCACGCGCCGCCCGTCCGATCCGTCGACCACCTGCTCGGCTTCGCCGTACACCGTGGCATCGGGGGTGACCCGGGCCGACAGGCGGGCCTTGACCGAGGTGTAGGCGCGCTGGGCAATCTGGTTGCCACTTCCCACCAGCGCGTAGGGCGACAACGGCGACTGCAACAGACCACCGCCCGCAAAGCCAAAGCCGGTGTCGGTCAAGGACCCACCGGTCCCCGGAACCGCGCCCACGCCGTACTGGGCAATGCCGGGCTGGGTCGGGTCGTAGGTTTCGTCCACGTGCGACGCGCCCAACTCCAGGCTGAACATGTCGTTCAGTCGCTTGTCGGCCGAAATGGAGGCCGCGTTGCGGTGCCCTTGGCTGAAGGCGTCTTCGATGTGCAGGGCCCGGCCACGCAGGCGCAGGCTGTCGGACCATTGCCAGGTGGCCTCTACCCCGGCGTCGGTGCGGCCCGCGGCCAGGCCGGATTCGGCGTTCTGGAAGCCGGTGCTGGCGCGGGCTGCATGGGCCCGCAGCTTCAGGCCCGGGCTGTCGCTGCGCCACTCGATGCGTGTGGCCTGCCCCTGCGGGTCGGCGGTCAGCGGCAACACGCCGCTGCTTTGCAGCGTGCTGCTGAAAAACTGGTTACCTTCGCTGCGCGCCACTTCCATGGTCAGCAGGCTCTGCTCGGCCAGTTGCACATCGGCATGCGCGCCGTACAGCGTGTAGGGCGAGGCAGTGTTGCGGTCTTCGGCATAGCTGCCGCCCACCTCGACCTGCTCGCCCAGTTTGACACTGGCATCCACGCCGCCGACCCAGAATTTCTCGCCACCGCCGTCCACCTCGTAGGTGATGCGGATGGTGATGGGGTTGAAGTTCTCGTCGGCGCTGGGCACGGGTTTGCGGAACAGGATGCGGCCCGAAAACGGCTCGAAGTCGTAGTCCACATAGCGCGACATGGGCTGGCGCCGGAGCACCACGTCGGGCTGGTTGCGGTCGCGGGTTAGCAGTTCGACGGTTTCGGAATTGGCGATGGCATTGGGCTGCGACACGGCATACGGCCCGGAAATGCCACGGCCGGCCTGCTCGTCCACAAACTGCCTCTGCGCGCTGTGGGCGGCAAACGCGTTGACCCGCACACCGGGGGTTTCATGGTGCAGCTTGGCCCCCGTGAGGGCCCGGGTGTAGCTGGCCAGGCGCGGGCGCTGCGCCGGGTCCTGGGTGCTGAAGTCGCCATACAGCACATAGCTTTTGTCCTTGTCGATGCGCACATACAGCTTGCTGGTGCTTTGGGCATCGTGCTGCACCACCGAGGCATCGCCGTAGATCGGGTAGTACTGGTTGGGGTCGATGTCGCGGAACAGCTTCTCCGTGGTGGTCTTGTCGGAGTCGAAGGCGGCCGTCAGCAGGTATTCCCCTTTGATCGTGCCCTTGACAAATGCCGCCGCCCGGCCATTCACGGTGGTGGTGTCGCCGCTGCCGGTGTTGTCGCTGCCACCCCAGCGGTGCAGGCTGTCCTCAAAGCCGATGTTGCTGATATGGGGTGTCAGGGCATCGCCTTGGATGCGGCCAAAGTTCAAGGAGCCTTCGACAATGCCGACCACCAGCAGAGGCCGCAAGTCGGGCACAAAGCTCACCTGGCCCTGCACGCCTACGGCACCGCTTTGCACCTGCAGCAGCGCATCGCCCGGCGTGGCCGGGGCGACCAGCAGCAACTCGGCATGCCCGTTGGTGGTAACCACCTCCAAACCTTCGCTGGCCCAGCCAGATTCCGGTTGCAACCGGCCCAAGGTGGTTTGGATGCGCAGGCGTGTGGGAACGGTGACCAGGGCGCCCTGGGCATCCCGCAGTTCAATGGCTAGCCGCAGCGTGGATCGGCCATCGGCCGGTGCCTGGGCGGCCGACACCGACAGGCGGATCTGGGCATCGGCAGGCAGGCCTTTGGAGATGTTCCACAGGCCCTCGGTGGCCACCGGGGGCAAACCGCTGTTGGCCTGGTGGACGCCGGGCCCGGACAGGTCGCGAAAGGCCACGCCCGACCCGGCAATGGCGGCCTGGCCCATGGGCGTGGTGCCGGTGCCCGGGCCGACCGGCAGGGTCGCATCGTCAGCGGCCCGGACCAGGCCAGAGCCGGTCAAGACCGCCAGGGCCGCAGCAGCCACCAGCGACCGGCGCAGGCGCAAAACCGGGAATGTGCGGGCGCTCATTGCACACCCCCCTTCTGGCTGGATGTGCAGGCAGGTGTCTGGCTTGCGTCGCAAGCCGGGCGCTCCAGCCGGTGGATACGGGAGTCAAACTGGACGCCGGTCTTGTCGGCACCGGTCTGGATTTCCGGCACGTAGATAGGCCCTCGCTTGCGCCTGTCCTCCACCTGCTGGAGTATCTTGGGCAAGCAGGAGCGCTCGGCAAAGTCGGCGCGGTGCAGCTCGCCGTTCTTCAGGTCGACGAACAGGCTCTCGGCGTCGCCCGCGTTGCGGTTGGACAAGGTCTCCAGGCGGCTGCCCACGGGCATGCTCTGCGGGTCGACTTTGAGCACATGGGTGATGGGGCGCAGACCGCAGATGCTGTACTGGCCGTTTTCATCGCTGGTGAGGTTGGTGCCGTTCTCGAAGTACAGGCGCACGCCCGGAATGCCCGGTTCGCCGTCGTCCTGGACGCGGTTGCCATTGCAGTCCACATAGACCTTGCCGATCACGCAGGCTTCGGTGGTAAACACGCCGCCACTGACACGCACCGTGGCCTTGCCCTCGTTGGAGGTAATGGTGCCGGTCTGGTCGGTAGCCCGGGCACGGTTGGTGCCGTCGCCCCGGTCGCCGCCCACGCCAATGCGGGCACGGTAGCCCAGCTCCAGGGTCTGGCCCGGCAGCACATTGCCGATCGCATACGTCAGGCGCGGACCGGGGGTGCCATCGGGGTTGGGCTGCACTGTGGCCACGGCGTGGCCAGCTGCCAAGGTCACGGTGCCGGGAATCAGCTTGAAGCCCAAGGGCAAGGAATCCACCAGGCGCACGCCCAGCACCACGCCCGTGCCGCTGTTGCGCACGCGGATGCGGTAGAGCACGCTGTCGCCTACTTCGGCCACCGCGCGGTCGGCCTGCTTTTGCACCACCAGCACACCGCCGGTGGCCGGGTCCAGCGGCAGGTGGTTGTGCACCACCAGCGCGCTGCTGGGCGACAAGGACAGTTGCAGATAGTGGGTGGTCGCCGCACTACCCTGCGGTGCGGTGGCACTGGGCACCACGGTATAGACCAGGCCCGACTGTTGCGCCAGCAGGGTGGTTTGCGCGGGCAGGATGGCCGAGGGTGCCAGGTAGCCGCCCGGCGGGGTGATACGCAGCCCGTATGCGCCGCTGGCAGCAGTTGCCGCCAGGTCAAAACGGTAGATGCCGGTGGGCCCCGTCACCTGCCCTTGCTGGTCTGGCAGCAGCGACGCAGCCGGAACCGGATTGCCGTCGGGACCGAGCAGTGTGACAGTGGCGCCGACCACCGGCTGGCGGGTCATGGCGTCATACACCACGCCGTTGGGCTCCAGCGGCAGACTTTGCTGCGCCAGGGTTTCGCCCGCCACCACGGTGGCCCGCAGCAGCCGTGTGGTGGCATCCAGGCTGGAATGGGTTTGCGGATTGCCCTGTTCGCCGTTCACCGGCGTACCGAACACGGCACCGGCCGCCCCCCCGTTGCCCGGTGCCCGGAAGCGCACCCCGTAGTCGCCCGGATACAAGCCACCCAATTGGTATTCGCCATTGGCACCGGTGGTCGCCGTGGCGGGTGACTGGTCGATCTTCTTCACCACCATGCCGTTGGCATCCACGGCTTCCACGGTCCAACCGGCCAGGCCGGTTTCTGTGGGGTCCCGCTGGCGATTTCCGCCCGTGGCGGTGCCGGAGTCGTCCCATACCGAGCCGGCAATGCTGCCCGGCGCCGATACCAGGTTGACCGGTGTCGGTACACCCACGGGGGTGGGTGCCGGGGGCAAGGTGGGCACGTTGGCCGTCGTGCCCGGCGGGGACCCCGCAGCCGGTGGGTTGCTGACCACCGACAACCCAGTCGTCACGGCGTTGGCGGGCGGTGTGGTGACGCCACCATTGCTATAGCCCGGATTGGGGCCTGCCCCCAGCGACACAGACGATACGGGCACGCTGTTGAGCTGGGGCTGGTTGGGTACCGCCGCCGCGCTGGCGTAAGCCACCGACACCACGAACCGGACCAGGCAGGACTGGCCGCCCGCAAGGGTGTCGACACCGGCCAGTAAGCGGGTGTCGGTGGTGCCGTTGAAAGACGGATTCATGCTGCAAACAGCCCCACCCTGCGCGACCACCCCGTAGCTGGCCGATTTCACACCCACTGCACTGGCGGTGGGGAACAGCCGTAAAAAGCTCTCGTTGGCTTGCACGTTGTACGCAGGCGCACCCGCTGCCAGATTGCCCACCAGCACCGCATAGGACACCTCGAAAGCGGTGGTGGACAGCGGCAAAGGCACCCCCACACTCTTGCTGACGGCCAATTGCGGCACGCTGCCCACGGGCACCACCGCCACTGCGCATCCGGCAGGCACACCGGTTGCCGTGCATGCCAAGGGGTCCACGGGCGTCCCCCCCTGTGGTGCCACGCTGGCCCGGTTGGTCAATTGGGTCTGGGCCGTAGGGGCCAGCGCGGTCACGGCTACCGTGAAGCCCGCGTTGTTACCGGCGGCAATCGGCCCGACCACATTGCAAACCAGCAGCTGCCCCGTGGACACGCTGCCGCCCGCGGAGCAACTGGCCCCGGTGGCTGCGTTGAACTGCAGATGGACTGGCATGCGGTCGAATACGGTCACCGTGGCCGGGCTGGCGGCGTTGCCGCTGTTGGTCAAGACCAAGGTGTAAGACGACGGCACACCCACTTCAAGACGGGCAGGACCGGCTTTGGCCAATGCAAGCACGGCCATCGCCGCCACCGGCGTGGTGGTGGTGGCGCAGCCCGCAGGCAAACCATTGGCCGTGCAGGTGCCGGGGTCGGGTGGCGGGTAATTGCCACCCGGGTCCACCGCGGCCCGGTTGGTCAGCACCGTGCCTGCCGTGGCCTGCGCCGGTGTCACCTTCACGGTGAAGCTGCGCGTGCCACCACCGGCCGCCAAGGGGCCACTGGCCTGGCACAGCAGGTCCAGGCCGGTGGCCAGGCTGCCGCTGGCCGCGCAACTGGCGCCGGTGGCCGCGTTGAACTGCACATTGGCAGGCAGTCGGTCCCGCACATAGAACACCGCAGGGCTGGAGGCCGTGCCGGTGTTGGTCACCGTCAAGCGGTAATCCCCCGGAGCGCCTACGGTCAATCCGGCGGGCCCGGTTTTGGCCAGCACCAGCACGGGTATGCCGCCCACCGGCGTGTTTGCCGTGGCACAGCCCAGCGGCAGGCCAGTGGCGGTGCAGATACCAGGGTCCACAGGGGTGCCGCCGTTGGGGTCGACGGTGGCGCGGTTGGTGACGGTGGTGGCGGCTGTCGGTGCCAACGCGGTCACGTTCACCGTGAAGCTGGCGGTTCCACCGCCAGCCGCCACCGGACCCGATACCGTGCAATTGACCAATGGGCCAGACGCAACCGCACCACTGGCCACACAGACTGCGCCCGCGGCGCTGTTGAATTGCACGTTGGCGGGCAGACGGTCCAGCACCGTCACGCTGGCGGCCGTGGCAGCCCCTCCCGTGTTGGTAAGGGTCAGCGTGTAATCTGCCGCCACGCCGATGGCCACAGCGGCCGGGCCCGTTTTGGCCAAAACCAGAACCGGGGTGGCATTCACCGGGGTGCTGGTGGTGGCGCAGCCTGCGGGTGTACCGGTGGCCGTACACGTCACCGGGTCGGGTGGCGGGTAATTGCCGCCGACATCCACCGCCGCGCGATTGAGCACGGACGTACCCGCCAGCGGCTGCAGCGCGGTCACATGGACAGTAAATACCTTGCTACTGCCTACAGCCACCGGGCCATTGACCAGGCATAGCAACTCGACTCCGCTTGCCACATTTCCCGTGGCAACGCAGCTCGCGCCGCTGGCGCTGTGGTACTGCAGGTTGGCCGGTAACCGGTCGCGCACATAAAAGCTGGCGGGACTGCTTGCGCTGCCAGTGTTGCGGACCGCCAAGGTGTAATTGGCCGGTGTACCCACGGTGAAGCTGGCGGGCCCTGTCTTGGCCAGGTCCAGCACAGGGATGCCACCTACCGGGGTGTTGACGGTGGCACAGCCCAGAGGCAAGCCGGTGGCGGTGCAAGCGGCGGGGTCGACGGGTGTTCCGCCACGGGGATCGACGCTGGCACGGTTGCTGACGGTGGTCGCCGCCGCAGGCGCCAAAGCCGTCACATTGACGGTGAAACTGGCGCCCGCACCCGCCGGCACCGGACCGGACACACTGCAGCCCAAAAAGATGCCCGCAGCATCGGTTCCGCTGGCAGTGCAGGCGGCACCGCTGGCGCTGTTGAAATGCAGATTGGCGGGGAGCCGGTCAAACACCAACACGCTGGCGGGGCTCGGTGCGCTGCCAGTATTGCGAACCGTCAGCGTGTAATTGACGGGCACGCCGACGCTGAAGCTGGCGGGGCTGGTCTTGAGCAGGTCCAGCACCGGTATCGCGTCTACTGGCGTGCTGGTGGTCGCGCATCCACCCGGGGTGCCGGTGCTGGCGCAGGTGGCGGGATCGGGGGGAGGGAAATTACCACCCGGGTCCACGGCGGCCCGGTTGGTCAACACGGTTCCGGCGGTCGCGGCCAACGCCGTCACATTCACGGTAAAGCTGGCGCTGGCACCGGGTGCCACCGGGCCGCTGAGGTTGCACAGCAGATCCAGCCCCGCTGCCACCGTAGCGCTGGCGCTGCAACTGGCACCGCTGGCACTGTTGAACTGCAGGTTTGCAGGCAATGTGTCCCGCACATAGAAACTGACCGGGCTGGCTGCCGTGCCGGTATTGCGCACCGTCAGCGTGTAGTTGGCGGGCGTCCCGACGCTGAAGCTGGCTGGACCGGTTTTAACCAGACCCAGCACCGCAACACCGCCAACCGGCGTATTCACGGTGGCGCACCCTGGCGCAATGCCGGTGGCCGTGCACAGGCTGGGATCGTTCGGAACGCCGCCCTGGACACCGACGGTTGCCCGGTTCGTCACCACCGAGTTGGCGGTCGCCACCTGGGCCGTCACGTTCACGGTGAAGCTGGCGCTGCCCCCTGCGGGAATGCTGGCTCCCAGCGTACAGGCCAAGGTCTGGCCGGTGGCCAAGCTGCCCCCCGCCACGCAGGCGGCACCGCTGGCGCTGTTGAACTGCACATTAGCAGGCAGGCGATCCAGGACCTGTACGCCGACCGGGCTGGCGGCACCACCGCTGTTGCTGAGGGTCAAGGTGTAATCCGCCGCGGCTCCCACGGTAAAGCTGGGCGGACTGGTCTTGGCCAGCGACAAGACGGCAATGGCATCCACCGGGGTGGTAACCGTGGCACAACCCGCAGGCGTGCCGGTGGTACTGCAGGTGCTGGGGTCCGGCGGAGGAAAATTGCCTCCGGGATCGACCGCCGCCCGGTTGGTCAGCACCGTACCTGCGGTCGGTGCCAATGCCGTGACGTTGACCGTGAACGAAATGCTGCCGCCCACGGCCACCGGCCCGGTGAGCAGGCACTGCAGATCGACACCGGTTGCCACGGCGCCGGTGGCCGTGCAGGCCGCGCCCGCGGCACTATTGAACTGCAGGTTCGCGGGCAAAAGGTCTCGCACATAAAAACGGGCCGGGCTGGCGGCGCTGCCCGTGTTGCGGACCGTCAGCGTGTAGTTGCCAGGCGTACCGACCACCCACTGGGAGGGGCCGGTTTTGGCCAAATCCAGAAGGGGCAGCCCATTGACCGGCGTATTGACGGTGGCACAGCCCGTGGGGATGCCGGTGGCGCTGCAATCCGCGGGATTGCCGGGCGTTCCGCCCTGCGCGTCCACCGTCGCCCGGTTGGTCACCGTGGTGTTGGCCGTCGCAGCCAAGGCCGTCACATTCACGGTAACAGAGGCGCTGCCGCCTGCGGCAATCGGGGTGGCCACCGAACAGGCCAGAAACTGGCCCGTGGCAATCGAGGCGCTGGCCGTGCAACTTGCACCGCTGGCGCTGTTGAACTGCACGTTGGCGGGCAGCAGATCTTGTACCACCACCCCGGCCGGGCTGGCGGCTCCGCCCGTGTTCGACACGATGAGGGTGTAGTTGGCCGCCGTACCCACCAGCAGGTTGGCGGGCCCGCTCTTGGCCAAGGCCAGCATAGGCACGGCATTCACCGGGGTCGTCACGGTGGCGCAGCCGTCAGGTGTCCCGGTGGCGGTACAGGTGCTTGGATCTATCGGTGGGAAGTTTCCCCCGGGGTCGACGCTCGCGCGGTTGGTCAGCAAGGTACCTGCTGTAGGGAGCAAAGCAGTGGCACCCACGGTAAAGCTGACACTGCCGCCCACGGCCACCACACCCACCACTTGGCAGCGCAAGCCCAGCCCGGATGCCACCGAGCCACTGGCGGTACAACTGGCACCGCTGGCGCCATTGAATTGCACGTTGGCCGGCAAGGTGTCATACACGTAAAAGCTGGACGGGCTGGCTGCACTGCCGTTGTTGGAGACGGTCAATGTGTATGGTGATGGCACGCCCACAACGAAACTGGTGGCGCTGGCCTTGGCCAGGCCCAGATGGGGCACCCCGTCTACCGGCGTATTGACGGTTGCGCAGCCCGCGGGAACCCCGGTGGCCGTGCACAGGTCCGGGTTGCCAGGCACACCCCCCTGCGGATCTACCTGGGCCCGGTTGGTCACGGTGGTACTGGCCACTGCGGCCAGTGGCGTCACATTGACATTGAAGCTGGCGCTGCCACCGACAGGAATCGGACCGGCGACCGAGCAAGCCAATAGCTGCCCTGTCGCCACGGTGCCGCTGGCCACACAGCTGGCCCCGGCCACGCTGTTGAACTGCATATTGGCAGGCAGATGTTCCTGCACCACCACGCTGGCCGGGGTGGCTGCGCCGCCCGAGTTGGTGATGGTCAGCGTGTAATTCGCGGCCGTCCCCACCACAAACACCGCCGGGCTGCTCTTGGTCAAGGCCAGCGACGGCTGTGCCGCCACGGGGGTCGTGACCGTGGCACAGCCTGCCGGGTTTTTGGGAGACACGCACGCAAGCGGGTCCCCAGGCGTACCGCCTGACGGATCGACACTGGCGCGGTTGGTCACCGAAGTCCCGGCAGTCGCCAGCAAAGGGGTGGCGTTCACGCGGAAGGTGGTGCTGCCTGCGGCCGCCAAGGGGCCGCTCACGGTACAGGTCAGCAATTGGCCTGAAGCGGTACTGCCGCTGGGCACGCAACTGGCGCCGCTGGCACTGTTGAATTGCAGATGGGCGGGTAGACGGTCCAGTACCTGGAAACTGGCCGGGCTGGCCCCGCCACCGGTGTTCAGGACAGTCAACAGGTAATCCTGCGCCACGCCCACCTGCATGGGCGAGGCCCCGGTTGTTTTGGTCAGGCCCAATACCGGAAAGGTGGCATTGGACAAGGTACACAACACATCGTCGTTCGCCGCCAAGGGGGTTGAAAAGCTGTTTCCGGTGCCGGTGGGTACCGCCGTACCGCCTGGCGTCGCGTTCACGCAGCTGTAGCTGGAGGTGTAGTTCGACAGATTGGTACTGCCGCTGGCTGTCTCGGCCACGGTGTAGCTGCCAATGCCGCTATTGAGCGTTGCGATACCACTGGCGGTGGTGCCGGAGCCGGTGGTGGTGACACTGTGGGTGGTGGCTGCGGGCCCATTGACCGTGAGCGTGAATTGGTCCGCCGCCGCAAAGCGTCCACCCGGCAACTGCTTTTGTACCCGCAGGCGCGGCAGCTTTACATTGGTGAAGGTACAGCTGATGTTGTTTTGCCCCGCCGTGGCCAGGGCATCCAGCAACACCGACCGCGCCGCGGTATTGGGCGTGGCCGTGCCGCCGCTGCCCAGACCGGTACACGACACATCCGACAGGGCCCAGCCTGCGGGAGGCGCAGCCTCTGTCAGCGTGGTGGCGATACCGGACTGGGCCAAGCTCAAACTCCGACCACTGACTGGAACGTTACTCGACACCGTGGTGATCGAGTCGCCCTGGAAGCCGTTGTCGCCCGTGAAACTGAACGTGCCTGTACTACCCACGGAATTTTTCAGTATGGTCACCGACGAAGGGGCGTTGCTGCATCCTGTCCAATTAGACTGGACTCCGGGATCCAGCAAGTTGGCCGCCGGAATGATCTGGGTACCCCCCGTGCCCGCCCCCGACCAACGCATACGCAATAGATTGTTTCCTCCGACGTTGTTCCAATACACCCGCATCAAGTAGCAGGCGTTGGTGGCAGGCGAGGTAAAAGTGCCCGGCAGATTCTCAAAAAAAGTATTGCCGTTGGTATAGGAGGACAACGCTCCAACGGGGACGTTGTAGTTGGCGTTGCGGTAATCGCTGGTGGACAACTGGGTGGAAATGTCAACGTCTACCTGGTCATCGTGGGCAAATGAAAATGTGTAGCTCCCGGCCCCTGGAAACTTCACCAAGGTATATAAAACCATTCCCTGTATCCCTTGCTGGCAGGCAGGAGTCAGGGTGTAGGCCGGATCGACATCCGCATCGCAGAGCGTGAGTGAGCTTTCAATAAAATCGATATTGGCAGCCGCGCCCGTGGTAATGGCATTGGCAGGGTTTACCGAAATATTTTTGAGATTTTGCAATAGCTGCGCATCGGAGCCACCACTGTTGGAGTATCTGGGTGCGGGCAGCACCGGCACCCGTACCGTCCCCCGGTAGGTCTCAAACAACACCCTGGCGGCCACCGGTGTGGCAGCTATCAGAACCATCCAGAATATGCAAAACGCCTGCAGGACGGGTTTGCACAGGACCCTAAAGCGTGAGGAGGTTGTTGTTAATAAAAATGCTCTATCGTTGTTTTGACCAGGCAACCTCACAGGCGCTCCTCTAATGAATGACGACAGACCGCAAAACTATATTTTTCTTTGCAAATCGTAACCAACATTCTTAATTAGAAGAGGCAATAATAATTTAGTTACATAAAAGACAAAAATGTATTCAACATTGGTATAGATAATGTATGCATTTTTGTATTTTTAATAGTTTATTATTTTGTATTTTTAAATCAATATTAAAACCTGGGTCTATCCGCCGCTCTACACGATTGCGCACAAAGATGCGGTGGCTCGAAAGCCCCTTGCCTTTGGCAAACCTCCCTGGACGCGAAAGTCTCATCGGCGGGCACGATGGGGTGCATCTATTCAGTAGAATCCACGTTGTCAGGAGAGAGTTTTCCCCGCGAAAACCGCCGAAGGCGCAGGACCCCGCTACGTGGGTCTGAACGCTCAGGCAAAAGGACTGACAAGCGTTTTTCATCAAACGTCACCCCCCTGGAGAGAAGTCCGCCCTGGAGCGGACTCACCGAAGGCGCAACCCGCAGTCGGCTTGGCACCACCGCCCGAGCCCGCCCGGCGAATCGCTCAGGTAAAGCGGACAGCGGGGACCACACATGGCCACAATGGCCATGATTTTTTGTGTGTCCCCACCTTTCATGCCGAAAGAACGCCATGTCCGATCTCTTGCTGACCCCTCTGAACGCCCTGCACCTGGAACTCGGTGCCCGCATGGTCCCATTCGCGGGCTACAGCATGCCGGTGCAGTACCCCGCCGGGCTGATGGCCGAGCACCACCACACCCGCACGGCGGCGGGCCTGTTCGACGTGTCCCACATGGGCCAGCTGCGCCTGGTCGGACCGGACGCGGCGGCGGCTTTTGAAACCCTGGTCCCCGTGGACGTCATCGACCTGCCCGTGGGCAAGCAGCGCTATGGCCTGCTGCTGAACGATGACGGCGGCATCCTCGACGACCTGATGTTCTTCAAGCGCGAGGCCGACATCTTCGTGATCGTCAACGGCGCCTGCAAGGTGGCTGACATCGCCCACATCCAGGAAAAAATCGGCCAGCGCTGCGAAGTTATCCCCCAGCCAGAACTCGCACTGCTGGCGCTGCAGGGCCCCAAGGCGGTCGATGCCCTTTCGCGCCTGGCACCCGGCGTGGAGAAGCTGGTGTTCATGACCGGCGGCCATTTCGATGTGGCGGGCATCCCCTGCTTTCTGACCCGCAGCGGCTACACCGGCGAAGACGGCTTTGAAATCTCCGTCCACAGCAGCCAGGCCGAGGCTCTGGCCCGCGCCCTGTTGGCGCAGCCCGAAGTAAAACCCGTCGGCCTGGGCGCTCGCAATTCGCTGCGGCTGGAAGCCGGGCTGTGCCTGTACGGCAACGACCTGGACACCACCACCAACCCGGTGGAAGCGGGCCTGAACTGGGCCATCCAGAAAGTACGGCGTGCCGGTGGTGCCCGCGCAGGCGGATTCCCGGGCGCTACCAAAATACTAGCTACTCTCGCTGATGGAATCAGCGCAGGAAGCCGAAAACGTGTAGGACTTGCAGCACTGGAACGCATCCCCGTGCGCGAACACACCGCCTTGCAAGACACGGCGGGCAACGCGATCGGCGAAGTCACCAGCGGCCTGCTCGGCCCCACGGTGGACAAGCCGATTGCCATGGCCTACGTGGCGTCAGAGTTCTCGGCCATCGGCACCCGCGTGAACGCCATCGTGCGAGGCAAAATCGTGCCGATGGAAGTCGTATCCATGCCTTTCACCCCCAACCGCTATTTCCGCGGCTAATCCCCTTTATTACAGGAGCAACCCCATGAGCATCAAATACACCGAAGACCACGAATGGCTGAACATCGAGGGCGACACCGCCACCGTGGGCATCACCCACCACGCGCAGGACGCGCTGGGGGACGTGGTGTTTGTGGACCTGCCCGCCGTCGGCACCCACTTCGCCCAGAAAGACGTGGCCGGTGTGGTCGAGTCGGTGAAAGCCGCCGCCGATGTGTACATGCCTGTATCCGGTGAAGTCACCGAGGTAAACGAAGCCTTGCGCGCCGACCCGGCCCTGGCCAACACCGACCCGCTGGGTGCTGGCTGGTTCTTCAAGGTCAAGCTGTCGGCCCCGGGCGAAGTCGCCGCCCTGCTCGACGAAGCCGCCTACACCGCCTTCAGCGCCTAAATCCCCCCTCACCCCAACCCTCTCCCATGCACGGGAGAGGGAGTAAACCACTGCCTTGCCATGACGACCTCCCTGCACGAACTCGAAAACTCCGCCGAATTCATCGCCCGCCACATCGGCATCGATGCTGCCGATGAAACCCTGATGTTGGACGTGATTGGCTCCAGTTCGCGCCGGGACCTGATTGACGGCATCGTGCCGCGCTCGATTGCGCGCAGCACGCCCATGGACCTGCCCGCACCCGTCACCGAAGCAGCGGCGCTGGCCGAGCTCAAGGCCATCGCGGCCAAGAACAAGGTCTTCAAAAGCTTTATCGGCCAGGGCTACTACGGTACCCACACGCCCGGCGTGATTCTGCGCAACATCCTGGAAAACCCCGCCTGGTACACCGCCTACACGCCCTACCAGGCCGAAATCTCGCAAGGCCGCATGGAGGCGCTGATCAATTTCCAGACCATGGTCTGCGACCTGACCGGCATGCCCATCGCCAACGCCTCCATGCTGGACGAAGCCACCGCGGCGGCAGAAGCCATGACCCTGGCCAAGCGCAGCGTGAAGAGCAAAAGCAATGTCTTCATCGTGGCGGGCGACTGCCATCCGCAAACCATTGAAGTGATCCAGACCCGCGCCAAGCCGCTGGGCATCGAAGTCAAGGTCAGCACCGCGCTGGAAACCCTGCCCCAGCTCATGGCCAGCGGCGACTTTTTCGGTGTGCTGGCCCAGTACCCGGCCACCAACGGCATGCTGCACGACCTGCGCCCGCTGGTCGGCGTGGCCCATGCCTGCGGTGCCGCCGTGTGCGTGGCCGCCGACCTGCTGGCGCTGACCCTGCTGGTGCCGCCCGGCGAGTGGGATGCCGACATCGTCATCGGTACCACCCAGCGCTTTGGCGTGGCCATGGGCAATGGCGGCCCGCACGCCGCCTACATGGCCTGCCGCGATGCCTTTAAACGCTCCCTGCCCGGTCGCCTGGTGGGCGTGAGCGTGGACGCGCACGGCAACCCCGCCTACCGCCTGGCCCTGCAAACCCGCGAGCAGCACATCCGCCGCGAGAAAGCCACCTCCAACATCTGCACCGCCCAGGTCCTGCCCGCCGTACTGGCCAGCATGTACGCGGTGTACCACGGCCCCCAGGGCCTGACCCGCATCGCCCAGCGCGTGGCCCGCTTGACCGCCATCCTGGCGCGCGGCCTGCAGCACATGGGCTACGAGATCGTCAATGCGCATGCCTTCGACTCGCTCACCGTCAAAACCGACGACGCTAGCGATTTGATAGCTTCTCGTGCCCACAGTGCGGGCGCAAACCTGCGTTTTCGCTTGAAGAACCATTTGGGCATCTCGCTGGACGAAACCACCACCCGGGGCGACATCGAAATGCTCTGGTCTTTCTTCGTCAAGCCCGGCGAACCCATGCCGCGCCTGGGCGAGCTGGAAGACACGGTGGACTCGCTGATTCCCGCCGAGCTGCGCCGCAGCAGCGCCTTCCTGACGCACCCGGTGTTCAACACCCACCACAGCGAGACGGGCATGCTGCGCTACATCCGCGCGCTCAGCGACAAGGATCTGGCACTCGACCGCAGCATGATCCCGCTGGGCAGTTGCACCATGAAGCTCAACGCCACCAGCGAAATGGCCCCGGTCACCTGGCCCGAATTTGCCAACATCCACCCCTTCGCCCCCGCCGACCAGCGTCTGGGCTACACCGAGCTGGACGCCCAACTGCGCGACTGGCTGTGCCAGGCCACCGGCTACGCCGGCATCAGCCTGCAGCCCAATGCGGGCAGCCAGGGCGAATACGCCGGTCTGCTGGCCATCAAGGCCTACTTTGACGACCACGGCCAGAGCCAGCGCAACATCTGCCTCATTCCCAGCAGCGCCCACGGCACCAACCCCGCCAGCGCCCAGATGGCCGGGCTGAAAGTAGTGGTGACGGCTTGCGACGCGAACGGCAACGTGGACATGGCCGACCTGCAGGCCAAATGCGACGAGCACAGCCAGGACCTGGCGGTGGTCATGATCACCTACCCCAGCACCCACGGCGTGTTTGAAACCCAGGTCAAGGAGCTCTGCGCCATGGTGCACAGCCATGGCGGCCGCGTCTATGTGGACGGTGCCAACATGAACGCCCTGGTCGGCGTGGCCGCACCCGGCGAATTCGGCGGCGACGTGAGCCACCTGAACCTGCACAAAACCTTTTGCATCCCGCACGGCGGCGGCGGCCCCGGTGTCGGCCCGGTCTGCGTGGTGGCCGACCTGATTCCCTACCTGCCCGGCCATGCCACGGCGGGCGACACCCACCACGGGATCGGCGCCATCAGCGCTGCACCGCTGGGCAATGCCTCGGTGCTGCCGATCAGCTGGATGTACTGCCGCATGATGGGCGCCGAGGGTCTGCAGCACGCCACCGAAGCCGCCATCCTGGCCGCCAACTACGTCAGCACCAAGCTGGCCCCGCACTATCCCACGCTGTACGCCAGCGCCAACGGCCATGTCGCGCACGAATGCATCCTGGACCTGCGCCCCATCAAGGACAGCTGCGGCGTGACCGCCGAAGACGTGGCCAAGCGCCTGGCCGATTACGGCTTCCACGCACCCACGCTGAGCTTCCCCGTGCCCGGCACGTTGATGGTGGAGCCCACCGAGAGCGAAACCCTGGCCGAGCTGGACCGCTTCATCTTCGCCATGGTCGCCATCCGCAACGAAATCCGCCAGATCGAAAGCGGCGCCTGGCCGCAAGACAACAACCCGCTGAAACACGCCCCCCACACCGCTGCCAGCCTGATGGCTGCCGAGTGGGACCGCCCCTATGCCCGTGAGATTGGTGCCTTCCCGCTGGCCAGCCTGAAGCAGGCCAAGTACTGGCCGCCCGTGGGCCGGGTCGACAACGTGTTTGGCGACCGCAACCTGTTTTGCAGCTGCGTGCCGGTGGCGGATTACGCGTGATGGTGGTGCAAGTCCGCCGCGTCGACTACCGCAACCCCGTGGACGCAGCCGCGCTGGTCTACCTGCTGGACCTGTATGCCCAGGATCCGATGGGCGGCGCCACACCGCTCAGCGACGACACGCGCGAACGCCTGTGCGCTGACCTCGCGCTGCGCCCGCATGCGGCCAGCTTCATCGCCTGGCGGGGCGAGGAACCTGTCGGCCTGGCCAATTGCTTCGAGGGCTATTCGACCTTCAAAGCCCAGCCGCTGCTGAATATCCACGACATGGCGGTGCACCCCGCGCACCGGGGCCAGGGCGTGGGCCAGGCGCTGCTGGCGGCGGTGCAGCAGCACGCGCGGGAGCGGGGTTGCTGCAAGCTGACGCTGGAGGTGCTGACCGGCAATGCCCAGGCCCAGGCCAGCTACGCGCGCTTTGGGTTCGTGGGTTACCAGCTGGTCGCATCCGCCGGGCATGCAGTGTTTTTGCAGAAAAACATTTAGTGCGGCACAGTTCCTGCTGGGGAACCGGCCATGGCTGAATCCCCCGTACACCTCCACACCCCGTTTGAAGACGCACAGGCGATTTTTGCAGGCACGCTGTTTGTGTCGCTGGCGCTGATCTTGTTTGGCCAGGTGGGCATGCTGACCGGCGGAACTGCCGGAGTGGCGTTTTTGCTGCATTACGCTACCGGCATCACGCTGGGCAAGCTGTTTTTTGCCATCAACCTGCCGTTTTACTGGTTCGCCTGGACGCGCATGGGGCGCGAGTTCACGCTCAAGACTTTTGTGGCCATCAGCATGCTGGCGGCGATGATGGAGTGGTCGCCCAAGCTGTTTGCCATCGAGCGCCTGCACCCGGCCTACGCCGCCGTGCTGGGCGGGCTGCTGCTGGGGTCGGGCTGCCTGTTCCTGGCCCGGCACCGCGCCAGCCTGGGCGGCGCCACTATCGTTACTTTATATTTGCAAAAGACCTACGGCTGGCGCGCGGGCAAGGTGCAGATGGCCATCGACTGCAGCATCGTGCTGCTGGCGCTGACCGTGATCGAACCCGCCCGCGTGGGCTATTCGGTACTGGGCGCGGTGGTGATGAACCTGTTTATCTGGATCAACCACAAGCCGGGCCGGTACGCGGTTTTGTAGGCGGTGCGGTAGTGTCCAATACGGGCTATGCATGACACCATTGACCAACGCCTGACCGACCTGGAAATCAAAGCCAGCTTCACCGAAGACCTGCTGGAGCAACTCGACCTGGTGGTGATCCGCCAGCAGCAGCAAATCGACCTGCTGGTGCGCGAAGTGGCCCGCCTGCAGCAGCGCAACACCGGCGGCCTGGACGGCCCGCGCAGCCCCACTGACGACCTGCCACCCCACTACTGAAACAAAAGCCCACCCTCCAAGGGCTTTGTACGGCGAGATAATAGACGACTGGTCTACTAGCGCTACAATACACCCATGTCCAACGATGCCCCCACCGCCAAACACCACATCCTCGACTGTGGCGAGCGCCTGATCGCCACCAAGGGCTTTGTCGGCGTGGGCCTGGCCGAAATTCTGGCCGTGGCCGGCGTGCCCAAGGGTTCGTTCTACCACTACTTCAGCTCCAAAGAACGCTTTGGCGAGGCCCTGCTGGTGCGCTACATGGACCGCTACGTGCAAGGCCTGGAGGCGATGTTCCGCCCCGACGGTACAACCGGGCGCGTGCGCCTGATGCGCTACTGGCAGCACTGGAACAGCACCCAATGCGCCACAAGCTGCGACCCTACCGCCGACACCCACAGCCCAGCCACCACCACCACCAGCACCAAATGCCTGGTCGTCAAACTCAGCGCGGAGGTGGCCGATATGTCCGAGGCCATGCGCCTGACCCTGCGCGACGGCACCGACCAGATCGTGCAGCGCATCGCCGGGTGCTTGCAGGATGCCGTGGCCGACGGTTCGGTGCCGCCCCACCTTGATGCTCACGCCACCGCGCTCACGCTGTACCAGCTCTGGCTGGGTGCCAGCTTGCTGTCCAAGCTGCGGCGCGACAACTCGCCCTTTGAACACGCCCTGCTGGCTACTGAACAAATACTCGACTCCACGCTTGTCTGATGGGCGTGAGCAGCTATTATTTTTGATATATTTTTGCCAAATTACTAGCCGACCGGTCTACTTATAACCACCCCAAGGAACCCCATGAACCCCTTTGATTTCCACAATCCCACCCACATCGTCTTTGGCAAAGACCGCATTGCCGACCTCACCACGCTGGTGCCCGCCGCCGCCAAGGTGCTGATCCTGGTGGGCGGCGCCAGCGCCGAGAAAGCCGGCACCCTGGCCGAAGTGCGCCAGGCCCTGGGCAGCCGCGCCCACGCCACCTTCACCGGCATCGAGCCCAACCCCAGCTTCGACACCGCCATGCAGGCCGTGCAGCAGGTGCGCGAAGGCGGCTTTGACTTTTTGCTGGCAGTGGGGGGTGGCTCGGTGATCGACGCGGCCAAGTTCATCGCCGCAGCGGCCTTGTTTGAAGGCGATGCCTGGGACATCCTCCTCAAGGGCGGTGCCAACATCACCCGCGCCCTGCCCTTTGGCACGGTGCTGACCCTGCCCGCCACCGGCTCGGAGATGAACAAGGGCGGCGTGATCACCCGGCGCGACATCGGTGCCAAGCTGCCCTTCCGCAGCCAGCACGTGTACCCGCAGTTTTCGGTGCTCGACCCCACCAAAACCTACACCCTGCCACCCCAGCAACTGGCCAACGGCGTGGTGGACGCGTTTGTGCACACGGTAGAACAGTACCTGACCTACCCGGTCAACGCACCGCTGCAAGACCGCTTTGCCGAAGGCATTCTGCACACCCTCATCGACGTGGGCCCGCGCCTGCTGACCGCGCCCGAGCCGGTGTACGACGACCGCGCCAACCTGGTCTGGGCCGCCACCCTGGCGCTGAACGGGCTGATCGGCTCGGGCGTGCCGCAAGACTGGTCGACCCACATGGTGGGTCACGAACTCACCGCCCTGCACAACATCGACCACGCCCGCACCCTGGCCATCGTGCTGCCCGCCATGCTGGAAGAGCGCCGGGTACCCAAACACGCCAAGCTGCTGCAGTACGGCGAGCGCGTCTGGGGCATCCGCAGCGGCAGCAACGATGAGCGCATCACCGCCACCATCGCCGCCACCCGCGATTTCTTCGAGCGCATGGGCATCCCCACACGTTTATCGGCCTACGGACTGGGCCCAGAGGCCATCGACGTGCTGGT
This sequence comes from Rhodoferax sp. WC2427, assembly GCF_040822085.1. Lineage (NCBI taxonomy): Bacteria > Pseudomonadati > Pseudomonadota > Betaproteobacteria > Burkholderiales > Comamonadaceae > Rhodoferax > Rhodoferax sp. WC2427. Next base: position 2,389,014 of record NZ_CP162006.1, on the reverse strand, counting down.
GGCCCAGCTCACCGAACACGGCATGACCCGCCTGGGCGAACACGGCGACGTGACCCCCGAAGTCAGCCGCCGCGTGCTGCAAGCCGCCCTGTAATTTCTCTCAACCCACCAGGAAACCCCCATGTCCAAGATCCTCATGGTGCTCACATCGCACGACCAACTCGGCAACACCGGTGCCAAAACCGGCTTCTGGCTGGAAGAATTTGCCGCGCCGTACTACGTCTTCCAAGAAGCCGGTGCCACCATCACCCTGGCCTCGCCCCAAGGCGGCCAGCCACCGTTGGACCCCAAGAGCGACGACCCGGGCTCGCAAACCGCGGCCACCCTGCGCTTCAAGGCCGACCCCGCTGCCCAGGCGCTGCTGGCCAGCACCCATGTGTTGGCCAACGTGTCTGCCGCCGACTTCGACGCGGTGTTCTACCCCGGCGGCCACGGCCCGCTGTGGGACCTGGCCGAAGATGCCCACTCGATTGCGCTGATTGAAACCTTCCTGGCCACGGGCAAGCCGGTGGCCGCCGTATGCCACGCTCCAGGCGTGCTGCGCCACGCCAAGGCAGCCGATGGCCAATCCATCGTGCGCGGCAAGTCCGTCACCGGCTTCACCAACAGCGAAGAAGAGGGCGTGGGCCTGACCGACATCGTGCCCTTCCTGGTCGAAGACATGCTGGTTGCCAACGGCGGCAGCTACTCCAAGGGCCCGGACTGGCAGTCGTATGTGGTGACCGACGGCCTGCTGGTCACCGGGCAAAACCCCGCGTCGTCCGAGGCGGCGGCGCAGGCGTTGTTGCAGAAGCTGGCGTAAAAGAAAGAGGCTATAAACTTTGCCGCGCCGGGTCTCAAAACCAGCTTTGAACTGATAAGCTTACGGCCATAGAAACCTCTTAATCGACTGGAGAAAAACATGGCCAAAGGCGAGCAAAAAACCAACAAGGAAGCGAAGAAGCCCAAGAAGGACACTTCGCCTCCCAAGCCCATCTCTACCGATGCGGTGCGCCCCACCATCACCACCGTGGTGCCCGTCCGTGGCAAGCTGAAGAAGTAAGCCCTCCCCGCAAAAAAAGCCGCATCCGATGCGGCTTTTTTTTTATAGGGGTCAGGTCCAGACGGCGATGGGCGCGTCTTGCAGCCACTGCCCGGCGTCGTGCGGAGTCAGCGGCTTGGCAAACAAATCCCCCTGCAGCTCCAGGCAACCCGCTAGCCGCGCGATGCGGGCCTGGGCGGGGGTTTCTATGCCTTCGGCCACCACATCCAACCGCAGGGCCACGGCCAACTGGCAGATCGCCTGCACTACGGCGGCGGCATCGGTTGCGGGCAGGGGTTCGATCAGACCCCGGTCGATCTTCACCGACTGCAGCGGCAGGCTGCGCAGCATGTTCAGCGACGAAAACCCGGTGCCAAAATCGTCCAACCCCACGGCAACGCCCAGGTTGCGCAGCTGCCGGATCTGTTCACGCGCCTGGTCCAGATTAGCCACCGCCGCGCTTTCGGTGATCTCCAGGGTGATGGCGTGCGCGGGCAGTCTGTACTGCAGCAGCTGCTGCTCCACCAGTTCCGGGAAACCACCGTCCAGCATCTGCAGCGGCGAGACGTTCACCGCCACCGGCACCACCTGGGTAAACCGCTGGCGCCATGCGGCCACCTGCTCGCACGCCAGGCTGAGCAACAGCAAGCCCAGGTCGGCAATCAAGCCGGTGCGCTCGGCCACGCCAATGAATTCCACCGGGCTGACCCAGCCCACGCCGGGGCGGTGCCAGCGCGCCAGCGCCTCAAAGCTGGCCAGTTGCCCGGTCTGGGCATGCACCTTGGGCTGGTAGTACAGGCTGAATTCGCACTGCTCGATGCCCGCGCGCAACGCCTGCTCCTGCTCGAACACGTCGCTGGAGCCGCGCTCAAACCGGGCCTCGGCCAGCGCCACCGAGGTGCCGGGCGTGCGTTTGGCAGCGTGCATGGCGGCATTGGCCGCACGCAGCAAGGCCTCGGCATCCTGGGCATGCTCTGGGTACAGCGCAATGCCCATGGACACGTCGATAAAGAAGTTGCGCTGCGGCAGCACCAGCGGGCGCAGCAGCAACTGCTGCACCCGGCGCGCTTTGGCTGCAGCACTGTCACCGTCCCGATGGGAACGCGACAGAAAGGCAAACTCATCGGCCCCCAGCCGCATCAGCTCGCAGCCTTCACCCAATTCGCGCGCCAGCGCCAGCGCCAATGCCTTGAGCACTTCATCGCCCAGCGAATGGCCGTGGGCTTCATTGAACAGCTTGAAGCGGTCGACCCCCAGCAGCACCAGGCCAAAGCCGTGCCGCTCGGACGTGTCTCCACAGCACTGGCGCAGGCGCTGCAGCAAGGCGCTGCGGTTGGGCAGGCCGGTCAATTCGTCGTGCATGGCCTGGTACAGCAAGGCCTGGGTGGCGTCGTGGCGGTCGGTCTGGTCGGTGACCAGAATCTGGATCGCCTGCGCATCGCCCCACAGCGTGCGCCAGCCCGAAAACCGCAGCCACACCGAAGAGCCGTCCTTGCGGTGCCGCAGGCCTTCCCATTGCAGCTCGTCCACACTGCCGCTCTCAATTTGCTGGTACCGCACCCGCAGCTGGTCAATTTCTTCACGCCGCACGCCTTGGAGCAGATCCGGCATGGTCACTTCTTCCACGCGCCCGAAACCGTACAGACCCAACAGTGCCGGGTTGGCATACCGCACCCGCTTATTGACCAGCACCAGAATGCCCTGGTGCGAGCGCTCCACCAAGTGCTGAAACCGTTCACGCAGGTTATCGGATTCAAGCATCGTGCGGTCCAGCGTGGCATACACCAGCATCAGGCCCAGAAACAGCCGCAGCACCGCTCCCACGTTCGACTGGATCAGCAGACCCGCCTGGCCCCACAAGGCAAAACACAGCTGGTTCAGCCCCAGCAACACCAGCAACGGCCCTACCAACCGGTCGGCCAGCAGGCCGCCCCGCAGACCCCGGGTTACCACCGCGCCCGCCAAAGTCATCAAGAACGGGCTCGCCCACACCGCCACCGTAGGGTCATTGAACAACAGCACCCACAGCCCGGCCACCACCAGCAAACCCAGAAACACCACCCATTCCAAACGCGAAAAAACCCAGCCGGACAAACGGCTGCTGCCGCGCAGCATCAGCGCAATGCTGGCAATCTGGCCAAAAACGGCCAGCAGCATGCCGGGGAAGATCCACCCAGCACCCACCCACTGGCTCATCAAGTAGCCCACGGGCACCATGGACTGGGCCAGCTGGGCGGCCCCCAGGTCCCGGGTGAACAGCTGGGTGCGGTGCCCGTGCCACACCCACAGCAAAGCCGAACCCATGGTCAGGCCCACCACCATATTGGCCAAGAGGGAGTAGAGGAGTACAGGACTGAATGCGGGAGACATTAATAAAAAGCCATCGTTTTACGTGTATGCACACGGATCCTTGGATGGTAACTCGTTCACAAAATATATCTATCTGCCAGCAGACTAGTACAGATAGGAGACAGATGCCGCGTGAGCCCGTAAACTGTTACGTCTATTCACTAAAAAAATATTGGTTTACGCTGCACAGGATCAGAACCCCCTGGTCGGGCCCCTGCGGTGCAGCGCCCGTTTTTACAACCGTCGTACAGCCGCCCTAAAGTCTCCATGCGCCAGTCTTCCCCCCCCGCCCTGGTACCCAGCGCTCAGCTCAGCCTGGCCCAGGACAGCCTGCAGCCGGCCTACCCGGTCCACCAGCTGATCCAGGACCTGCGCAACCGCCAGGCGGAGCTGGAGAGCCAGAACAAGGTGCTGCGCTACAGCCAGGCGGCATCGGAGGCGGCATCCGAGCGCTTTGAAACCCTGTTTTCCAGCGTGCCGCTGGCCCTGATGGTGGTGGACGACCACGACATGGTGGTGCAAAGCAACGCGATGGCGCAGCGCCTGTTCCAGCCCACCGAACGCGACCGCCCGTTGCACTTTTTGATGCCCTTCGTCAGCCCCGGCTGCACCGAACAGGTCCGCCAGGCCTTCCGCGAAGCGCGGGTGGACGGCCACTGCGAGGCCACCGAGGTGGTGTTCAGCATCGGCCAGGACGGGGCCATGTCGGGCGACCTGCACATTGCCCGGCTGGAAAGCGCATCCGACGCCATCGCCCAATACATCTGCGCCGTGGTGGACCAGGGCCCGCTGCTGGCCGAGCGCCGCGCCCTGCAGCTCAGTGCGTCGGCCCTGCGCCAGCGCAACGAGCAACTGCGCTCCAGCGAAAGCCGCCTGGAGGCCATCATCAACTCGGCGCTGGACGCCATCATCTGCGTCGACAAGGACCAGTACATCACCGTCTTCAACCCCACGGCGGCGGTGCTGTTCCAGTGCCCGCCGGAGCAGGCCCTGGGCAGCCTGCTGACGCGCTTCTTCCCCGACGCCGGGCACGCGTTGGCGCTGAACCAGATCTCCACCCAGGCGTTTCTGGGCGAAATGACGGCCCTTACCGCCAGTGGCAAACGGCTGTCGGTGGAAGTGAGCGTGTCGTTCGAGCGGCACCCCGGCGGCGAAACCACCACCGTCTTCGCCCGCGACCTGACCAGCCGCAAGCGCGCCGAAGTGCAGCGCAGTGTGCTCGAAGCGCAGCTGCGCGAGTCGCAAAAAATGCAGGCCGTGGGCACCATGGCCGGGGGCATTGCGCACGACTTCAACAACATCCTCAGCGCCATCCTGGGCAATGTGGAGCTGGCCAAGGAAGATGCCGGCCCCAACTCGCCCGCCCAGGTCAGCCTGCACGAGATTGACAAGGCCGGTCGCCGCGCCCGCGACCTGGTGCGCCAGATTTTGACCTTCAGCCGCAACGAAGCCCCGCGCCGCGCCCCGGTGGCCCTGGCCGAGCTGGTGTTCGAGACCGAGCGCCTGCTGCGCGTCACCCTGCCCCCGGCGGTGGAACTGCACCTGCACATCGACCCCAGCACCCCGCTGGTGATGGCCGACGCGGTGCAGGTCCAGCAGGCCGTACTCAACCTGTGCACCAACGCCATCCAGGCCCACGGCGACCAGCGCGGCGTGGTCAGCATCGAACTGGCAGGCGTGGAACCCGACCCGCGCCTGTGCGACCGCCTCAGCCTGGCACCGGGCGGGTATGCCATGCTCACAGTGCTCGACAGTGGCAAGGGCATGGACGACGACACCCTGCTGCGCATCTTCGAGCCGTTTTTCACCACCAAGGAAGTCGGCCAGGGCACCGGCCTGGGCCTGGCCGTGGTGCACGGCGTGATGCGCAGCCACGCCGGGGCCGTCGACGTGCAAAGCGCGCCCTCGCTGGGCAGCCGCTTCACCCTGTACTTCCCGGCGATGGAGCCGGTGACCGATTCCGATTTCGCCGCCCTGCTTGCCGTCCATGCGCCCGAGACCGAGCCCGTGCCTGCGGCCAGCGAGCAGGTACTGGGCAAGCACGTGATGTATGTGGACGACGACCACGCCCTGGTGTTTTTGGTCGAACGCGTGCTGCGTCGGCGCGGCTTTCGGGTCAGCGGCTTCTCGGACCCCAACAAGGCCGCCGCCGAACTGCGCGCCAATGCCGGGGCCTACGACCTGCTGGTCACCGACTTCAACATGCCCGGCTACTGCGGCGTAGACCTGGTGCGCGAAGCCCAGCGCATCCGCCCCGACCTGCCGGTGGCCCTGGCCTCGGGCTACATCACCGCCGAGATCGAGCAAAGCGCCATCGCCGAAGGCGTGAAGGCGCTGATCCACAAACCCAACGACGTGGAAGAACTCTGTGCTACCGTGCAGCGCCTGATCCTGGACAATGCCGCCGCATGAGCACCGATACCCCTGACATCCCCACCCCCACCCCGCCTGAAAAGCAAGCCCGCAACCCCCTGCACGGCCTGACGCTGGAGGCCATCCTCACCGAGCTGGTCAGCGTCTACGGCTGGGAGGGTTTGGGCCAGCAGATCAACATCCGCTGCTTCACCAGCGACCCCAGCATCGCCTCCAGCCTGAAGTTCCTGCGCAAAACCCCTTGGGCGCGGGAAAAGGTCGAAGGCCTATTCTTGTTCATGCAGCGCGAACAACGCCGTGGCAACCTCTGAGCCCTTGGGCCTGGATACCGTCTATGCCGACGACCACCTCCTCGTCTTCCACAAGCCCAGCGGCCTGCTCTCGGTACCTGGCCGGGGCCCCGACAAGCAAGACTGCCTGAGCGCCCGGGCCCAGCGGGCCTATCCCGACGCGCTGGTGGTGCACCGGCTGGACATGGCCACTTCGGGCCTGGTAGTGATGGCCCGCGGCATCGCCATGCAGCGCATCCTCAACGCCGCCTTTGCCAACCGCGCGGTGGACAAACGCTACACCGCCGTGGTGGCGGGCCGACCCATTGGCGACCAGGGCCAGATTGACCTGCCTATTTTGGTGGATTGGCCGAACCGCCCGCTGCGCAAGATCGACCCCGAGCACGGCAAGCCCAGCTGCACCCGCTGGCAGGTGCTGGAGGCCCTGGAGGACCGCACCCGGCTGGCGCTGGAGCCGATCACCGGCAGATCGCACCAGCTGCGCGTGCACCTGGCCGCCATCGGCCACCCCATCCTGGGCGATGCGCTGTATGCCCCGCCTGCGGTACAGGCCATGGCAGGCCGCCTGCTGCTGCACGCCTGCAGCCTGGCCTTGCAGCACCCGGCCACCGGGGCCCCGCTGCGCTGGGACTGCGCGGCCAGCTTTTGAAGATTGGAAGGATTTGCTATTATGTTGATAGCTGCTTGCGCTCAATCTATCAGCGTGGCAGCCTATTTGTATCTACAAAATTCGCTATAAAAATAGTCCCGTGCAGCCCGCCCGCGGCGCGCCACCGAGAACTCGCATAGACTGGGCCTCTACGCTCCCGCTACCAGATCCCCTCACGCCATGCACACCATCCGAAGCCTCGCCGCCCTGTCCTCGATCCTGGAAACCCGCGGCGCTGCAGCGGCCATCCAGCACCTGAACGCAGGCGTGGCGCACCGCTTCACCGCGGTCTACCGTCTGGACGGCGACATCCTGCGCAATGTGCTGCTGTGGGACAAGCAGGGCGAAATCCGCCCGGCATATCTGGCCGAAGTGCCCTTGGCCACCAGTTTTTGCCAGTTTGTCTTGCGCGACGGTGTATTCCGAACCACCAACTCTGCCACCGACTCCCGCCTGGACGGCCACCCCTACCAGGGGGTGATGGTCTGCTACCACGGCGTGCCCCTGCTCACTGCCCAGGGCGAACTCTGGGGCACCCTGTGCCACTTCGATGTGCAGGAATTGCCGCTGTCCGATGCAGAATTTGATCTGCTGCAGCAGACCGCCCAGCTGTTGCCAGGCTATTTGCCACAGGCCTGATGCCGTGTTCAGGAGTCTTGGCCTGCTTGCAGCGCCTTGACCTCTTGTTCCAAGGCCTCAGTGGCATCTTCCAGCACCTTGGCGGATTCGTTCAGGCGCTTTTCCAGCACATCGGTGCGCGCTACGGCCTGGTCCACATCGGCGTGGTGCGGCGCACCCGGAATTTGGGTGTCCAGCACCGCATGGACCACACCCAGCTCCTCTGCCACCTCCTTGATCTCTTCGGCCACCTGCTTGTGCTTTTCCAGCGCGTCGGCAATGGCGTAGGTAGAGGACGTTTCGGTGGATTGGAACTGCAGTGGCGAGGTAGTAGGCATAACAAATAGCATTAAAAACAAACAATAGAAATGCCTGTGGGCGGTGGGTACCGGCTGGCATAGCAAACAGGCCCATTTCCACACCGCGCGTGAGCCCCTAGTATAAATACCCCGCCCGGTGATATCCAGTTTCGGGCCATACGCCCCAACGCGCCATGGCCACGCTGGCGGACAATGGCGGTTTTACCTACCGCACCGCACCATGTTCACAGGCATCATCCAAGCCACCGCCACCATTGCAGCCCTGCAAGACCGCGACGGCATGCGCAGCTTCACCCTCGCGTTTCCCCCCGGCTTTTGCCAGGACCTGGCCATCGGGGCCAGCGTCTCGGTTGACGGCGTGTGCCTCACCGTCACCGAGCTGGTGTCTGGCACCGCCGCCGCGTTCGACGTGATGCTGCAAAGCCTGAACATCACCACCCTGGGCCGCTATGCGCAGGGCAGTACGGTGAACGTGGAGCGCGCCGCCAAGGAAGGGGCCGAAATCGGCGGCCACCCGCTCTCGGGCCACGTGGATTTCTGCACCACCCTGACCGATGTGCTGCTGACCGACACCAATTGCAAGCTGCGCTTCGCCATTCCCGAGGCCTTCCGCAAATATATTTTTGCCAAGGGCTACATCGCCATCAACGGCGCCAGCCTTACCGTCTCGGAAGTGAACCGCCAGGAGGGCTGGTTCGAGGTCTGGCTGATCCCCGAAACCCGCCGCGCCACCACCTTTGGCCAGATCCAGGCGGGCGACACGGTCAACATCGAGATCGAGCGCAGCACCCAGGTGGTGGTCGACACTGTGCGCGAAACCGTGGCCGAGAGCCTGGGCAAGCTGCAGCCGCTGCTGGAGGCCTTGCTGAAAGAAAAAGGCCTGTCGCTGGACGATTTTGTGGGCGTGCCGCAATTGCCCAAGTAAGCGGCTGCTTGCATGCCACACTCTTTTTTTGATAGCTGCTCGTGCCGATGGGATCAGCACAAAGGCAGGATTTGATCCACAGCCGCAAGGACCGACATGGCCAAGGACACCACCACCCCGGGCGAGTCACCCGCCGCATTGATTGATGCACGCATCCAGGAACTGGGCGGCTGGCGGGGCCAGACGCTGGCCCGGGTCCGCGCGCTGATCCTGCAAGCGCTGCCGGGCGTGGTGGAGGAATGGAAATGGCGCGTGCCCGTCTGGTCGCACCACGGCATTCTGTGCACCGGCGAGGCCTACAAGACCGCCGTGAAGCTCACCTTCCCCAAGGGGGCCAGCCTGCCGGACCCTTCGGCCCTGTTCAACGCCAGCCTGGAAGGCCACACCCGCCGCGCCATCGACCTGCACGAGGGCGACACCGTCGACGCAGACGCCTTCCAGACGCTGATCCGCGCGGCGGCAGTACTGAACAAGCCACCGGGCCGTTAAGCCCAGCCCCTCACCACACCTGGGTGTTGGCCGCCTCCAGCGCCCGCTGGTCGGCAAATTTGGCGGCCAGAAAGTCCAGAAACAGCCGCACCTTGGACGACAGGTGGTGGCGCTGCGGGTAGATGGCGTAAATGTCCGACGGCGAACCCTCCCAGCCCGCCAGCAGCCGGCGCAACTGGCCCGAGCGCAGATACGGGGCCACGTCCCACTCCGAGCGCAACAGAATGCCATGCCCGGCCAACGCCCAGTCCACCGCGATCTCGCCAAAGTTGGTGCTCAGGCCGCCGTACACCTTCACCGTTTCCTGGCGCTGCCCGTCGGAGAGCTGCCAGTTGTTGAAGGCCGTGCTGCTCTCGCGGATCACGATGCACTCGTGCTGGTGCAGGTCGCGCGGGGTGGTGGGCTCGGCCCGACCCTGCAGGTAGGCGGGTGCGGCGCACAAAAAACGCCGGTTCGGGGCGATCTTGCGGGCCAGGATGCGCCGGTCGGGCGGTTCGCCAAAGTGGATGCCGATGTCCATGGCGTGGGCCGCCAGGTCCAGCGTACGGTCGGTGAGTTGCAGCACGATTTCCACCGACGGGTACAGCCCGCGAAACTCCGAAATCGCGGGCGACAAATGGCGGCGGCCAAAACCAAAGGTGGCGTTGATGCGCAGCACCCCGTGCGGCACCTCGGCCCCCGCCGCCAACGACCGCTCCAGCCCCTCGATCTCGCGCAGCAGGCGGCCGCCCTCCTCCAGGTAGCGCTCGCCCTCGGGCGTCAGGCTCAGGCGTCGGGTGGTGCGGTTCAGCAGGCGCACGCCCAGGCGCTGCTCCAGCTGCGCCAGGCGGCGGCTCACGGCGGGCGGGGTCACCCCCAGCTCCAGCGAGGCGGCGGCCAGGCTGGGCTGGCGCGCCAGCGTGGCGAAGAAGTTGAGGTCGGGCGTGTTTTTCATTCGTGCATATTAGTACCGAATGAATTGCATTGTGGCCCATTGATGCATGCCATGCGGCGCCGTACCATCGGTGCACCTCCACTTCTACGGCCCACCATGCTGCACACCGCCCTCCCCGCGCTCCTGATGATGTTGGCGCTGGGTGCTGCGCTGGGCTTTGTGGGCGGGCTGTTTGGCATTGGCGGCGGCATCATCGTCATCCCGCTGCTGGTGGTGGGCTTTGGCATGGACCAGGCCGTGGCGCAGGGCACCGCCCTGGTCATGATGGTGCCCAACCTGCTGATCGCCTGGCGGCGCTACAGCCAGCGCCACCCCGTCGCCCTGAAAACCGCGCTGCAGATCGGCATGCTGGCCTGCCTCACCACCTGGGCCGTGGCCCACGTGGCGACCCGCCTGGCGCCGGACACCATGCGCACCGTGTTCAGCCTCTTTCTACTGGCCCTGGCGGTGCGCCTGCTGACCAAAGCCCCGGCCAGCCCCACCGCCGTGGCGCCCCCACCGCGCAGCCTGCGCTGCATGCCCCTGGTGGGCGTGGTGGGTGGCGGCGCCATGGGCCTGCTGGGCGTGGGCGGCGGCCTGGTGGCCACCCCCATCCTCACCGGCTGGTTCCGCCAGAAGCAGACCGTGGCCCAAAGCCTGTCGCTGGCCCTGGTCGCCCCCAGCGCCATCATCGCCCTGCTCACCTACAGCGCCGCGGAACGCGTGGACTGGAACATGGGCCTGCCCCTGGCCATCGGCGGCCTGTTCACCGTCTCCGCCGGGGTCGCCGTGGCCCACAAACTGCCCGAAAAGCGCATGCAGGCCGCGTTTGCCTGGATGGTGCTGTGCACCGCGGTGTGGATGCTGGTGAAGCCGTTGGTGCTGGGGTAAGGCCGCTGGGAACCTGTTTCACAGGTGGCTACAAAACTCCGGCACCGCCTGCCAGTCGCCGCTGCGGCCATCCACGTACCGGATGGGCAAGGCCGCCAGCTCGGCGTCCGGCACACCCGCCAGGCAGCCCACGTTGACCCCGTACATCTTGCCCATCGGCGTGTCGGTGCCAATGCCAAACGCCCGCACACCGCAGTGCTTGCAAAAGTAATGCTGGTTCTTGCGGGTGTGGAACAGGTACTGGGTGAGGTCCGCCTGCCCGGCCAGCAAGCGAAAGCCCTCTTCGCGCGCCACCGCCGCCCAGAAGCGCGTGCGGCTGCAGATGGAGCAGTTGCAGCGGTAGGTGTTTTGCGTCAGGTCCAGATCGGCCTCGAACCGGACGGCACCGCAGTGGCAGCTGCCTTGGTAGGTTTTTAGCATGGGAGGCTCCGTGGGGTGGGGTGCTGGCCCGCTGGTGGGTCGGCGAAGGTGGATTAGAGCCAGGCTGTGGGGATTGCGCAAGGGCCGGTAGGATAGGTTTGCTTTGCGTCCGTTGCCAAGCACCAATCCACTACACAATGCATAGCTTCTCACGCTGATGGAATAAGCGCAGAGGCCGGTTTTTCTTCATGCCCATCCTGCACTTGTTCAAACTGCCGTCACTGCGACGGCTGGCCCTTTTGCTGTTGCTGGTCGTGCCGGTGGCCAGCTGGTTGGTGGTGAAGCCGGTGCGGGTGGTGGCCCCCACGCTGGCCGGGGTGACCTGCCCTACCGCACAGATCTGCCTGGACGATGCGTCCCAACTGGCTGCAGCCACCGCGCTACTGGCCGAGGCCCAGGGCTTTGTGGCCACCCGCCTGGCCCCCTTGCGCAAAGCCCCGCGCGTGGTGTTCTGCAGCACGGCCGCCTGCGCCGATGCATTCGGCCTGGGTGCGCGCTCTGCCGTGACCGTCGGCACGCAGGGCACCGTCATCGGCCCGCGCGCCTGGAAACCCTACTACCTTCGCCACGAACTGATCCACCAGTTGCAGGCCGAGCGGCTGGGCGTGCTGGGCACCATGTTCAAACCCGCGTGGTTCGTCGAAGGCATGGCCTACGCGCTCAGCGGCGACCCGCGTGCGGTGTTGGCGGAGCCTTGGCAGGGGTATCGGGCGCGGTTTGGGGATTGGTTTGCGGGGGTGGGGGGCGGCAATGTTTGGGCGGCGGCTGAGGGGCTTTGGGTGGCAGAATTTGGCCAGAAACAGACACTGAAGCCGCTCGGCTGTCGCTCTCAATGAAGCCACTAAATTTACTTGCCCTCGGATTGGTAATGTCAGGATTTGGAGTCGCCTACTCTGCGCCGTTCGATGGCACATGGACGATTGATTTGCGTTCTCCTGCACAGAGGAAGTCAAATGCCGAGTGCGGCTCGGCGATGTTCGTACTTAAACAAGACGGAAACAAGATAACTGGCGACCATCAGATGGCAACCGCAGGATGTAGTCGGCTCAATGTGGGCGGAGAGGATACCGTGCGGGGGATGGCGCGAGGTAACAGTGCGGAACTCACCGTAACCAGCGGTAGAAACGGAGAGGTCGTTCGAGGCCGAGCAACGCGCGTAGGGGAATCCTTGCAATGGAAAGTTACGGAGCAGGTGACACCCGGTAGTCCTGAAAGCGATTCCGGGCTAATCCTGCGTCACGGGATTCTTGAGCAAAGGCGGCGGTAATGCGTGCTGCGACGTCTCTGTTCTGGGTCCAAAGCGGACCCTAAAAAATTTCTTTCTACGATCCATCGGCCAACACTACACATTCAATAGCTATCCACGCTGATTCCACAAGCACAAACCCCAAATCCCATGCCCAACATCCTCCCCCCCACCTCACCATCCTCACCGGCGCCTCGCGCGGCATGGGCCTGGCCATGGCAGAACAACTGCTGCAGGCGGGGCACCATCTGGTGTGCATCTCGCGGCAAACGAATGCCCAGCTGGTCGCCCCGGCGGGCAGTGCGCTGGAGCAGTGGCAGGCGGATCTGGCAGACAGTGTGCCGGTGGCGCAGCGGCTGGGTACCTGGCTGCAGCAGCAGGACGCGGCGCGGTGGTCCAGTGTGACGCTGATCAACAACGCGGGCACCTTGGCGCAGCTCACGCCGCTGCGGGATGCCGATGGGGCGGACCTGGCGCAGGCGCTGCGGGTGGGGTTGGAGGCCCCGATGCAGTTGACGGCGGCATTTTTGGGGGCCACGCGGGGCTGGCCGGGGCAACGGCGGGTGTTGAATATTTCGTCGGGGCTGGGGCGGCGGGCGATGGCGGCATCCGCCGCTTACTGCGCGGCCAAGGCGGGGATGGACCACTTCACGCGCTGCGTGGCGCTGGACGAGGCGGGGCAGGTGAATGGGGCGAAGGTGTGCTCTCTCGCGCCGGGGGTGATCGATACCGACATGCAGGCGCAGTTGCGCGGGGCGGACGCGGGGGCGTTTGCGGACCAGGGGGCGTTTGCCGATTTGCACCGCAAGGGGCAGCTGACGTCGCCGGGAGATGCGGCGGCGCGGGTGTTGGCGTATTTGGGGCGGGGGGATTTTGGGGCGGAGGCGGTGGCGGATGTGCGGGGGTGAGTCGGCTGCAGGGTTGCCTCACCGCCAATAGGGGTCGGAGCCCAAATGCGGGCTACGGCACCTATCGGTAGCAGCGGTGTGGCGCGCAATTGGGATCCGACCCCCTATTGGCTACCGCCGCTATGTATTTGGTAGCTACTCACGCCCATTCCATAAGCGCTAGCGGCTTGTAGGGCACTAATAAATCTCGGGTACCACAATCTCTTGCGGCACCGGGTTGCGGATGTAATCTTCGTGGCGCTCGCGCTCGGGAAGAACGATGGAGGGGTGCTCTACTTCGTTGTAGGGCATTTGCTGCAGCAGGTGGTGGATGCAGTTGAGGCGGGCCTTCTTTTTGTCCACGGCCTGCACCACCCACCAGGGGGCTTCGGGGATGTGGGTGCGCTCCAGCATCACCTCTTTGGCCTTGGTGTATTCCTCCCAGCGGCGGCGGGATTCTAGGTCCATGGGGCTGAGTTTCCACTGCTTCAGCGGGTCGTGGATGCGGCCCAAAAAGCGCAGGTGCTGCTCCTGGTCGGAGATGGAAAACCAGTATTTCACCAGCTGGATGCCGCTGCGCACCAGCATGCGCTCGAACTCGGGCACGGTGCGGAAGAACTCCTCGTACTGGTCGTCGGTGCAAAAGCCCATCACCCGCTCGACCCCGGCGCGGTTGTACCAGCTGCGGTCAAACAGCACGATCTCGCCCGCGGCGGGCAGGTGCGACACGTAGCGCTGGAAGTACCACTGGGTGCGTTCGCGGTCGTTGGGCGCGGGCAGCGCGGCCACGCGGCAGACGCGGGGGTTCAGGCGCTGGGTGATGCGCTTGATGACGCCGCCCTTGCCTGCGGCGTCGCGGCCTTCGAACAGGATCACCACCTTGTGGCCGGTGGCGACCACCCAATCCTGCAGCTTGACCAGCTCGGCCTGCAGGCGGAACAGCTCGCGAAAGTACTGGCGGCGGGCTTCCTTGTGGGCTTCGGTGGCGGGCTCGGCGTCGTCCTGGCCCGAGAGGATGCGGTCGTCCATTTCCAGCTCCAGCTCTTCGTCGTAGCTGTCGATCAGGTCGCGGTGCATGCGCTGCACCATGTCGTCGTTGGCGTTCAAGGGCTTCTCCAGATACAAATGGGGTTACGGTAGCCGGGACATGTGTCACTGGCATGACAAAACCGTGTCAGCTTGTTTGACCCGAATTTGGTCGAAGATAAGACTTGTATGGCAGAAGTGTGCGGTCTACCATCCGCCACCGACCGCGTTCTATCGACGGTTGGAGTAAATATGAAATAACTTTTATGGCTCGGAGTGCTCTGCACCCGAGTCCATGAAAGTTAAAAGGAGACAAGTTTTGCCACTCGGAATGGACATATCCGCCGATGAAACAACCATGCTGCAGGCCATTTTCTGGTCGGCGGGGGCATCGCGTCTAGCACTGGCCGAACAGCTGGATTTTTCCAAAAGCAAAACCAACAGCCTGGTCGCCGCTCTGCTCGACGTAGGCCTGCTGGAAGAAACCGGGCTCAAGGCCTCCAGCGGTGGCCGCCGCCCGGAGACGGTGCAGATCAACCCCGGCCTGGGCGTGCTGGTGGCCGCCGACCTGGGCGCCACCAGCCTGGACATCGCCATCCTGCGCCCCGATTTATCCGTGCTGGCCCGCCACTCGGAAGCCGCCGACGTGCGCGCCGGCCCCGGCCTGGTGATGGCCCGGGTGCGGGTGCTGGTGCACGAGCTTCTGGCCCAGTGCGGAGCCACCAAGCGGCAACTGGTTGGCATCGGCATGGGCGTGCCCGGCCCGGTGGACTTTGCCAGCGGCCAGCTCGTCAACCCGCCACTGATGCCGCAGTGGGACAGCTTTTCCATCCGCGACGCGCTGCGCGAAGACTTTGCCGCGCCGGTGTTTGTAGACAACGACGTGAACACCATGGCGCTGGGCGAGCTGTGGCGGCTGCAGCGCCGCCTGCAGAACTTTTTGGTCATCAAGGTGGGCACCGGCATTGGCTGCGGCATCGTCTGCCACGGCGAGGTGTACCGGGGTGCCAACGGCTCGGCGGGCGACGTGGGCCACATTTGCGTAGACACCGCCGGGCCGCGCTGCCACTGCGGCAACCTGGGCTGCGTGGAAGCCATGGCTGCCGGTCCGGCCATCACCCGCATGGCACTGGAGGCCGCAGCATCTGGCGAAAGCCCGTGGCTGGCGGCCTGCCTGGCCAACACCGGGGCCATCACCCCCGAAGACGTGGGCAACGCCAGCCGCCATGGCGACGCGGCGGCCAACCACATCATCCAGCGCACCGGCAACCTCATCGGCCAGATGCTGGCCTCGGTGGTGAACTTCTTTAACCCCTCGCACGTCTTCATTGGCGGCGGCATCACCCGCATCGGGCCGCTGTTTCTGGCCTCGGTGCGGCAAAGCGTGTACCAGCGCTCGCTGGCCCTGTCCACCCGGCACCTGGAGATCCAACTCACCCCGCTGGCCGAGCAGGCCGGGCTGGTGGGCGCGGGCGTGCTGGCCATGCAAGAGACCTTGAAAAACAAAGGAAGCCCGCGATGAGCGTAAACGTGGAATTCGACAGCGTGGTCAAAGAGTTTGGCCCGGTGCGCGTGCTGCACGGCGTGAGTTTTGCGCTGCAGGCGGGCCACACCGTGGGCCTGCTGGGCGAAAACGGCGCGGGCAAGTCCACGCTGATGAAGATCCTGGCCGGGTTCGAGGTGGCCACCGGCGGCACGCTGCGCATCAACGGCCAGCCCCAGCACTTCACCACCTCGCGCCAGGCCGAGGCGCAGGGCATTGTGCTGATCCACCAGGAGTTCAGCCTGGCCGAAGACCTGACGATTGCGCAAAACCTGTTTCTGGGCCACGAGAAGAAAAAGGGTTGGCAAAACGGGTGGTTATTGGACGACGTGGCCATGCAAACCGAGGCCGCCAAAGCCATCGCCCAGGTGGGCCTGCAGGCCGACGTGAACACCCGCGTGAAGCACCTGATCGTCGCCGAAAAGCAGCTGGTGGAAATTGCCCGCGCCCTGCTCCGCAAGGCCCGCCTGCTGATCATGGACGAGCCCACCGCCACCCTCACCCCGGGCGAAACCAAGCGCCTGTTTGCGCTGATGGCGCAGCTCAAGGCCGACGGAGTCACCCTGGTCTACATCTCGCACAAGCTCGACGAGGTGGAGCAGGTGACCGACGAGGTGGTGGTGATGCGCGACGGCCGCTTTGTGGCCCGCGAAGAAACCAAGAATTTGACCCGCCAGCAAATGGCCAGCCTGATGGTGGGCCGCGAGCTGACCGACCTGTACCCACCCAAAGCCCCCCACGCGCCCGCCGCTGCGCCCATGCTCAAGGTGACCGGGTTGACCGTGCCCGGCTGGGCCACCGACGTGAGCTTCGAGGTGCGCCCCGGCGAGATCCTGGGCTTTGCCGGGCTGGTGGGCGCGGGCCGCACCGAGTTGTTTGAAGGCCTGCTGGGCCTGCGCCAGCGCACCGCAGGCCGCATCGAGTTGCAAGGCCAGGCGGTGGACCTGAAAAGCCCCCGCGCTGCCGCGCAGCAGGGCCTGACGTATCTGAGCGAAGACCGCAAGGGCAAGGGCCTGCACGTGCACTTTGGCCTGCGCGAAAACCTCACCCTGATGGCGCTGGAGCGCTACACCCACCCCTTTCTGGACCCGCAGGCCGAAATGGCCGCCCTCAAAACTGCGGTAGACGACTACGGCATCCGCACTGGTGACTTGCAGAGCAAGGCTTCCAGCCTGTCGGGCGGCAACCAGCAAAAGCTGGCCCTGGCCAAGGTGCTGCACCCGAGCCCGAAGGTCGTGGTGCTGGACGAACCGACACGCGGCGTGGACGTAGGGGCCAAGCGCGACATCTACTTTCTGGTGCAGCGCCTGGCCCGCGAGGGGCTGGCCGTGGTGGTCATCTCCAGCGAGCTGATGGAGCTGATAGGCCTGTGCCACCGCGTGGCGGTGATGCGCGGCGGCCAGCTGCAAACCGTACTTGAAGAACACCAGTTAACCGAACAGGAACTCATCCGCCATGCCACAGGAAGCCACTAAATCCCCCCGCACCGCCACCCACTGGATGGGCCGCCTGCACGGCATGGGCCCGGTCATCGGCCTGGTGCTGCTGCTCATCGCGGGCACGCTGCTCAACAGTAATTTCGCCACGTTGGACAACGCCATGAACGTGCTGACCCGCACGGCCTTCATCGGCATCATCGCGGTGGGCATGTGCTTTGTGATTGTCTCGGGCGGCATCGATTTGTCGGTGGGGTCGATGGCGGCGCTGATCGCGGGCAGCGTCATCATGTGCATGAACACCCTGGGGCCGATGCTGGCCTTGCCGGTGATGGTGGTGGCCTTGGGGATGGCGCTGGCGCTGGTGCTGGGGGCGCTGTTTGGCCTGGCGCACGGCCTGCTGATCACCAAGGGCCGCATCGAGCCCTTCATCGTGACGCTGGGCACGCTGGGTATCTTCCGCGCCTACCTGACCTACTTTGCCAACGGCGGCGCGATCACGCTGGACAACGATTTATCGGACGTGTACAGCCCCGTCTACTACGCCAGCCTGCTGGGCGTACCGATTCCGGTGTGGGTGTTTTTGGTGGTGGCGCTGCTGGGCGGCGTGATCTTGAACCGCACCGCCTTTGGCCGCTACGTGCAGGCGATTGGCTCCAACGAGCAGGTGGCCCGCTACGCCGCCGTGGACGTGGACCGCATCAAAATTTTGACCTACGTGCTGCTGGGCGTGTGCGTGGGCATCGCCACCCTGCTGTACGTGCCGCGCCTGGGCTCGGCCTCGCCCACCACCGGCCTGCTGTGGGAGCTGGAAGCCATTGCCGCGGTGATTGTGGGCGGCACGGCGCTCAAGGGCGGCGCGGGCAGCATCACCGGCACGGTGGTGGGGGCCATTTTGCTGTCGGTCATCAGCAACATCCTGAACCTCACCAGCATCATCAGCGTGTACCTGAACGCCGCCGTGCAGGGCTTTGTGATCATCAGCGTGGCATTCATGCAGCGCAGCAAACGTTAGTGTTCCAACCCGGTAGCCACAAGCTACTTTTTATCCACCTGTAGGAGACAAAACCATGAAAAAACTGACCCGTAGACTCGCCCTTACCGCCGTGGCCTTGGCCGCCCTGGCCACCGCGCCCAGCTTTGCACAAGAAAAAGTCGTGCTCGGCGTGGCCACTCCCGCCGCCACCCATGGCTTTACCGGCGGCATCGTGTTCTGGGCCAACCAGGCCAAGAAAGACCTGGAGAAGGCCCACCCCGGCCTGCAGGTCATCGTCAAGACGGCCTCCGGCGCGCCCGAGCAGGCCAACCAGTTGCAGGATCTGCAAACGGTGAACAAGATCAACGCCCTGGTGATCTTCCCGTTTGAATCGGCATCGCTCACCAAGCCGGTGGCGCAGGTGAAAAGCAAGGGCGTGTACGTCACCGTGGTGGACCGTGGCCTGACGGATACCAGCGCGCAAGATGCCTACATCTCGGGCGACAACACCGCCTTTGGCAAGATCCCCGGCGAGTACCTGGTCAAGGCCATGGGCGGCAAGGGCAACATCGTCGCCATGCGCGGCATTGCCACCACGCTGGACAACGAGCGCATGGATGCCTTCAACGCCGCCATCAAGGGCAGCCCCGACATCAAACTGCTGGATGCCAAATACGCCAACTGGAACCGCGACGATGCCTTCAAGGTCATGCAGGACTACCTGACGCGCTTCAAACAGATCGACGCCGTGTGGGCCGCCGACGACGACATGGCCGTGGGCGTGCTCAAAGCCATCGACCAGGCCAAGCGCACCGACATCAAGATCGTCTTCGGTGGCGCCGGTGCCAAGGGCATGATCAAAACCCTGATGGACGGCAAAGACCCGCGCATCCAGGCCAACGTGTCGTACTCGCCCAAGTTCATCTACGACGCGATCAAGCTGACAGCCGAAGCACGCCTCAAGGGCGAAAAGCTGCCCGCCACCTACATCATTCCGTCGGTGCTGATCACCAAAGAGAACGCCAGCCAGTTCTACTTCCCTGATTCGCCGTTCTAAGCGAGAGCAGCCCTCACCCTAACCCTCTCCCGCACGCGGGAGAGGGGACTGGGCGCGCTCCCTCTCCCGCGTGCGGGAGAGGGCTGGGGTGAGGGTCTCTATAGCCACACTCCAAAATTTAAACAAAAAAGTGCTCTACAGCCCATTCCATAAGCGTAACCAGCTATAAAACCCATAGTAACCATGACAACCCACCGCAAACTCCGCTACGCCATGGTCGGCGGCGGGCGCGATGCCTTTATTGGCGCAGTGCACCGCAAAGCCGCCGCATTGGACGGCCAGATCGAACTGGTCGCAGGCGCCCTCTCCAGCAGTCCCGACAAGGCCCGCGCCTCGGGCCGCGACCTGTTCTTAGTCGATGACCGCAACCACGGCAGCTGGCAAGATTTACTGGCCGACGAACTCAAGCGCCCGGCGCACGAGCGCATCGACTTCGTCAGCATCGTCACCCCCAACCACCTGCACTTCCCCGTCGCCCAGGCCTTTGTGGAGGCGGGCTTCCACGTGGTGTGCGACAAGCCCCTGGTGCACACCAGCGCGCAGGCCCAGGCGCTGGTGGATGCCGTCAAGCGCCAGGGCACGGTCTTCGGCGTCACGCACAACTACACCGGCTACCCGCTGGTACGGCAAATGCGCGAGATGGTGCGCAGCGGTGCCATCGGCACGGTGCGCAAAGTCATCGTGGAATATCACCAGGGCTGGCTGGCCACCGCCGTGGAAGACACCGGCAACAAACAAGCCGCCTGGCGCATGGACCCGGCCCTGAGTGGCCTGGCCGGTGCCATGGGCGACATCGGCTCGCATGCCGAAAACCTGATGACCACCGTGACCGGGCTGGAGGTAGAGAGCATCTGTGCCGACCTGGCCGCCACCGGCGCGGGCCGCACGCTGGACGACGATGCACAAATGCTGCTGCGCCTGCAAGGCGGCGTGCGGGCGGCCTTGCTGGCCTCGCAAATCTGCGTCGGCAATGAAAACGACCTGCGCCTGCGCGTCTTTGGCAGCAGCGGCACCCTGGACTGGAGCCAGGAGAACCCAAACCGGCTCACCCACACCCCGCTCAACGATGCCCCGCGCACCCTGACGCGCGGCGGCCCCGGCCTGTGCGAGGCGGCGATAAAAGCATCGCGCCTGCCTGCAGGCCACCCCGAAGGTTTCATCGAAGCCTTTGCCAACATCTACCTGGGCGTGGCCGCCGACATCCGCGCCCGATTGGCCGGTGGTGTGGCCAACCCGATGGATGCCGACTACCCCCGGGTAGAAGACGGCGCGCGCGGCGTGCGCTTCATCGAGAAAGTGCTGGAATCCGCCCAAAGCGCCCAGAAGTGGACGGCGATGGCGTAAATTTCGCCCTCCCCCGCCGGGGGAAGGCCGGGGTGGGGCCGGCATTTGCTACGCCTTTAATAGCTTCTCACGCTCATCCAATGGGCACGAGAGCCTTATTTCACCCCTAAAACCGTCTCAGCCCGCGATGAGCATCTGGTAGATGTCGTCCTTGATCTTCAGGCGCTTCTTTTTCATGTTTTCCATCGCCTCGTCGGCAATCGCGCCGCCGTCCTGTTCGATCTTGGTGATGGCGTTGTTGACGGCATCGTAGTCATTGAACAGGTGCAAAAAACGCGAGCTGCTGAGCTTCAGGCTGCGCATCTTGCCGATGAGCTGCGGGAATTCATGGGCCAGGTCGTGGTTGAGTAGTTCCATGGTGTCTCCTTGTGGTGAATCTTCTAACTGCTCTGAAAATTTGCAGACCGGAAGGTCAAAACCAGGGTGTCGCGGTGCCCGCCCTCGGCGGTCGGCTGGATGGGGGTGGACTCGTGCACCACGCGGGCATCGTCGAGCAGCAGCATCGTCCAGGGCGCGGTCATGGTGAAGCGCTGGCCGTGGGGGCCCTCGGCTTCAAACACCCGGGTTTCGCCGCCCTTGATGCCTTCGCGGCCCACCAGCAGCACGGCCACAAAGTCCACACCGTCGCGGTGCGCGCCCTCGGGCGTGGGGCGGCCAATGCCGTCGGTGGTGTCGATGCGGAACTGGTGCGCTTCCACGTACCAGGGGGCCTGGCCACTGCCTTTGAGCGTGGTGCAGATCTGCCCCAGCGCCAGCAGCAGCTGGGTCCATGCGGGCTGGGCGACGGTAGTGGCCAGCATGGGTGCAAACCAGCGCTCCATGCCGCCGTGCAGGGCGTTGTACTCCACCGGCTGCCAATGCGGGCGGTGCGGCACCTGTTCAAGCGTGTCGCCTTGCAGCACAAAGCAGGCGTGGCGGCGGCGGCGGTAGCGGCCACCGTCTTTCAAATAGGCGTCGGGCTGCAGGTCGTCCCAACTGGGGACCAGCGCGTTCAAATCGGCCAGCGTGCAGCCCGCCAATGAAGCCACGCCTTCGGGGCTGAAGGCTGCGTAGGCCTGGCGGCGCAGCACGTCCACGGCCTGGGCGGGCGGCGTGGTGGGGGGAGAAAGCAAAACAGCGCTCATGCTTCGATTTTCACGCCTTTCCAGAAAGCCACGCGGTCGGCGACTTCTTCGGCACCCATCTTGGGCGTGGCGTAGTACCAGGCCGCGTCGGTGTTCATCTCACCGTTGACGATCAGCGAGTAGTAGCTGGCCTGCCCTTTCCAGGGGCAGGTGGTCTTGTGGTTGCTGAAACCTACAAAGTCGTGGTTCAGCGAACTCAGCGGGAAATAGTGGTTGCCTTCCACCACCGCGATGTCGTCGCTCTCGGCGATCACAGCGCCGTTCCAAATGGCTTTCATGGGGACTCCTTCGGGATAGCGCCTAAGGATATACCAGTCCACACCGAGTCCCGGTTGCGATCAGTCAAGGAACAAGGTTTCGGTACCATGCCATTTTTTGCCCACCGGAGCCCCAACCATGACCACCAACCACCAGATCCGCCTTGCCAGCCGCCCCCAGGGCCTGCCCACCCCCGCCAACTGGATGGCCACCACCGAGCCGGTGCAGCAGCCTGCGGCGGGTGGCGTGCTGGTCAAGGTGCTGAGCCTGTCGCTCGACCCGGCCATGCGCGGCTGGATGAACGAGGGCAAGAGCTACATCCCGCCGGTGGGCATCGGCGAGGTGATGCGCGCAGGCGGCGTGGGCGTGGTGGTGGTATCCAACAACCCGCTGTTTGCCGTGGGTGACCACGTGTCGGGCTCGCTGGGCGTGCAGGAGTACACGCTGATCCCCCAGGAGCAGCTGCGCCGCAACGGCCTGTTCAAGATCGACCTGGCCCTGGGCAGCCTGACGCAGTGGCTCAACGTGCTGGGCATGCCCGGCATGACGGGCTACTTCGGCCTGCTGGATATTGGCCAGCCGCAACCGGGCGAAACCGTGGTGGTGTCGGGTGCCGCCGGTGCCGTGGGCCAGACCGTGGGCCAGTTGGCCAAGATCAAGGGTTGCCGCGTGGTGGGCATTGCGGGCGGCCCGGCCAAATGCGCCTGGGTGGTCGAAACCCTGGGCTTCGACGCCTGCATCGACTACAAGGCCGGACCGGACGCGGTGCGCGAGGGCCTCAAGGCGCACTGCATTGGCGGGGTAGACGTGTACTTTGACAACGTGGGCGGCGACATCCTCGACCAGGTGCTGGCCCAGCTGGCCCGCGCAGCCCGCATCGTCATCTGCGGCGCGATCAGCCAGTACAACACCACCACGCCGGTGCAGGGCCCGAAAAACTACCTCAGCCTGCTGGTCAACCGCGCCCGCATGCAGGGCATGGTGGTGTTCGACTACGCCGACCGCTACCCCGTGGCCGTGGCCGAGCTGGCCGGTTATCTGAAAGACGGCCGCATGGTCAGCAAGGAGGATGTGGTGGTGGGGCTGGACACCTTCCCCGAGACGCTGCTGAAGCTGTTTGCGGGCGAAAATTTTGGCAAGCTGGTGCTGCAGGTGGCGCAAGAGTAAAGCTAGCTGTAGTGGGGCCACGCATGCTCAGCGCGACGCGAATCGCCGCCTGCCGGGTCCATGTACCGGGGCATTGCTGGGCCAGCCCCAATCGCCAAACCCGGTCTGGCGGTAGTCGAGATAGGCTTGCCGAATTTCGTCGGCCGAGTTCATGACGAACGGGCCGTCTTGAACGACAGGTTCGGCCATCGGCCGCCCTTGCAGCATCAAAATTTCGCTGGACTCCGCGCCATTGACCACTGCTACGGGTTCTGTGCAGCAGATTTCCATGGCGGATGGTTGGCCCACGGTCTGGCCGTCGATGGTCAATGTGGCACCTTTGAAAAAGATCAACTGTCTACGGGTGCCGCTCCCCGGAGCGGGGGGTAGCGTCCACCTCGCACCTGGGGACAGGGTGATGTTCCAAAGGGCCACGTCGGCGGACGGGTCTGCAGCCCAGGAATTCGGCGGAGGCGCAGGCGGTGCGCCGCTGTCCAAGTCGCAAGGTTTTCCCACAATGCACAAGACCTCGGTGTGGCCATCCGCGTCGCTTGCCCGGTAAACGGGTATCTCTTCAGCCCAAAACATTTTGAAGTTCGGCTCCACCACCTTGCTGCGCGCAGGCAGGTTGAGCCAAATTTGAAACAGCTCCAGAGGGTTGGGTCCGTCTTGGTTGAGCAACGGAAACATCTCGGCGTGGACAATACCGCGCCCTGCGGTCAGCCACTGGACGTCACCTGCACCGAAGCGGGCGCTGGCACCCGTCGAGTCCGAATGGTCCACCACGCCTTCTCGAAGAATGGTGATGGTCTCGAAACCGCGGTGCGGATGGGCCGGAAATCCCGGCACCGTGCGACCAAAGTACATGCGCCAGCCGTCTTGCCCCTGCATATCCCGGCCCAGCGTGTGCCCTGCCAGGGATGCGGCAGGCCCCCATTCGGCATTGCCTTGCGGATAGCTGTCGATATGGTGTACGCAGACAAGGAACGGGTCGATGGTCTCCCATGGAGAGCCGAGTGGGCCGATCTTGAGAATGGAAGAAGTCATAGGTGTTCGGGTGCAAGAAAGGGCCAGGCAGCCGAGGCACAACCAGGGTGCCTCGGCTGCAGCGTTGCGCGGCAAGACCGCGGGCGGAACTTAGTTGTTCAGCTTGATGAGGTTCTGCAACACCAAGGGACCACCTCTTTCCAGCAAGACGCCCACATCGCTTACCTTGCCGAGCAGGATGGGCGCGAATCCCAGATCAGCCACCAGTTGTGCGATGGTTGCAGCGCTGGCATTGTCATTGCCCGCCACAAACATCACGCGGCGGCCACCGTTTTCCGTGGGGTCCATCGCCAACAATTTCGCGGGCAACTGGTTGAGTGTCTTGACCACTTTGGCCCCCGGGAACGCGGCCGCCACCACATCGCTGGAGGCCTTGCCGGCAAGCGCTTCGGGCGGTACACCGTAGGTGTTCATCGCGTCCACAATGGTTTTACCCTCCCAGTTTGATAGCGCAGCACCCACAGCCGTGTGGGCGAGGAAGGGAATAGCCAGAAAGATGGTGTCCGCCCGAAGTGCATCCTGCAGCGACATGGCCTCGACGTTGCCGCCCAGTTCAGCCGCCAGTGCGGCCAGGGAATCGGGTCCGCGGGTGTTGGCGATGCCGACGGGAATGCCATTGCGGGCGAATTGGCGGGCCAGGGCTGTGCCGACGTTGCCGGAGCCGATGATGGAATAGGTCATGGTAATTTCCTTGAAAAAATAGGTGGGGAGGGAGGAGTGATGGCGCTTAGGCCGTAATAGCCGCGATGTCTGCCAGCGCGCGGGCGACAGCGGCTTCTTTGGCCTCTGGGCCAAACGCAATGCCCTCTGCGCGTACGACGGTCACGTCCGTCACGCCCAGGAAGGACAACAGGCCGATGAGGTAGCTCTCTTGGTGCTCCAGCGCGGCGGCAGGGCTGCCCGCCGAGTACACGCCACCGCGAGATGACGCAATGAAGGCGCGCTTGTGCTTTAGAAGCCCTTCGGGGCCCGCCTCGGTATATTGGAAGGTCTTGCCGGCCACCGCAATGCGGTCAATCCAGGCCTTGAGCGGTGTCGGAATGGACAGGTTGTACATGGGTGCACCGATGACCAGAACGTCAGCGGCGAACAGTTCGTCCATGTAAGCATTGCCTTTGAGCAGGTCCGCAGTGATGGTGGCATCGTCAGCGGCCACGCCCTGGAAGGCGGCCATGTGCGCACCGGACAGATGCAAGGCAGGGTCGGCTGCCAGGTCCCTAGACACCACCGTGATGTCCGGGTGCAAGGCTTGGTGGCGGGCGACGATTTCGGCGGAAAGCTGGCGGCTCACGGAAGCGGTGCCGAGTACGCTGGAGTCAAGATGGAGAAGTTGCATGGTTGGGCTCGAAGATATGGTGGTGGGTGGTTTGCGGATGGATTACTGTTTGACGGCTTCAACTTGCACCACAAGCTTCACCGTATCGGGGATACCCAGGTTGATGCCCCAACCCATGCCCCATTGGCTGCGTTGGAGAGTGGTTTCGAAATCGCCGCCGCAGACTTCGCGCTTGAGCATCGGATTGGTGTAGCAATTGAAGTTGCTGGCCTTGAGCAAAACGGAGTGGGTTTGGCCTAGCAAGGTGAGCTGACCGGCCACTTCGCTGACCTTGTCGCTGGTAAAGCTGAAGCTGTTTGCAACAAACTTCGCAGCGGGAAAACTGGCGGAGTTGAAAAAACTGTCGCTCTGCAGATGCTTGTCGAACGCTGCCGTGCCGGTACTGATAGAGCTGGTTTCAAGCGTCAGTTCGACCGTGCCGGTCTTGGCCAACTTATCGAGTTGGATGCTGCCTTCTTTCTTGTCGAAACGGCCGCGGTTGGTGGAGGTGCCAAAGTGGCTGACCTCGAACGTCACAAAGGTGTGGGTGGGGTCGATGCTGTAGGTGGCGACCTCCGCGTGGGCGGCGCCGACAAAAGCAGTGGCAGCCCAAGCTGCCGCAATCAGGGTGGAACGCATAAAAGTCCTTCAAAGTGGTTAGGTGGGTGAATGGTGCGGTCTTTCATGCATTCTGAAAAGACGGTATATTGAGATGTGATCCATCTATTAATGGGATGGATGACGCACATATGCTGGATGGCGTTTCACTCGATCAACTCAGAACCTTCATCGCCGCCGTCGACGAAGGCAGCTTTTCGGCCGCAGCCAGAAAGCTCAACCGTGTGCAATCGGCGGTGAGCGGCTGGGTGAACAGTTTGGAGGGGCAGATTGGCGTCACGCTGTTCGACCGCACAGGCCGCTTCCCCAAGCTCACCGCAGAAGGCGTGCTGTTACTCGCCGATGCCCGCAACATCGTGTCGGGCGTGGACACGCTCAAGGCCCGGGCCAAGCTCATGGCCGCGGGCCTGGAGGCCGAGTTGTCGGTGGTGGTGGATGTGTTCTTTCCCACCTCCGTCATCACCGCAGCCGCCAAGGCATTTGCCAGCCGGTTTCCCCTGACGCCACTGCGGCTGTTTGTGGAGGGACTGGGCGCGGGCTACCAACCGATACTGGACGGGCATTGCAGCCTGGGCATTCTGGCGGCCCTGCCGGTGGCGTTTCCTTCGCTGGTGAGCGAACGCCTGGGCGAGGTCCCACTGGTCATGGTGGCGGCACCAAGCCATCCTCTGGCCCACGTACCACAGCACATTCCCAAAAGCCAGCTGACGCAGCACGTGCAACTGGTGCTCACCGACCGATCCGAGTTGATGGCGGGTCGGGACTACGGCGTTTTGTCGCCCTCCACCTGGCGGCTGGCAGATCTGTCCACCAAGTACGCTTTTTTGAAGGACTGCGTGGGCTGGGGCAGCATGCCTCTGCACATGGTGGCACAGGACATTGCAGCGGGCACACTGGTCATCCTGGATGTCGATGGCATGCCGCGCACCGGCTACCCACTGGCGATATCTGCCTATCACAAGGCTTCTACGCCGCCCGGGCCTGCGGGCAGGTGGTTCATCGACCACCTGAAAGCGTGGGCCGCCAACGCGGTGCCAGACGGCACCACGCCGTAAGTTAAGGCTTGCTCTAAGATGCCTCATGGATAACCACTACCTGACCTCCCTTTTCGCCCCCGACTCCATTGTGGTGTTTGCCGGTGCGGTCCCCACCGCAGAGGCACCGGGCACGCCCCAGGCCCAGACGCTGGTGGCGGCGCTCAAGGCCCAGCCGTTTGGCGGCAGCCTGGCCTTTCTGGACATCCACACCTCTGGCACGCTGGCCGACCTGGCGCAAACCCGCGCCGACCTGGCCATCATCGCCCTGCCGCCCGAGGACGTGGCCGCAGCGCTGGAAGTGGCCGGACGCATCAAGTGCCGCTCGGCGCTGGTGGTGTCCAGCGGCATCAACGCCACGCAGGCGGCTGAGCTGCACCGCGTGGCCAAGCGCCACGGCATGCATTTGCTGGGGCCCAACTGCATGGGCTTCCAGAGCCCGCGCCGGGGCCTGAACGCCAGTGTGGCGGGCCCGTTGGCCACGCCGGGGCACCTGGCGCTGGTATCGCAGTCGGGCGCGCTGACGGCCTCCATCCTGGACTGGGCCAAGCAGAACGCGGTGGGCTTTTCCACCGTGGTGTCGCTGGGGCCGAACACCGCGGTCGATCTGGCCCAGGTGCTGGACTACCTGGCCAATGACGCCCACACCCACAGCATCGTGGTCTACATGGAGGGCATCTCGGACGCGCGCCGCTTCATGAGCGCCCTGCGCGCCGCGGCCAACGCCAAGCCGGTGGTGGTGCTGAAAGCCGGACACAAGGCCGGTGGCAACAAGGCGGCGCAGACGCACTCGGGCACCATCGTGGGCAGCGACGATGTGTTTGATTCGGCCCTGCGCCGGGCCGGGGCGGTGCGGGTGCATTCCTTTGTGCAGCTGTTCTCGGCGGCCAAGTGCCTGGCATCGCGCTACCGGGCGGTGGGCAAGCGGCTGGCCGTGGTCACCAACGGGGGCGGCCCCGGCGTGCTGGCGGCCGACTGGATCAGCGAGATCGACCTGGAACTGGGCACGCTCAGCCCCGCCAGCGTGGCGGCCCTGCGGCCCCAGCTGCCGCCGCTGGCCACCTTGGCGGATCTGGTCGACCTGTCCGAAGACGCCACGCCCGCCCACTACCTGGCCGCCGTGAAGGCCGCCAGTACCGACCCGCAGGTGGATGGCGTGCTGGTGATCCACTCGCCCAAGGGCGGGTGCGATGCCGCCGCCATTGCCGCGGCGCTGGCCGAGTTCATGCCCCACACCACCAAGCCGCTGCTGACCTGCTGGATGGGCGACGCCTCGGTGATAGACGCGCGCACGCTGCTCAATGCCGCCGCCATCCCCACCTTCCGCACGCCCGAGGCCGCCGTGGGTGCGTTTGGCAACATCGCCGCGTTCTACCAAAACCAGCGCCTGCTGCAGCAAACCCCGCCGCCCTTGTCGGCCCTGGCGCAGCCCGACATCGAAGGCGCACGCCTGCTGATCGAGAGTGTGCTGACCGAACGCCGCAAGGTGCTCACCGAGATGGAGTCCAAGGCCCTGCTGGCGGCCTTCCACATCCCGGTCACCAAGACCGTGCTGGCGCGCAGCGCCAACGAGGCCATGATGATCGCCACCCAGCTGGGCTACCCGGTGGCGCTGAAGATCGACTCGCCCGACGTCAGCCACAAGTCCGACGTGGACGGCGTGGCGCTGAACATCGCCAACGCCGTGGGCGTGCGCGACAGCTACAACGACATGGTCGCCCTGGTGGCGCGGCAAATGCCGCAGGCCCGCATCAACGGTGTCACGGTGCAAAACATGGCGCGCCACAAGCGCGGGCGCGAAATCTACATCGGCCTGGTCACCGACGACCCCTTTGGCCCGGTGATCGCCTTTGGCGCGGGTGGCACCATGATCGAGCTGCTCAACGACCGGGCCATGGAACTGCCCCCGCTGAACCAGTTTCTGGCGCGCAGCCTGATCGAGCGCTCCCGCGTGGCCGAAACCCTGGGCGAATGGCGCGGTGCCAGCCCGGTGGACATGCACGCGCTGGAGCAGGTGCTGATGCGCGTGTCGGAAATGGTCTGCGCCCTGCCCCAGCTGCGCGAGATGGACATCAACCCCATCATCGTGGACGCCTCGGGCGCGGTGGCGGTGGACGCGCGCATCGTCATCGACCATTCCCCCGTGGGCCACAGCGGGCGCGGCCAAAGCTACCAGCACCTGGCCATTCTGCCCTACCCCGCCCACTACGAGCACGTATGGCCGCTGCGCGGCGGTGGCCAGTACGCCGTGCGCCCGATCCGCCCGGACGACGCCCAGATGCTGCAGGACCTGGTGCGCGGCCTGTCGGCCGAGAGCCGCTACTTCCGCTACGTGTCGATGCTGTCCGAGCTGCCGCCCAGCATGCTGTCGCGCTTTGCCCTGATGGACTACGACCGCGAAATGGCCCTGGTGGCGGTGTTCAAGGAACGCGTGGTCACCGACGACGGCAGCATCACGGAGACCGAGCGCATCCTGGGCGTGTCGCGCTTCATCACCAACCCCGACAGCACCAGCTGCGAGTTCTCATTGGTGGTGGCCGATGCCTACAGCGGCCGCGGCCTGGGCAGCCGCCTGATGCTGAGCATTATGGAAGTCGCCCGCGAAAAAGGCCTGAGCGAGATCGAAGGCCTGGTGCTGGCCAACAACCCCGGCATGCTCAAGCTGATGCGCGGGCTGGGTTTTACCGTCAAGCCGTTTGCCGAAGACCCGAATTTCCGGCTGGTGGCGCACGCCTTGTGACACCACGAGTGCTATCTAAAAAATAGCTACTCACGCTTATTCCATAAGCACAAGCGCCCTATTTGACTTAACTTGCGCGGCGCCCTCGCCCCGCTTGCTTGGCCTGGTAAAGCATTGTGTCGGCGCGCGCCACCAGGTCAGCGACCTCTACCGAGGCATTGGCACGGAAGGCGACCCCGACGCTGGCGCCGAGTCGTAGCTGCAAGTCACCTACTTCAAATGGCAGCTGCGCCACGGCGACCAGCTTGTCGGCGACCATGTCGGCGCTGAACTCGTTGCGGATGCCAGACAGCACAATCGCAAATTCGTCTCCGCCCAGTCTCGCCACGGCGTCGCTGGGCCGCACCAAGGCGCGCAGGCGTTGCGAGAAGATCTGCAGCACCTGGTCTCCCACAGGGTGTCCGTGCTGGTCGTTGACGGGTTTGAAATGGTCCAAATCGATGTACAGCAAGGCCAGCGAAGGTTGAGCGCCGGGATAGGCGTGGTGGGCCATGTAGCTGTCAAAGCCGGCACGGTTCAAAAGTCCCGTCAAGGGGTCTCTTTGGCTGAGTTGCAAGAGGCGCTCTTCCTCGTTGCGGTGCTCGGTGATGTCTTGGGCGATCTGGACAAAGCCGTCCACGGTGCCGTCATCGAGCCACAACGGGACGTAGCTGATGGCCAGATGGGAGTAGCTGCTGCGCCCCGGGTATTTTTTTTCGAAGCTTACGGTTTCACCTGCCTGTACCCGCTCGATCCACAGGCGGCTGCGCTCGTACTCGATACGCCCAAGGACATCGGTCACCGAACGCCCCACAATCTTGTCGCGAGAAGAACCGCACCAGCGCTCAAATCCGCTGTTGGCAAAGCGGTAGAGGCCGTCCGTCCCCACCACGCCCACGATCATGGGGATGGCCTCGGTGACGGACTTCAGGGTCGCGGTCTGGCGGAGCAACTGCTGCCGGGCATCTGTCTCTGCAGAAATGTCCCGCATGACGGCAGAGTACCGATCGATGCGGCCGTTCCGGTCTCGGTGGGCAACCACCATATCGTTGACAGGCAACTCGCGCCCACCGTCGACCAGGATCGTGGTGTCGCCAATCCAGCTTCCGCGCGCTTTGACGGCGGGAACAATGGTGTCGATGAAGCACTGGTTGGTGGCGGGGCTGTTGAACTCCCTAAAACTCCGGCCACCCAAGGGGGTGTCGCTGGCCATCCCCACGGCCCGGCGCACGGCCGGATTCATGTAGATGACCTCGCCGCGGTGGTTCGACTGGACCACAAAGTCCGGCGTGGTGTCGAAAATGGCAATCAGCTCGTGCAGCGCCCGCTCGGTTGCCTTGCGCTCGGTGATGTCAATACCGGTCGAATAGAAGCCGCGCACCGTGCCGTCTTCCGCGACATCGGGAATCATCCGGCTCTCGATGCAGCGCAGTTGGCCGTCCACCATGTCGTCGTACTCAAAATGCTGGGGATGGCCAGCCAAGGCGGCTTTGAGCCTGGGCTCGATCACCTCGTCGGCGGAGGTCTTCTTCAATTCGTCGCGCGTGCGGCCGATGATCTGCTCAGGGGGCAGGCCGAGTCGCAGGCAATGCGCTTCGTTGACAAACTGGAAGCGGCGCTGCGCATCCACATAAGCAATGCGGATCGGCAAACCGTCCGAGACCTGCCGAACGAAACGCTCACTTTTGGTCAAGCGCTGCTCCAGGCGCTTGCGTTCTGAAATGTCCTGAAAGGCCCCCACCAACCGAACGGGCTGCGCGTTTTCAAACTCCACCTCGCCGGAAGTGCGGACCCAGATCAACCGCCCCTGTGCCGTCACCATCTGCAGCTCAAGGTCCCAGGGCAGTCCTTCGCGTGTTCCGCGCTGCACCGCAGCCTCGATGGTCTGGCGCGCCTCTGGCACATAAAACGCGATGGCGGTTTCCATCACCGGGACGTAGGCTGGGTCGACCTCGTGGATCCGGCGGGTTTCGTCCGACCAGGTGATGGTGCCTGTGGCCAGGTCCACCTCCCATCCGCCAACCCCTGCGACACGGCCGGTTCGGTACAAAAATCCCTGGCTGGCACGCAGCGCGTCCTCCACGCGTTTGCGGTCGGTAAAGTCCCGTCCGACCGAATGCAGCAGCAGCTCGCCGTCTACGCCCCGTTGCAGGCTGTTGGTCCAGGCAACCCAGCGGATGTGGCCATCGGGTCCCCGCATGCCGTTTTCGCTGGTGCGAACACCCCCTGTGGCAAACACCTCGGCAATCAGACGTTTGACGTTGTCCTGGGATGCGGCGTCCACCTCTTCAAAGAGGTTGCTGCCCACCATCGCTGCCGGGTCGCGCTGGAACTGGCGCGCGTAGGCCGGATTGACGTACACCAGCTCGCCGTCGCGCCGGGCCAGAGAAACCAATTCCGCCTGGTCCTCGATCAGCGCGCGGTGCCGGGCTTCGCTGTGGGTCAGGGCCTGCTCAAATTCGGTGCGGACGGACAAGGCCTTGCGGATGAGATCTCGGCGCATCTCAAGACCCTGGGTGGCCAATCGGGCCAGGGATTGCAGCATCTGTATTTGGGGTTCGGTCAACTTGCGGGCCGTCCGGTCTATGACACAAAGGGTGCCCACCCGGTCACCGCTGGCAAGTGCCAACGGTGCGCCTGCATAGAAACGGATGTGGGGACTGCCCGTCACCAGAGGGTTGTCTGCGAACCGGTCGTCTTGCGAGGCATCTGCCACGCTGAACAGTGCGTCGTTCTGGATCGCGTGGGCGCAAAAGGCCACGTCGCGCGGCGTTTCGTTGACGCCCGGCAGCCCGACGTTGGCCTTGAACCATTGGCGCTCGTCGTCAACGAGGCTGATCAAGGCAATCGGCACCCCACAGGTCAGCGCCGCGAGCCGGACCAACTCGTCAAACAAAGGTTCTGGCGCACTGTCCAAAACCACCAACTCCCGCAAACGCGCCATGCGGGAAGATTCGACGGACGCATCCAACGGATTTACGGGCATCTGGGCTTTCTCGAACTTCCGGTACTTTGAACGGCGCGAACCTCTATGGCCTCTATGGCCTCTATGGCCTCTATGGCCTCTATGGCCTCTGTGGCCTGCGGTTTTGTACCCAGTCTATCGCAAGCAGCCCGTGCAGCGGGCACCGCATTTGCCGCTTCCATACCGCTGGATGGCCTGGTGGACCGTTGCCTTGGACGCTGGTGGCGCGCATGCCGTTCAGGTTGGCACTTTGAAGCGGGCGACTTCTTCGGCCAAACCTTGGGCCTGGTCACGCAAGGCACCAGCGGCGGCGGCCGTTTCCTCGACCATGGCTGCGTTCTGCTGCGTTGCGCGGTCCAGTTCCTGGACGGCGGAGCCAACCTGCGCTACGCCCTGGCTTTGCTCTTGGGAGCCCATGGCGATTTCGTTGAGCAGTCCGCTGATGCGCTGGGCGCTGGTGACGATATCGGTGATGGCCGAGCCTGCGTCACGCACGATTCCCATGCCGCTATGCACTTTCACCGCGCTGGTGGAAATCAGCGTCTTGATTTCTCGGGCCGCCTCGGCGGAACGCCCCGCCAGCGCCCGTACTTCTGTAGCCACCACGGCAAACCCCCGGCCTTGCTCTCCGGCCCGGGCCGCTTCAACGGCGGCATTCAGTGCCAGGATGTTGGTCTGAAAAGCGATGCCGTCAATGACACCAATGATGTCGCTGATCTTGGCGGAGGAGCCCTGGATTTCCTCCATGGTGGCGACCATGTTGCCAATCACATTGCCACCGTGGCTGGCGATCTCGGCGTTATGGGTTGCGATCTTGGTGGCTTCGTGCACATGCTCCGACGTCTGTTTGACCGTGGCGCTGATTTGCTCCATGGCCGCTGCGGTCTGCTCCAGGTTGGCAGCGGTTTGCTCCGTGCGTGCCGACAGTTCATGAGAGGCGTCTGCAATCTCGGTGCTGGCATGCACGATGTCGTCGGATGCATGGCGCACCTGCACCACCATGCGCCGCAGGCTGGCCTGCATATTGCCGAGCATGAACATCAGTTCCGCAGCCTCATCCTGGCCCCAGGGCTTGGGCGAGGTGGTAAGGTCGCCCGCCGTCATGGCTTCCAGGTGCCGGCTGACTTCCTGCAAGCCGCCGCGCATGACCAGGTAGAACGCATAGAACAGGTAGGCGGCCACCAGCAGCGACACCAGGATGACCAGCAGCATGTTGTTACGCGCCGCTACGGTGCGGTCGATGCGCGCCTGCAGAAGCTCGCCCAGCAAGGCGGTACTTTGGCTGCCGGTGGTACGAAGGCTGTCTACGGCCACCTGGCCAGTGGCACCGAGCAGTTGCACGTCCGCGCTAAAAGCGGGGCCAAACCAGGACTTGTAGGCCGCGTCAAAGAAGACTTTGGCCGCCTCTGCGGCCGCATCGGCCTTGATACGCGAATGCACATCGGTGTTGGCTTCGTTGGCCCGGCTGGCCATTTGGGTGATGGCGCCGATGCGTTGCTGGCCGGCATACCAAATGCCATACAACTCCCGCACTTGCGCTTCGGTGGCGTTGCCACGCCGTTGCGCTGCGCCGGCCATGGCGCGGCTGTGCGAGATCGACTCGATCACGTCAGACACAACATCGGTTGACAGTGCCATCAGGTAATAGGTGTCCTGGTCCGGGTCGAGCGTCAGGTTCGAACGGTCCAGCACCGTAAGACGCAAGTCTCGGACGGCATCGACATAGCTTTGCATCGCGGCTTCCAAGTCGTCGGGCGAGGCGCTGGAGGCTCTGGACGCCAGCGCTTGGTGCAACTGTTCCACCTTGGCAAGCTCTGGGCGCACATCCAGGCCGTCGGGTGCCGAGGCTGCCAACGCTTTGACCGGTTCCAGCAGTGCCTCAATGGCGTTCATGTCCAACTTCGCGGCCAGACCGGAGAGCACCAATCGACGCTGCTTCTGCACCTCGATCAGCCAAGGCTCAATCTGCTTGATCACGGACACGCCGACGTACTCATGGCGGGCGAAATCGATAGTGGATTGGCTGTTGCGGATGTAGGCAATGGCCAGCAAGGCCAGGGGCAAAAGAAAGGCGAACGAGATCAGGCCCGCCTTCGATCCAAACTTGAGTTTGCGAAATAGCCGCACACCGATGGCCCATGGACCATGGTGGCGGAAAAAGCGGTCCGTTGGATGGGTGGCAGGGAAAGCGGCCCTGTCGTTGCCTGCGGCTAAGGCATGTTGGTATTGCATCGTCTATCTCACATTAGGGTGGCTGGAACTCTCAGCCAAACAGCATTCACAAGCCGACTCCAGATGTGCCGGAGCCAGGCATGGCACTTGTGTGCAAAGTCAAATGGGGGGCTAGCCAAGACGACCGCAGCCCCTTCAAGGGTGCCAGTCAAATCTCTTATCTATCATTTACACCATCTCATTGTATGCAGATATAGCTATGCATGAATCATATCTATCATAAAAATAGCGAATAATTGGCATATTTAGCCGGTGGTTCGAGACTTTTAGCCATAGCCCCGACGTGACCGCTCTCAACATCGCTTTGGGCGCAGGCCACATCGACGGCTAAACGGGGTCCATCGCCCGCCGCTCCTGCAGCTTGCGCATTGCTCGAACACAGGAAGGCTGCCCGTGAGACGGCCCCGAACGAGGCCGGTTTAGGCATTGTCCTACGCACACTATTCCCCAATTCCTTCCATTGGTTAACCCGGAAAATATATTATTTTCCCGTGATCCAAAGGAATTTCCCTGCGGATTCACAAGCTGTGATGGGAGTAATTTAATCCCATCGAAACCGCAAACTACTCTAGGAGATTGTGATGGCATCCACCTATCAAAACGATGACAACCGCGGCAGTCGCGGAAATCAGCAAGGGAAGAACGACGGCGATAACCGCGGCACGAATACCCCTAAAGATCCGAAGCAAGGGTCGTCACAGCAAGGTACACAAGGTCGTGGTTTTGCCTCTATGGATCCCGATAAACAACGGGAAATAGCCTCAGAGGGCGGAAAGGCTGCACATAGCTCTGGAAATGCGCATGAATTTACGTCCCAGGAAGCCCGCGCGGCCGGCAGCAAGAGCCATGGCGGCAAATCAACAGACGACGATAACGATTCCAACGAAAAAAGCCGTTCGGGCGGAAATAAAAGCTCACAGACCTCCCAAAGCTCGCATAGTTCTTCCGGCTCGCGTTCCAAGTAAAACCTATGCACTGCGTTGAAAAAGCGTGGTAAGCGCTACACGACTTCGATAACTGTCATTGAACCAATCTGATACCTCAGATGGATATTTTGACCCGCAATAAATATACTTTTGCGGGTTTTTATATTTATACCCATCATGTTCTTGCTTTTTAACTATAAATATATATAGATAATTTAATCCACATTAAAATAAGTATCAAAGAGATACATTCTTTTCTGGGAAAATTGTTGAGCTATTGGACCGACGAATAAGGCCTACTGTCCTCGCGGTGCCCTTATCAACATGGCTGGCCTTTTAAGATTTGAATAGATTCTGATTCCTCAATTAGTCCAAAGCACAAAGATGCGACGAGAAAATTGAAATATTGATTGTCGACACGTACGTTACGTGCGATGTCGAACATACAAAACAAAAAAATAAACTATTCTTGCTACATCGACGTACTTAGGAATGACTAAACCATTGGATATTTTCAAAAATTTTGTATTCCCAGGCCGTCATGACTTCACATTTTCTGCATCCAACTCCATCCCGCGCTGCAAAAACCGGAATAGCCGCACATTGCGATCTCGCCATCCGAATTCTTGAACGCTTGCTACGTGGCTATTCGGGAAACGTCAGCTTGCGCCTCTGGGACGACAGATTACATGAGTTAGGGATGGAAGCATCCGCCTTCACCTTGGTACTACGCGATCCATCGCTTTTGCGAAGGATCATTGCGGCGCCCAGTCCTGTCCTGCTGGCAGATGCCTACTTTCGCGGTGAATTGGATGTCGAGGGCGATTTATACAGCGCCTTGGCGCTGAAGGCGCATTTTGAATCGCTGGTATTGCCTTGGCGCGACAAGATCTCCTTGCTGCTGGATGCGTGGCGCTTATCTGCAGTTCTTGATTCTTCCACCAAATCCCGTCGCAGCAAAGCCATTGGCGTTGCGGAAGGGTTTTCGCATACCCATTCTCGGCGCTCAGACCAGTCCGCAATTGCCTTTCACTACGACGTATCGAATGAATTCTATGGGCTCTGGTTGGATACGGAGAGAGTTTATTCCTGTGCCTATTTTGAAACTGAACACGACTCTCTTGACCGGGCCCAACGTAACAAGCTGGAGCACATATGCCGCAAACTGCGACTGCGGCCCGGTGAATACTTGCTGGACATAGGCTGCGGCTGGGGTGCTCTCGTGTGCTGGGCGGCCCGACACCATGGTGTGCGAGCCCATGGCATCACGCTGAGCCAGCGGCAATTTGATTACGCAAGCAAGCGCATTGCATCAGAGGGACTGCAAGACCGCGTGACGGTGGAACTGCGCGACTACCGCGACCTGGGAGAACAGGCTCTATACGACAAAGTTGCCAGCATCGGCATGTTTGAACACGTCGGTCTGGCCAACCTGCCAACCTACTTTGCCACCGTGCAACAGGTACTTCGCCCTGGCGGACTTTTTTTAAACCACGGCATCACGCACGATGAAGAAGGCTGGAATCAAACCGTCGCCACTGAATTCATTAACCGCTATGTTTTTCCTGATGGAGAGTTTGACTGCGTCAGCAATATTCAACTCGGAATGGAGCGTGCAGGCTTTGAGATTGAAGATGTAGAAGCGCTACGCCGACACTATGCCCTCACCTTACGCCATTGGGTACAACGACTGGAAGAAAACCGGACCGCAGCCCTCGGTGTTGTGGATGAAGCTACTTTTCGAATTTGGCGGCTCTATATGGCGGCCTGCGCGCTAGAGTTTGAAGCAGGTGGCACTGGCATTTACCAAATACTAGCCTCGCGCAGAGGGGCTGCAACCTCATTGCCACTAACCCGAAAAGACCTATATAGATAGAAATGAATCCAGTAAAAATCTAACCAACTCGATCGTCTAAAAACATCGATTTCCTCCGATCCAATTCATAATTGCGAGCGCTTTCAAAACGATGCAGCCCTTCGGGAATTGAATGCAACTGGTAGGGAGTCATCAAATATGACTTCTCCATTGGTCCTTCATGGTATTTTAAAACCTCTTTCAGCTGGGCTTGGTGATTTCTCTGACATGGCCGTACCATACCAACTCCATCATTAAATAATAAATTCACCCCTATTCTAGTAATGGTCAAAAAATAGCAAGGATCAAAAAATTAGAAAATTCATACTATATGCAGGTCACCATAATATATAGACATATTAAATAGAATGGGGAAACCCATGAAAAATACAGATATTTCGACTAATCATTTATCTATATACCTGTCCATGGGATCTCCATCTATTTTCAATGGATATTGCATCGTCTACGTCTTTGGTATTTACTCCCACAAGAATGCCGCCATCCTTCAAACCTTTTTCGTAAGTTGCAACACGCTCTTCAGGGATGTTCCAACCCACAAGAGCACCTATCAACCCACCGCTTGCGGCACCCACTCCGGCCCCGGCTATCGCAGCAGCCACCGGTCCTGCTACAACCAGCCCTAAACCAGGCAATGCGAGGTTTGTTCCTGCTGCGGCAATGGCGCCTGCAATGGCGCCCAATGTTCCACCAATGGCCCCGCCAACTTCCGCACCTTCAGCAACCTTGGTGCCCAGTTCGGTCTGTTTAAAAGCCATATTTTCATCGGCGAAGCTGCGTTTCCGGGTCTCGTCTGACATCAGGATATTCACATCGTCCTTCGTGTAACCATGCTCCGTTGCGATGCCAAACGCAGACTCAGCGCTTTCCCGATTTGGAAATATTCCGGTAACCAGATATCCTTGCGCATCAAATTTTGGAGTATTTCCCATAATTTCCTCCGACAGTTGATGTAATTGAATTGTGTGCCCGATACGAGATAATATTACGAAATATAAACAGACTATTAAATTCAAATTTTCTTCAAATTCTGTAGGACAACGCGCCAACACAGGACTTAGCCATCAATTTAATTGGAAGCATCTTTGTATATCTTTTAACCAGATTGGAATACAACCCAATTTAAATATCCGCCCTATCGTTTCCCATAGATCCACCTAGCACAGCCTCACAGCCCAAGTCTTAATTTAATAAGTCGATTGCCACAGCGATTAGGGACACTTGCCTCGTGGCGAGGCTTTTTCGCGTCGCCATTTCTATCTTTTGCAAACCTGCGCGCACGCGCAGAGCCTCGGCCAAACTGGGGATACTTCACCCGCCAGGTGTTGGACGGTTTGCGCGATCAGGCGGAATGGCTTGCGAAGCGATTTTTTTGCAAGACAAGGGAGTAACGACCGCCGATGGGTCGGTTGGACGGGAGGCGGCCAGGAATATGCACGAGGCCATCGTTACCCAGCGGCCCATGAAAAAAGCCTTCCAGACCGTGCGGTGTGGAAGGCTTCAATTGGTGGGCGATGCAAGTTTCGAACTTGCGACCCCTGCAGTGTGAATGCAGTGCTCTACCCCTGAGCTAATCGCCCTGATATTTGGTGATCTGCGATTTGTTAATCGCTATCAGGTAAGCCTCGAATTATACAACATCTTTTTCGAGGATTCGCCAGACTGTCTTGCCGCCGCTCGATTTATCAAGTTGTTTCAACAAATCCTGGTGGGCCGCGGCCTCCTCGAGGCTGACCTGCAGCACGGGCAGCACGAAGGTGCTGAGGTCCATCTGCGGGACGGCGGCCACCGTGGTGTCCTCAATGCCCACGTCGATCAGCAGGGCATCTTGCCCGCGCGTGAGGTTGATGTAGACCTGGGACAGCAGCTCGGCATCCAGCAAGGCGCCGTGCACGTCGCGGCCGGAACGGTCGACCTCCAGGCGGTCGCACAGGGCATCGAGCGAATTGCGTTTGCCGGGGTACAGCTCCTTGGCCAGGGCCAGGGTGTCGATGATGCCGCTGACAAAACTCCTGAGCGGCGGTTTGCCCAGGCGCTCCAGCTCTTTGTCCAGAAAGCCGACGTCGAACGCGGCGTTGTGGATGACCAGCTCGGCATCCTGGCAGTAGGCTACAAACGCATCGACGATCTCGGCGAACTTGGGCTTGTCGCGCAGGAATTCGGTGGTGATGCCGTGCACCCGCAGCGCGTCTTCGTGGCTGTCGCGCTCGGGGTTGATGTAGTGGTGGAAATGGTGGCCGGTGAGCTTGCGGTTGAGCAGCTCGACGCAGCCGATTTCCAGCACGCGGTCACCGCCTGCTGCCGACAGGCCGGTGGTCTCGGTATCCAGAATGATTTGGCGCATAAACTATTCTTTTGACAGCTGCTTACGCTGATGGAATAAGCGCAAACAGCCATTTTTATCAGTGAAGTTCTTTGGCGTGGTTGATGGTGTATTTGGGGATTTCCACCGTCACGTCTTGCTGCGCCAGCAAGGCCTGGCAGCCCAGGCGCGACTGCGGCTCCAGGCCCCAGGCGCGGTCCAGCAGGTCTTCTTCATTTTCGTCCAGTTCGCCCAGCGACTGGAAGCCCTCGCGCACGATGACGTGGCAGGTGGTGCAGGCGCAGCTCATGTCGCAGGCGTGCTCGATGTTGATGTGGTTGTCCAGCATGGCCTCGCAGATCGAGGTGCCCGCGGGCGCGCTGATCTCGGCACCTTGCGGGCAGTATTCGGGGTGGGGCAGGATTTTGATGATGGGCATGTCAAATACTTTCAATGTTCTTGCCGGACAGGGCGTGCTGGATGCCCCGGTTCATGCGGGCGGCGGCGAAGGCTTCGGTGCCGTCGGCGAGTTGTTTGGTGGCGGCTTCGACCTGTTTGGCATCGGTGAGCAGCTTGGCCTGGACCAGCTCGGCCCGCAGCGCCTCGATGGTGGCAAGTTCGTCCCTTGACAGCAAATCGCCATCGGCGGCCAGCGCGCTCTGGGTGGCCAGCAGCATGCGGTCGGCATCCACGCGGGCTTCGACCAGGGCGCGGGCCTGCATGTCTTGCGCGGCGGTGTGGAAGCTGTCTTGCAGCATCTGGGCAATTTGTTCGTCGCTCAGGCCATAGCTGGGCTTGACGGTGATCTGCGCTTCCACGCCACTGCCCTGCTCTTTCGCAGCCACGCTGAGCAGGCCGTCGGCATCCACGGTGAAGGTCACGCGGATGCGCGCCGCGCCAGCCGCCATGGGCGGAATGCCGCGCAGCTCGAAGCGGGCCAGGCTGCGGCAGTCGGCCACCAGGTCGCGCTCACCCTGCACCACATGCAAGGCCAACGCGGTCTGGCCGTCCTGGTAGGTGGTGAAATCTTGCGCCATCGCCGTGGGGATGGTCTGGTTGCGCGGCACGATGCGCTCGACCAGGCCGCCCATGGTCTCGATGCCCAGCGACAGAGGAATCACGTCCAACAGCAGCAAGTCCCCTGCCCCATCGGCCGACCGGTTGCCCGCCAGCTGGTTGGCCTGGATGGCAGCACCCAGGGCAACGACTTCGTCGGGGTTCAGGTTGGTGAGCGGCGCGCGGCCAAAGTAGTCGGCTACGGCGCGCTGGATCTGCGGCATGCGGGTAGAGCCGCCCACCATCACCGTGCCCTGCACTTCGTCGACGCTCAGCTTGGCATCGCGCAGCGCCTTGCGCACGGCGGCCATGGTGCGGGCGGTCAGATGGGCCGTGGCGGCCTCAAAGTCGGATTTCTTTACGTCTAATTGCACGCTCACGCCCGATACATCAGCGTGAAAAGCTACTAAATCTGTAGCAGACAGTGCTTCCTTGCAGGCGCGGGCTGCGGCGTTCAAGGCCACTTTGTCGGATGCGGTAACGGCCTGCTGGCCAGTCTGGGCCAGCACCCAGTCGGCCAGGGCGCGGTCGTAGTCGTCGCCGCCCAGGGCTGCGTCGCCGCCAGTGGCAATCACTTCGAACACACCCTGGCTCAGGCGCAGGATGCTGATGTCGAAGGTGCCGCCGCCCAGGTCGTACACCGCGTAAATGCCTTCGCTGCCGTTGTCCAGCCCGTAGGCGATGGCCGCGGCCGTGGGCTCGTTGATCAGGCGCAGCACGTTCAGCCCGGCCAGTTGCGCCGCGTCCTTGGTGGCTTGGCGCTGGGCATCGTCAAAGTAGGCGGGCACGGTAATGACGGCACCGTATACGTCGTCCAGAAAGCTGTCTTCGGCGCGGAAACGCAGGGTGGCCAGGATCTCGGCGCTGACTTCGACCGGCGATTTCTCACCGTGCGCCGTCTGCAAGCCCACCATGCCGGGCTTGTCGATGAACACGTAGGGCAGCTTTTCGCGCTGGGCGATGTCGGCCAGGCCGCGGCCCATGAAGCGCTTCACCGAGGCGATGGTGTTTTCAGGGTCGCTGGCCTGGGCGGCCAGTGCGTCATGGCCGATCTGGCGTTTGTCGCCCGGCAGGTAGCGCACCACGCTGGGCAGGATCACCCGGCCCTGGTCGTCGGGCAGGCACACGGCTTCGCCGCTGCGCACGGTGGCTACCAGCGAATGGGTGGTGCCGAGGTCGATGCCGACGGCATGGCGGCGCTGGTGCGGGTCGGGCGACTGGCCGGGTTCGGAGATTTGGAGGAGCGCCATGGGGAAATGGTTAGTGGGTCGTCAATTGTTACAGGCGGTCGATAGCATCGTCCACGTCGCGGGCAAAGCGCTCGATGAACATCAGCGCACGCACCTGCTGGGCGGCAGCGGCGTAATCGTGGGCTTCGTCCAACAAGCGGGCGCATGCGGCCAGGCCATCGCGGCGGGCTTGCAGCACCTCGGTGTTCAGCGCCTCCAGTGCGGCGGGGCTGTGGGCATCGTCCAGGGCCTCGCGCCACTCCATCTGCTGCACCAAAAACGCGCCGGGCATGGCGGTGTTGTTCTCGGCCTGGATGGGTGCGCCATGGAGCTCGCACAGGTAGGCGGCACGCTTGAGCGGGTCTTTCAGCCGCGCCCAGGCTTCGTTGATGCGCACCGACCACTGCATGGCCAGGCGCTGCGCCGCACCGGCCTGGGCGGCAAAGCGGTCGGGATGCGCCTCGCGCTGCAAGGCCTGCCAGCGGGTCTGCATGGCGGTGTGGTCTTGCGTGAACTGCACGGGGATGTCAAACAGCGCGAAGTCGTTGGATTGGAGGTTCATGGCTACCAAGAAAAAACCGCCGCGGCACGGGGCTCGGGCGGTTGGTGGCGGGTGCAAAAAGCCTAGATGCGAAAGCTCTCTCCGCAGCCACATTTGTCACGCTCGTTCGGGTTCTCGAACTTGAAGCCCTCGTTCAGGCCCTCGCGCACAAAGTCGAGCTGCGTGCCGTCGATGTAGGCCAGGCTTTTCGGATCAACCAGCACCTTGACGCCATGGCCTTCGAAAATCACGTCTTCGGGGGCGAATTCGTCTACGTACTCCAGCTTGTAGGCCAGGCCCGAGCAACCCGTGGTCTTGACACCCAGGCGCACGCCCACGCCCTTGCCGCGTTTGGCCAGGTAGCGGGTGACATGCCGGGCAGCGGCCTCAGTCAGCGTGACAGCCATGTTCAGTGGACCTGGGCAGCCGCCGCAGCGTGTTTTTGCTTGTAGTCGCTGACCGCGGCCTTGATGGCGTCTTCGGCCAGGATGGAGCAATGGATCTTGACCGGGGGCAGCGCCAGTTCTTCGGCGATCTGGCTGTTTTTCAAGGCCGCTGCTTCGTCCAGGGTTTTGCCCTTGACCCATTCGGTGACCAGCGAGCTGGACGCGATGGCCGAGCCGCAGCCGTAGGTCTTGAAGCGCGCGTCTTCGATCACGCCGGTGACCGGGTTGACCTTGATCTGCAGCTTCATCACGTCGCCGCACGCCGGTGCGCCGACCATGCCGGTCCCTACGCTGTCGTCGCCTTTTTCAAACGAGCCGACGTTGCGGGGGTTTTCATAGTGGTCTACCACTTTTTCGCTGTATGCCATTTTGTTTACCTCTTCAGTTCAGATCAATGCGCAGACCATTGGATGGTGCTGATGTCGATGCCATCTTGGTACATTTCCCACAAAGGGCTCAGGTCGCGCAACTTGGCCACATTGGTTTTGATGGTATCGACCGCGTAGTCGATGTCGGCCTCGGTGGTCCAGCGGCCAATGGTCATGCGCAGGCTGCTGTGGGCCAGCTCGTCGCTGCGGCCCAGGGCGCGCAATACGTAGCTGGGTTCCAGGCTGGCCGATGTGCAGGCCGAACCGCTGGACACTGCCAAGCCCTTGATGCCCATGATCAGCGACTCGCCCTCGACG
Source organism: Rhodoferax sp. WC2427 (assembly GCF_040822085.1). Classification (NCBI taxonomy): domain Bacteria; kingdom Pseudomonadati; phylum Pseudomonadota; class Betaproteobacteria; order Burkholderiales; family Comamonadaceae; genus Rhodoferax; species Rhodoferax sp. WC2427. The sequence continues at coordinate 2,344,721 of NZ_CP162006.1, read as the reverse complement.
TAGTTGAAGCTCATGTTCAAGTTGTGCGGCACGCGCTGCGTCTCGTGGCCATTGATGAAGACCTGCTCGATGCCCTTCAGGCCTGCCAGCATGCGGTCGTGCAAGGCCTGGATGCGGATGTTTTCCGCGCCCATTTCTTCCTTGGCAATGCGATACGCCTCGCCCATGCCCACAATCTGGTGCGTGGGCAAGGTGCCGGAACGCATGCCGCGCTCGTGGCCACCGCCGTGCATTTGCGCTTCCAGGCGAATGCGCGGCTTGCGGCGGACAAACAGCGCGCCAATGCCTTTGGGGCCGTAGGTCTTGTGCGAGGTCAGGCTCATCAGATCGACGGGCATTTTCGACAGATCGAATTCAACGCGGCCGGTGGCCTGGGCTGCGTCGGAGTGGAAGATCACACCCTTTTCGCGGCAGATGGCACCGATGGCGGCGATGTCCTGAATGACACCGATTTCGTTGTTCACGAACATCACGCTGGCCAGGATGGTGTCGGGGCGGATGGCCGCCTTGAAGGCTTCCAGATCGACCAGGCCATCGGCCTGCACGTCCAGGTAGGTCACTTCAAAACCCTGGCGCTCTAGTTCGCGGCAGGTATCGAGCACGGCTTTGTGCTCGGTCTTGACCGTGATGATGTGCTTGCCCTTGGTCTTGTAGAAATGCGCGGCACCCTTGAGCGCCAGGTTGTTGGATTCGGTGGCACCCGAGGTCCAGACGATTTCGCGCGGGTCGGCACCGATCAGGGCCGCCACCTGTTCGCGGGCTTTTTCCACCGCGGCTTCCGCCTCCCAGCCCCATGCATGGCTGCGCGACGCGGGGTTGCCGAAGTGTTCGCGCAACCAGGGAATCATGGCATCCACCACCCGCTCATCGCAGGGGTTGGTGGCGCTGTAGTCCATGTAAATCGGGAAGTGTGGGGTGTCCATTGGCTAGCTCTCGAAGAAGATCGGTAAAGGCTGGCTTTAAAAAAGCACTGTTAAAAAATCAGAATCTGGCAAACACGTTGCTGGCGTTACGACTTGGCAAACACGTTGCCAAGGGCAAACACCGAATTCGGTCCGGTGATGCGCATGGGCTTGACGACCGGCATGCTGGAGATGGCGCGCTTGACCATGGGCTTGCTTTCGATCTGCACGCCCTTGGCGAGTTGCTCGTCCACCAGTTTTTGCAGGCTCACCGAGTCCAGAAACTCCACCATGCGGGTGTTCAGCGAGGCCCACAGGTCGTGCGTCATGCAGCGGCCAGCTTCGCCCAAACAGTTTTCCTTGCCGCCGCACTGGGTCGCGTCCATCGGCTCATCGACCGACACAATGATGTCGGCCACGGTGATGTCGGCGGCTTTGCGGCCCAGGGTGTAGCCGCCGCCAGGGCCGCGGGTGGACTCGACCAGCTCGTGGCGGCGCAGTTTGCCGAACAGTTGCTCCAGGTACGAGAGAGAGATTTGTTGCCGTTGGCTGATGGCCGCGAGCGTGACGGGGCCATTGTTCTGGCGCAGGGCCAGATCAATCATGGCGGTGACCGCAAAACGGCCTTTAGTGGTGAGTCGCATCGCAAGCTCCTGTTTACATGGCCTTGGGGCGCACGGTGGCCGCGCGCCTCTTGTAGGCAGTACTGGGGTTAAACATGGAACCAAGACCGGGTTGAGCCAGTCTTACTTCCGCTTCCTCCAGCGTGCTTCCGTGTTTAAGTCACGGTAGCCACCCTCAACTTCTGGTTTTTATTTATTGACAGATGCCATTATAGCAAAGAAGCCTATCGAATTCGTCGGGTAAGCATACTGACCGGTCTTATTTTAGAACGATTAGTTTCCCACGGCAATGTTGTCGTGCCCCGAAGCGCCGAAAGCCTGGGTCTTGAGCACCGCCAATTGGTCGCGTACCCGGGCGGCTTTTTCGAATTCGAGGTTGCGGGCGTGCTCCAGCATCAGCTTTTCCAGCCGCTTGATTTCGCGGGCGATGTCTTTCTCGCCCATGTCTTCCACCTTGGCGCGCTGGATCGCGTCCTGCGCCAACTTTTCGGCCTCACGGCCTGACTTCTCGCTGTACACGCCGTCGATCAGGTCCTTCACCTGTTTGACGATGCTGCGCGGGGTGATGCCCTGCGCCAGGTTGTGGGCGATCTGCTTGGTGCGGCGGCGTTCGGTCTCGTCGATGGCCTTGCGCATGGATTCGGTCACCTTGTCGGCGTACAAAATCGCCCGGCCATTCAGGTTGCGGGCAGCCCGGCCAATGGTCTGGATCAGCGAACGCTCGGAGCGCAAAAAGCCTTCCTTGTCGGCATCAAGAATTGCCACCAGCGACACCTCGGGCACGTCCAGACCTTCGCGCAGCAGGTTGATGCCGACCAGCACGTCAAAGGTGCCAAGGCGCAGGTCGCGCAAAATCTCCACCCGCTCCACCGTGTCCACATCGCTGTGCAGGTAGCGCACTTTCACGCCGTTTTCCGTCAGGTAGTCGGTCAGCTGCTCGGCCATGCGCTTGGTCAGCGTGGTGATGAAGACGCGTTCGCTCTTTTCCACGCGGATGCGGATTTCCTGCAGCACGTCGTCCACCTGGTGGGTGGCCGGGCGCACTTCCACCTGCGGATCGACCAGGCCGGTGGGGCGCACCAGTTGCTCTACCACCTGGCCAGTGTGTTCTTTTTCCCAGTTGCCGGGCGTAGCCGAGACGAACACCGCCTGGCGCATCTTGGTCTCGAACTCTTCGAACTTCAGCGGGCGGTTGTCCAGCGCGCTGGGCAGGCGAAAGCCATATTCCACCAGCGTGGTCTTGCGCGCCCTGTCGCCGTTGTACATGCCGCCGAACTGGCCGATGAGGATGTGGCTTTCGTCCAGGAACATCAGCGCGTCCTTGGGCAGGTAGTCGGTGAGCGTGGACGGCGGCATGCCGGGCAGCGCGGCGCTGAGGTGGCGGGTGTAGTTCTCGATGCCCTTGCAGTGGCCGATCTCGGTGAGCATTTCCAGGTCAAACCGGGTGCGCTGCTCCAGCCGCTGCGCCTCCACCAGCTTGCCCATGCCGACCAGCTCTTTGAGCCGGTCGCTCAGCTCCATCTTGATGGTTTCCACCGCAGCCAGCACCTTGTCGCGCGGGGTCACATAGTGGCTGCTGGGGTAGACGGTGAAGCGCGGAATCTTCTGGCGGATACGGCCGGTGAGCGGGTCGAACAGCTGCAGGCTGTCGATCTCGTCGTCAAACAGCTCGATACGGATGGCCAGCTCGGAGTGCTCGGCCGGAAACACGTCGATGGTGTCGCCGCGCACCCGGAACTTGCCGCGGCTGAACTCCATGTCGTTGCGCTGGTACTGCATGCGGATGAGCTGGGCGATCACGTCGCGCTGGCCCATCTTGTCGCCGTGGCGCAGCGTCATCACCATCTGGTGGTAGGCCTCGGGCTGGCCAATACCGTAAATGGCCGACACCGTGGCCACGATGATGACGTCGCGCCGCTCCAGAACGCTCTTGGTGCAGCTCAGACGCATCTGCTCGATGTGCTCGTTGATGGCGCTGTCTTTTTCGATGAACAGGTCGCGCTGCGGCACATACGCTTCGGGCTGGTAGTAGTCGTAGTAGCTGACGAAATACTCCACCGCGTTCTTCGGAAAGAACTCGCGGAACTCGCTGTACAGCTGCGCGGCCAGCGTCTTGTTGGGCGCAAAAATGATGGCCGGACGGCCCAGGCGGGCAATCACATTGGCCATGGTGAAGGTCTTGCCCGAGCCGGTCACGCCCAGCAGGGTCTGGAACACCTCACCGTCGCCCACGCCTTCCACCAGTTGCCGGATGGCCTCGGGCTGGTCGCCTGCGGGGGGGTACGGCATGAACAGCTCGAACGGCGAGCCGGGAAAGCTGACGAACTCGCCTTCGGGCTGCTCGGGCGACGTGGACGGGTACAGGGAGACGATCTCGGTCATGGGCGCAGATTCCAAAGCGGCAGAAACACCAGCAGAACCATCGGCTGGATACCGACGGAAAACCCGACACTGTATAGGACAGTGGGGTATCCACTTAGCTCCCGTGGGTCTGCGGCCAGCAGCACCACGGTGGGGATTGGCCCGGTATACAGCGCCCAAAATTCACCGGGATTGCCACCAAACCATTGACATGGGTCAAATCCATGCAGGCGGGGAGCCTGCAAACTGGTGTGGTCCGGGGATTGCGCGGTGCATAAGCCCTGGAATACCCATTGGAGACTAGCCTATGGCTGCAGCGAGCCCGTCAACCGGACCCAAAAAATCCAAGCCAGCGCCCAAGCGTGCAGCCGCTGCGCGGGGTGCCCGGTCGGTGCAACGCACGGTGGCGCAGGGCGACACGGTCGACTCCACGGCGCTGCTGCCGCTGGCCGAAGAGGTGTCCAGCGAAGCGGTGCTGGCCGCACAAGGCAAACAGTTGGCGGCGGTGTTGTCGGTCATCGAAGGCACTGGCGGGGCCGTAGCGGGCGACCGGGCCGCTGCGCTGCGCGCCTTGATCGAAGGCGCATCGGACGATGACCGCCTGGCCTTGAAAAAGGCGCTGGAGGATGGGGCACCCCCTGCCAGCGGGCGCCTGCACCCAGACGACATCCTGTCCGACGACTGGCGCGAAGGCGGCTACCCGTACCGCCACCTGATGCGCCGCAGCACCTACGAGAAAGAAAAGTTCCGCCTGCAGGTCGAACTGCTCAAGCTGCAGGCCTGGGTCAAGGAATCCAAGCAGCGCGTGGTGATCCTGTTCGAGGGGCGCGACGCGGCCGGCAAAGGCGGCGCCATCAAGCGGTTCATGGAGCACCTCAACCCCCGGGGCGCGCGGGTCGTAGCCCTGGAAAAACCCACCGAACTGGAGCGGGGCCAGTGGTACTTCCAGCGCTATGTGCAGCACCTGCCCTCTGTCGGCGAAATCGTGATGTTCGACCGCTCCTGGTACAACCGGGCCGGGGTGGAGCGGGTGATGGGCTTTTGCACCGACGCGGAGTACGCCGAATTCATGCGCCAGGCCCCCGAATTCGAGCGGCACCTGGTGCGCAGCGGCGTGCACCTGATCAAGTTCTGGTTCTCGGTGAGCCGCAAGGAGCAGCGCCGCCGGTTCAAGGAGCGTGAATCGCACCCCCTCAAGCAGTGGAAGCTCAGCCCCATCGACCTGGCATCCCTGGACAAGTGGGACGACTACACCCGAGCCAAGGAAGGCATGTTCTTTGAGACCGATACCGCCGAGGCACCGTGGACCGTCATCAAGAGCGACTGCAAAAAGCGGGCACGGCTCAACGCCATGCGCTACGTGCTCCACAAGCTGCCCTCCACCAGCAAGGACCTGGGGCAGGTGGGTAAATTGGACACGCTGATTGTGGGCCGGGCCCATGTGGTCTACGAACGCGGGGAGAAGCCAGCCGCCGTGCTGTGAACCCCACAAGACGGGCGGTGGCCTCACCGCCCCAAAAATATACATAAAATCGGGCTCTAGCGCTTATTAAATCAGCGTAAGAAGCTATTAAAAGCGTAGTGCCCAGCAGAAGGGTCTGCGGAGGCGTGCGTGGCGGCGGCTAAAATTCGCGGTTGCCCCTTCTCAGCGGGCAAGCCGCTATTGACAACCCCCCAAAGGATTTTTCCATGTCACTGTTTACCGCCGTCGAAATGGCACCGCGCGACCCGATTCTGGGCCTGAACGAGCAATTCAATGCCGACACCAACCCCAACAAGGTCAACCTGGGCGTGGGCGTGTACTTCGACGACAACGGCAAACTGCCCCTGCTGGCCTGCGTGCAAACCGTAGAAAAGCAAATGACCGATGCGCCCAAGCCACGCGGCTACCTGCCGATCGACGGCGTGGCGGCCTACGACTCGGCCGTCAAGGGCCTGGTGTTTGGTGCCGATTCCGAACCCGTCACCTCCGGCCGCGCGGTTACCGTGCAAGGCATTGGCGGCACCGGCGGCCTGAAGATTGGCGCCGACTTCTTGAAGAAGCTCAGCCCCAACGCCAAGGTCATGATCAGCGACCCTAGCTGGGAAAACCACCGCGCCCTGTTCCAGAACGCTGGTTTCGAGGTCGAAAGCTACACCTACTACGACGCGGCCGCCCGCGGCGTGAACTTTGACGGCATGCTGGCTTCGTTGAACGCCGCCGCAGCAGGCACCATCGTGGTCCTGCACGCCTGCTGCCACAACCCCACGGGTTACGACATCACCGCCGCCCAGTGGGACCAGGTGGTCGAGGTCGTCAAGGCCCGCAATCTGACCCCTTTCCTGGACATGGCCTACCAGGGCTTTGGCTATGGCATCAAAGAAGACGGCGCCGTTATTGGCAAGTTTGTGGCCGCCGGCCTGAGCTTTTTTGTGTCCACCTCGTTCAGCAAGAGCTTCAGCCTGTACGGCGAACGCGTGGGTGCCTTGACGGTGCTGTGCGAATCCAAGGAAGAAGCCAGCCGCGTGCTGAGCCAGCTCAAGATCTGCATCCGCACCAACTACAGCAACCCGCAGATCCACGGCGCGACCGTGGTGGCCACGGTGCTCAACACCCCTGAGCTGCGCGCCCAGTGGGAACAAGAGTTGGGCGAGATGCGCGTGCGCATCAAGGCCATGCGCCAAAAGCTGGTGGATGGCCTGAAGGCTGCTGGCGTGAAGCAGGACATGTCGTTCATCACCCAGCAGATCGGCATGTTCAGCTACTCCGGCCTGAGCAAGGACCAGATGGTGCGCCTGCGCGAGGAGTTCGGCGTGTACGGCACCGACACCGGCCGCATGTGCGTGGCCGCGCTGAACAGCAAGAACATCGACTACGTCTGCGCGTCGATCGCCAAGGTGGTCTAAGCGCCCCTGCGAGTCCGGGGGCAGAAATGCTCCCAAATGAATAGCTGCCTGTGCTTATCTGATAAGCGCAGGCAGCTTTTTTTATGCCTTAAATTTGATGCGAATGCTTGCTGCACTGCAACATCGAACTTTGTTGACAGTCCAAACTAAGCCCTTCTAGAATCGTCTTTCATAATACCAAAGACAATGGGATTTGCGCAGCACCCTCTTTGTCGCCCGCCGGGCGCACAGAGGGGCTCGCGTAGGTCCTGGACATTCTGGACAGGAGACAAGACGTGGCAGGCATTCAACTGAACCGGGTCAGTAAACACTACGGCAACGTGGTGGTGATGAGCGACCTTTCGCTGGACATCGCGCAGGGCGAGTTCCTGGTGTTCCTCGGCCCCTCGGGCTGCGGCAAATCCACCCTGCTGCGCATGATGGCCGGGCTGGAGCCGGTGACCAGCGGCAGCATCACCATCAACAGCAAGGACGTGACCGACCTGCCGCCCGGCCAGCGCGGCGTGGCCATGGTGTTCCAGCACTACGCGCTGTACCCGCACATGAGCGTGTACGACAACATGGCTTTCGGCATGCGCAACATCGGCCTGGCCGAGACGGACATCGCCACGCGCATCACCGATGCGGCCCGCATGCTGGAGCTGGATGCCCTGCTGCAGCGCAAGCCCGGTCAACTGTCGGGCGGGCAGCGCCAGCGGGTGGCGATTGGCCGCTCCATCGTCAAAAACCCCAGCGCGTTCTTGTTTGACGAGCCGCTGTCCAACCTGGATGCCGCCCTGCGCACCCGCACCCGGGTCGAGCTGGCGCGGCTGCACCAGCGCCTGCAGTCCACCATGGTGTTTGTCACCCACGACCAGGTAGAGGCCATGACACTGGCCACCCGCATCGTGGTGATGAACAAGGGCCGTATCGAGCAGATCGGCGCGCCCATGGACATCTACCGCCGCCCGGCCACCCGGTTTGTGGCGGGCTTCATCGGCCAGCCTGCCATGAACTTCCTGGACACCGAGCGCGCAGCCCCGCAGGACGGCCGGCTGTGCCTGCGCATCGCCCACGGCAGCGTGTTCCAGACCGCGCTGCGGGATGCGGATGTGCCTGCAGGCCCGCTGACGCTGGGCGTTCGCGCCGAATCCATCACGCTGGACCCGCAGGGCGAGCTACCAGGTCGCGTGGACGTGGTGGAGCGCCTGGGCGACCGCACCCTGGTGCATGTGGGCCTGGCCGGCGGCAGCAACGTGGTGGCCGAGGCGCACCGCGACAGCGGCGTGGCCCCCGGTGAAGCCGTGGCGCTGCGCATCGACAGCGCGCGCCTGCATGTGTTCGACGCGGCGGGCCTGGCCCACCATGCACCGCAGTGAGGCCACCATGGCACGCAAACAACCCAAACACTGGCTCAACGGCCTGTTCGTTCTGCCCTACCTGGTGGTCTACGTTCTGCTGCTGGTGCTACCGCTGGTGCTGGGCTGGTGGCTCAGCCTGCGCGACGTGGACATGCTGGCCGACACCAGCGACTTCGTCGGCCTGAAAAACTACGCCGACCTGCTGCACGACGACATCTTCCTGGGTGCGGTGCGCAACACCTTCTACTTCGTGGCCATGACCACGCCCGTGTTCGTGGCGCTGGGCCTGGCGCTGGCACTGGCCTTGAACCGGCCCGGGCGCACCGGAGCCGCGTTGCGCGCCATCTTTTTTGGCTCGTCGGTGCTGTCGGTCACCATCGTCACCCTGGTGTGGCGGCTGGTGCTGATGCCCGACAAGGGCTTGCTGTCGAACCTGATGGTGGGCGCCGGGCTGCAGCCGCTGGCCCCGCTGGTCACCGAATCGCTGGCCCTGCCGTCGGTAGCGCTGGTCACCGTGTGGTGGATCATTGGCCTGCCGATGATGCTGTTTCTGGCCGCGCTGCAGCAGATTCCGCAAGAGATGTACGAGGCCGCCGCGCTCGACAACGCAGGCCGGTGGCGCACCTTTGTGTCCATCACCCTGCCGTCTATTAAGCGCACCGTGGCGCTGGTGGCCGTGATCGAGGTGATCCAGCAGTTCCAGCTGTTCGGCCAGTCGTACCTGATGACCCAGGGCGGGCCTAACAACAGCTCGCGGCCCATCGTGCAGTTCATTTACGAGACCGGCTTTACCCAGTGGGCGCTGGGCTATTCGGCCGCCTCGGCCCAGGTGCTGTTTGGCTTGATGCTGATCGGCGTGAGCGTGCAAGCCTGGCTGGGCCGCCAGCGCGCTACTGAAGATGCACGGGGAGAAAAACCATGAGCCGTATGTTGAAAACCGGCTGGGGCGACAAGCTGATTCTGGCCGCCGCCATCGCCCTGGCCTGTGTGTGGGTGGCCCCGCTGTTCTGGATCTTCATGCTGTCGTTCAAGCCTAACGCAGCGCTGATGGCGCGCACCGACGTGCTGTTTGCGCCGCCGTTCACGCTGAAGAACTACACCGACATCCTGGGTACCTCGCAGGTGTTCCGCTGGCTGCTCAACAGTGCCATCGTCTCGCTGGGGCAGACCTTTTTGACCCTGGTGATTGCCTCGCTGGCGGGCTACGGCTTTGCGCGCACCACCTTCCCCGGGCGGCGCATTCTGTTTGCCTGCGTGCTGGCCGGGCTGGCCGTGCCCGAACAGGCCATTCTGGTGCCGCTGCACCGCCTGTTTGCCGACCTGGACATGCACAACACCTACAGTGCGCTGATTTTGCCCAAGCTGGCTGCACCGTTTGGCGTGTTTTTGATGGCGCAGTATTTCCGGGGCATTCCGGTAGAGCTGGAAGAGGCCGCGCTGCTGGACAACGCCTCGCGCCTGAAGATCTTCTGGCGCATCATCCTGCCGCTGTCGGTACCGGCGCAGGCCACGCTGGGCATCTTCACCTTTTTGAATGCCTGGAACGACTACCTCTGGCCGCTGGTGTCGGCCTCCAAATCCGAGATGTACACCATCACCCTGGGGCTGGCCTCCAGCCAGTCGAACTTTGCCCAAAGCGAGGGCATTGGCTACCTGATGTCGCAGGCCGTGTTCGCCGGGCTGCCGCTGTTCATCCTGTACCTGTTTTTCCAGAAGTACATCGTCACCGCCGTGGCGGGCACCGCAGTGCGCTAGAGATTTTCAACGGGGCAGCGCCGATCCGCTGCACATCCAAAAAATGGCTTCGGCCTGACAAAGAGGAGACAAGCATGAGACTGAAAACCATTGCCGCCAGCCTGGTGGCAATCACCCTGGCCACCACCAGCGCCCTGTGCGCGGCCCAGGCCAAGACCGAGATCACCGTGGCCCGCTTCTTCGGGGCCTGCGATGCCGACTACGGCAAGGCCGTGGATGCCAGCAAGGCGCATGGCGAGTGCGGCATCATCACCACGCTGATCAACGAGTTCAACGCCACCAACAAAGACGGCATCGTGGTCAAGCCGCAAATTGCCGAATGGGGCCCGTACTACGACCAACTCAGCGCCCGCATCGTGGCCAAAGACGTGCCCACCATCACCGTGATGCACGAGTCCGTGCTGGGCGACTACGTGGCCCGCAAGCTGGTGGAGCCGCTGGACGACAGCTTCAAGGCGGTGGGCATCAGTACCGACCAGTTCAGCGAGCAGGCCAAACGCGGCACGCAGATCGGCGGCAAAACCTACGCCCTGCCCTTCGACACCTGGTCCTGGCTGTGGCACATCAACGGCAACCTGATGAAGAAGGCCGGGCTGACCAACGCCGACGGCTCGGCCACCCTGCCGCAAAGCCCTGAAGAGCTGCTGGCCCAGGCCCGCAAGTTCAAGGCCGCCACCGGCAAGGCCTACCTGGGCTGGCCTACCTCGGATACCGCCGCCAACTTCCGCAACCTGGTGACCCTGGTGGCCCAGCAAAACGGCACGCTGTTCGCCGCCAACGGCAAGCAGATCGACATGCACTCCAAGCCCGCCCGCAACGCGCTGGAGCTGATGAACACGCTGTACGCCGAGGGCCTGATCAAGCCCAACATGGACTACGGCGCGGCCAACCAGGCCTTCATCAATGGCGATGTCGGCGTGCACATCGTCGGCACCTGGACGATTGGCGACTTTGTGGATGCGGCCGACAAGGCCGACTCGCCCCTGAAAGGCGGCTATTCGGTCGTGCCCTTCGCCAAGATCTACGCCAAGAAAGCCGCCTTTGCCGACGGCCACAGCTGGGTGATGCTCAAAAACGGTGCCAAGGATGAAAAGACCCGCCAGGCCGCGCTGACGTTCATGAAGTTCCTGTGGGAGCGCGACTACGAGTGGGCCCGCACCGGCCACCTGCCCGCCAACAGCACCGCCACCGCCCGCGACGACTTCAAGAAGCTGCCGTTCCGCAGCAACATCCTGGAGATCAGCAGCATCGGTGTGTCGGTGCCCAGCAATGTGCCGCGCCAGCGCGCCATCGAAGCCATTGTGGGCGAAGAAATGGTCAACATGCTGCTGACCAAAAAGCCGATCGACGCAGTGCAAAAGTCGGCCGAAGAACGCGTCAACAAGCTGCTGGCCAGCGTCCGCTAAACCCCTCCACCCACCCCCCTTTTTTCACAGGAAGCACACCATGATCTCCACCCGCCTGGTCGTAGACCGCGACTTCGCCGTGTCTGAGCTGGACCGGCGCATCTTCGGCAGCTTTGTCGAACACCTGGGCCGCGCGGTCTACACCGGCATCTACGAACCCGGCCACCCCACGGCCGACGAGCGCGGCTTTCGCGGCGACGTGATGGAGCTGACCCGCGAGCTCGGCCCCACCATCGTGCGCTACCCCGGCGGCAACTTTGTCTCCGGCTACAACTGGGAAGACGGTGTCGGCCCTGCCGCTGACCGCCCGGTGCGCCTGGACCTGGCCTGGGCCTCCACCGAGACCAACCAGTTTGGCACCAACGAATTCATGGAATGGTGCGCCGCCACCGACATCGAACCCATGTGGGCCGTGAACCTGGGCACGCGCGGCCCCAATGAGGCCCGCGAGTTTCTCGAATACTGCAACCACCCCGGCGGCACCGCCCTGTCCGAGCTGCGCAAGTCGCATGGCGTGGCCGCCCCGCACGACATCAAGTTCTGGTGTCTGGGCAACGAGATGGACGGCCCCTGGCAAATTTGCTCCAAAACCGCCGAAGAATACGGCCGCATCGCCCACGAGACCGCCAAGCTCATGCGCCTGGTGGACCCGACCATCCAACTCGCCGCCTGCGGCTCGTCGGCGCACAACATGCCCACCTACGGCCAGTGGGAAGACACGGTGCTGGAGCACTGCTTTGACGACGTGGACTTCATCTCGCTGCACACCTATTTTGAAAACCGCGGCGACTCCACGCCCGAGTTTTTCGGCTGCATCGAGCAGATGGACCAGTCGATCAAGGAAATCGTCGCCGTGGCCGATGGCGTGGCGGCGCGCAAGCACTCGGCCAAGCGCATCATGCTGTCGTTTGACGAGTGGAACGTCTGGTACAAGGCCCGCTCCATCAACGACCTGCGCCAGCCCGGCTGGCCGCAAGCGCCCCGCCTGCTGGAAGAAATCTACAACACCGAAGATGCCCTGGTGGTGGGCGGCGCGCTCATCGTGATGATGAACAACGCCGACCGCGTCAAGGTGGCCTGCCTGGCGCAACTGGTGAATGTGATCGGCCCCATCATGACCGAGCCCGGCGGCCCGGCCTGGCGCCAAACCATCTTCTACCCTTTCGCCCAGGCCACCCGCTTTGCCCACGGCAAGGTGCTGCGCCCGGTGATCGACTCGCCCAGCTACGAGGCCAAAAGCCACCCGGAAATCCCCTACCTGTGCGCCTGCGTGGTGGACGACGAAGCCACCGGCACCACCACCGTGTTTGCGCTGAACCGCCACCTCACCGAAAGCATGCAGCTGCGCATCGAACTGCGCGGCCTGGGCACCACCCGCACGCTGGACCACGCGCTGGCCCTGCACCACAGCAATATGAAGGCCACCAACACCAAAGACGCGCCCAACACCGTTGTGCCCGAAAATAACCCCCACGTGCAGGTAGACGGCGAGACCATCGTGGCCGAGTTGAAGCCCGGATCGTGGAACGTGATCGTGACGACCGCGCTGGGCCGTAAATAAAAAAAGGGGCACGCGATGCCCCAGAAGGAAACCGCATGTTTGAACGTGAACCGCTGGTCGGCACCATGACCGCCCAGGTGGCCAAAATCATCGGCATGCGCGTCGTGGGCGGTGAATTTCTGCCCGGCGACGCGCTGCCGGTGGAAAGCGACCTGTGCAGCGCCTACGGGGTCAGCCGCACCACCGTGCGCGAAGCCATCAAGCAGCTCTCGAGCAAGCGGCTGATCGACGTGTCGCCCAAAATCGGCACGCGGGTGCTGCCGTTTTCCGACTGGAACCTGCTGGACCGCGACGTCCTGGCCTGGCGGCTGCACGCCCAGTTCGACAGCAAGATCATCGAAGATATTTTTGAGATGCGCCTGTGCTTCGAGCCGCGCGCCTGCTTTCTGGCCGCCCGGGCGGGCAACGCCGCCGACATGCAGCTGCTGGACCGCCGCTACCACGAGCTGGCGGCCGCCTACACCACCAACGAAGTGCGCGCCGCCGCCGAGGCCGACCTGGCCTTCCACATGACCATCATCGAGGTGTCGCGCAACGGCATGTTCATCACCATTGGCAACGGCATCAAGGCCGCGCTGCGGGTGTCGTCCGAAACCCTGCTGCGCCATGCCACCCGCCCCAGCGAAGACCTGGACCTGCACGCCGCCGTGCACCGCCACATCCTGGCACGCGAACCCGATGCCGCCGCCAAGGCCATGACGGATTTGCTGACGGCATCGCAGGCCCGTTTGCTGCCCTACACCGTCAAACCCTGATGGGGCATCTAAAAGGCTTCCAGCGCTTATGTATTGAGCGCAAGCAGCTACTTTTTATATAGCACACTAGATTTTTGCCGTGGTGCGCGCCACGGCCTGCAAGATCTCTTCCGACAGGGCCGCATCGTCCACCGCCCGCGCCAGCACCAGTGCGCCCACCATGGCGGCATAGGTGGCCAGCGCCTTCTCGCGTTGGGCGGCTTTGGAGCGGCCCGGCATCCACTGCGCCAGCATGGCGGCCATGGCCTGGATGCCTTCGGTCACCGCCCGGCGCACCGGGGCCGACTGGCGCGCCACCTCGGAGCCCAAAGCCGCCACCCAGCAGCCCTGGCCGGGCTGGTCGCGGTGGGCCGTGGACAGGTAGGCCGCGCTGATGGCCTGCAGCGGCTGCTCGGGCGCGGCGGCCACCATCTGCTGCCACCAGGCCGTGCCGCCCTCGAACGCCCGGGTGCTGGCCTGGGCCAGCAAATCGTCTTTGGAGCTGAACTGGCCATAAAAGCCGCCATGGGTCAGCCCGGCGGTTTTCATGATGTCGGCCAGGCCGACCCCGTCAAAACCCCGCTCGCGGAACAGCTGCGCGGCCACGCCCAGCACGCGTTCACGGTTCTCGTTGGCTTGCTCGCGGCTGACTTTCATGGTCGTACTCTCAAAAGGAAAGAAGAATGCTTGACATTTTATATGACGATCAACATATAATTCAATCATGACGACCGTCATATAAAAACCACCTCTGAAAGCACACCATGACCACCTCTTCTCTCGGCACCGCCCTCATCACCGGCGCATCCACCGGCATCGGTGCGGTCTACGCCGACCGCCTGGCCCAGCGCGGCTACCACCTGCTGCTGGTCGCCCGCGACCTGGCCCGCCTCGAAGCCCTGGCCGCCCGGCTGCGCAGCACCCATGGCGTGCAGGTCGAAGTGCTGCCCGCCGACCTGACCGCCAAGGCCGACGTAGCCCGCATTGAGCAGCGCCTGCGCAGCGACGATGCCATCACCCTGCTGGTCAACAACGCGGGTGTCGCCAGCAACGGCACCCTGGCCGAATCGGACATCGACCGCGTGGACACCATGGTGCAGCTCAACGTGGTCACCCTGACCCGGCTGGCGGCGGCGGCACTGGCCCGTTTTGTGCCCCGCGGCCAAGGCACCCTGATCAACATTGCCTCGGTGGTGGCCCTGGCCCCCGAGACCTTCAACGCCAGCTACAGCGCCAGCAAAGCCTATGTGCTCAGCCTGACGCAAAGCCTGCACGCCGAAGCCAGCCCCCACGGCGTGCAGGTGCAGGCCGTGCTGCCGGGTGCCACGCGCACCGAAATCTGGGAGCGCGCCGGTATGGACCTGGCCCACTTCCCCGCCGAAATGGTGATGGAAGCTGGAGCGATGGTGGATGCCGCGCTGGTCGGCCTGGACCGCCACGAGCTGATCACCATCCCGTCCCTGCCCGATGCCGCCGACTGGGCGGCCCTGGGTGCGGCCCGCGCCAAGCTGGGACCCAACCTGTCGCTGAGCCAACCGGCACCGCGCTACCTGTCTTGACACCCCCGCGGCATGCTATCTTTCCGATAGCTGCTACCGCCCATTCCATGGGCGGTAGCAGGCTAAAAGGCTTGCAAAGGCCAATTCCAGGCCATTTTAGACAAATGCACAGCGTGCACCAATAGATTAAAAAAGTGCAATTTACTGCACGGCGTGCAGCAACAACAATCGTGCCAGTGGCCCCCGCCACACCTCTCAACACCAGGAGACACGCTTGTTCAAAACCCTCACCGCCGTCGCACTGCTGGCCAGCAGCAGCCTGGCCTTCGCCGCCAACGACAAACCGCTGACCATCGTGGTGCCCACCGCTGCCGGTGGCGGCAACGATGCCATGGCCCGCACCATCGGGCAAAAGCTGGCCTTGGTGCTGAACCAGACCGTCATCATCGACAACAAGGCCGGGGCCAACGGGGCCATTGCCGCCGAGCTGGTGGCCCGCGCCGCGCCCGATGGCAACACCCTCATGTTTGGCTACGTGGCCACCCACGCCATGAACCCGGCGCTGCAAAAGCTGCGCTACGACCCGATCACCAGCTTCGAGCCGGTGGGCCGCGTGGGCTACTCCCCCACACTGATGGTCATGAACCCCAGCGTCAAGGCCAAGGACGTGAAGGAGCTTGTGGCCCTGATGAAGGCCACGCCCGACAAGTTCAGCATCGCCTCTGCAGGCAACGGCACGGCTCCGCACTTTGCCGCCGAGCTCTTCAAGCTGGCCACCCAGACCAACCCGCTGCACGTGCCCTACAAAGGCGCAGCCCCCGCCATCACCGACACCATTGGCGGGCAAACCCAGCTGATGTTCCCCAGCCTGTTCACCGCGCTGCCCTACGTCAAGGCCGACAAACTCAAGGCCCTGGCGATTGCCGGAGCCAAGCGCTCGCCCCTGCTGCCCAACGTACCCACGCTCAAGGAACTGGGCATCGAAGGCGTGGAGGTCGACCAGTGGTATGCCCTCTTCGCGCCCGCCAAAACCCCCAAGGACGTGATCGCCAAACTCAACGCCGCCCTGAACCAGGTGCTGGCCGACAAGGAAACCATCGCCCGCATCGAAGGCCACGGGGCCGACGTGGAAGCCAGCACACCCGAGCAACTGGCCGAGCTGGTGAAGTCCGACCTGGCCCGCTGGAAGCGCGTGGTCCAGCAAGCCAAACTACAAGCCGACTGATCCCATGGTCAACCTCAACATACCCTGCGTGCTGATGCGCTCTGGCACCTCGCGCGGCCCGTTCTTTCTGCGCGAATGGCTGCCCGAGGGCACCGAGGCGCGCGACCAGGCGCTGATCGGGGCCATCGGCGCGTCCGACCCGCTGCAGCTCGACGGCCTGGGCGGCGGCAGCACGCTCAACAGCAAGGTGGCCATCGTCTCGCGCTCGCAGCAGCCGGGCTGCGATGTGGACTATCTGTTCGCCCAGGTGGGCGTAGGCCACCAGTCGGTGGACACCCGGCCCAACTGCGGCAACATGCTGGCGGGCGTGGTGCCGTTCGCCATCGAGCAGGGCTTGATCGCCGCCCAAGACGGCCACACCACCGCCCGCGTCTACAACGTCAACACCGGTGCCTGCATCGACGTGACCGTCTGCACCCCCGGGGGCGTGGTCACCTACGAGGGCGATGCCCGCATCGACGGTGTGGCGGGTACGGCAGCGCCCATTCTGCTGAACTTTCTGGATGCCTGGGGCGCGGTCACCGGCCATTTGTTCCCCACCGGCCAGCGCATCGACACCATCGACGGTATCGAGGTCACCTGTATCGATGCTGCCATGCCGCTGATGGTCCTGCGCGCCGCCGACCTGGGCCTGACGGGCCGCGAGCGCCCGGCCCAGCTGGATGCCAACACCGCCCTGCTGGAGCGCATCGAGGCCATGCGCCGGGTGGCAGGCACGCGCATGGGCCTGGGCGATGTGTCCGACAGCGTGGTGCCCAAGCCGGTGCTAGTCAGCGCCGGGGACGATGCCAACAGCATCACCTCGCGCTATTTCACGCCGCGCCGCTGCCATGCCTCGCACGCCGTCACCGGCGCGATTGGCGTGGCCACCGCCTTCGCCCTGCCCGGCACCGTAGCCAGCGGAGCAAGAACACCGTCGGGCAAGCGCCCACTGGTGGTGCTGCACCCGGCGGGGCAGATCGACATCGAGGTGGAAGTGGTCGGCGTGGGCGAATCTGCCCAGGTGGAACGCGCCGCCCTGGTACGCACCGCCCGCAAGATCTTGCAGGGCCAGTTGCAACTGCCCAGCTATGTGTTCCCACAAGACACCACCGCCCTGGCACCCCAGGCCGCGCCCGACACCAGCATCCGCATCATCGTGCCTACCAGCGCGGGCGGCGGCAACGACACCATCGCCCGGGCCCTGGCGCGCAAACTCTCGCCCTTGCTGGGCCAGAGCGTGCACATCGACAACCGCGCTGGCGCCCACGGCAGCGTGGCCTGCGAGTACGTGGCCTCG
The DNA here is from genome assembly GCF_040822085.1 of Rhodoferax sp. WC2427. Lineage (NCBI taxonomy): Bacteria > Pseudomonadati > Pseudomonadota > Betaproteobacteria > Burkholderiales > Comamonadaceae > Rhodoferax > Rhodoferax sp. WC2427. The sequence continues at coordinate 2,327,150 of NZ_CP162006.1, read as the reverse complement.
GCCGCGCCCAATGGCCAGACCCTGCTGTTTGGCTACATCGCCACCCACGGCATCCACCCGGCGCTGGAAGGCCTGCGTTACGACCCGCTGGGCGGCTTCTGCCCGGTAGGGCTGATCGGCTACTCGCCCACCCTGCTGGTGGTGAATGCCGAGCTGCCGGTACGCGACGTGCCGGATCTGATCGCCCAGGCCCGCAGCCATCCGTTTACCTACGCCAGTGCAGGCACCGGCACCGCCCCGCACTTCGCCGCCGAGCTGTTCAACCAGAACGCAGGCGCCGCGCTGCGCGGCCACACCTACCCTGGCGCCGCCCCGGCCATAGCCGACACGGTGCGCGGCAGCACCCAGCTGATGTTCCCCAGCCTGTTCACCGCCCAACCCTACCTGCACAGCGGCAAGCTGCGCGCCCTGGCCGTGGCCGGACCCGAGCGCCTGCCCGGCCTGCCCGACGTGCCCACCCTGGCCGAGCAAGGCGTGCCGGGCGTGGAGCTGACGCAGTGGTACGCCCTGTTTGCCCCGGCAGGCACGCCGCCCGCGGTGGTGGCCGAGCTGAACACCGCCCTGAACACGGTGCTGCAAGACCCCGAGCTGGTCGCCCGCATGGCCGCCGACGGTGCCCGCGTGCAAACCAGCACCCCGGACCAGCTACAACAGCTGGTCCGCAGCGAAATCGCAAAATGGCGCGAGGTGGCCCAGCGGGCGCAGATGCCGGTAGGGCAAGCGGTGGAAGAGGTTTGATGCACGCCAAGATTTGGCATTAAATCGGCCTCTTGCGCTTATTCCATCAGCGTGACAAGCTCATTATTTTATAGCACATCCAACGGCTTCGGGCTTTTCAGCGCCTCCCGCAGGTGTTGGTGAAACGCCTCTGCCGCAGGCCGCAGGCTGGCCCCATGCCGGGTCAATAGCCCCAGCTTGCGCACGATGGGCGGGTCGCGCAGGGCCACGCCGACCAGGGTGGCGTGCTGGCGCGGCAGGGCCATGCGGGGCACTGCGGCCAGGCCCAGGCCGGCTTCGACCATGCCCAGCAAGGTGGCGACATGGCTCACTTCAAACGCAAAGCTGGGGTTCACCCCGGCCTTGGCCAGCGCGTCGTCCTGCAGCTGGCGGTTGCCGCTGCTGCGGGCCACCGAAATCAGCCGCTCATCCCCCAGCTCGGCCCAGCGGATGGTCTTGCGCTCGGCCAGCGCGTGGCGGCGCGGCATGGCCAGCACAAACGGGTCGTCGTGGATGGGCTCAAACGCCACCTCGGGCACCTGGGTGCTCATGAAGCCGATGCCAAAGTCGGCCTCGCCCGAAATCACGCTCGACAGCATCTGGTTCACGCTCTCGTCCACCACGCGGATGCGGATGGCCGGGTACTGCTCCAGAAAGCTGCGCAGCGCCACCGGCAAAAAGTACAGCGCCGCCGACGGCACACAGGCCACCGTGACCCGCCCGCCCCGGCTGGGGGCCAGGTCGGTAATTCCCAGCAGGGCCGACTCCAGGTCGTCCAGCGCCGAGCGGGCGCGCTCCAGAAAGACGCGGCCCAGGCTGGTCAGCTCCACCTCGCGGGTGGTGCGGTTAAACAGGCGGTGGCCCAGGATGGTTTCCAGTTTGTCGATGCGGCGGCTCAGCGCCGGGGGCGACAGGTGGATCTGGTCGGCCGCCGCGCGGAAGCTGCCGCGCTCGGCCACGGCCACAAAGGCCTGCAGTTGCTGTAAGTCGAAATTGATGCGTGCCATGCAGCAATGGTATTAAAAGTTGCACTTGGCGGATAGCCCCCCAGTGCGGATCATTGCGGCATTCACCCACAAGGATACGCCATGGAGACACACACATTAGCCGACTGGATAGGCCGCAGCGAGACGGTGGCCGACACCGCCACCCCCACACCGTATGCCGCCCTGTCGGCCACATTGGACTGGCCCGCCGACCGGCCCGCGCCCGGCACACCCCTGCCCAGCCTGTGGCATTGGCTGTACTTTTTGCCGCTGCACCGCCAGTCGGACATCGGCGCCGACGGCCACGCCAAGCGCGGCGGCTTCATGCCCCCGGTGCCGCTGCCCCGGCGCATGTGGGCGGGCAGCGACTTTGTGTTCCACCAGCCGCTCCTGGTGGGCGACACGCTGGAGCGCACCTCCACCATTGCCGACGTGCAGGAGAAAACCGGGCGCACCGGCAGCCTGGTCTTCGTCAAGGTGCGCCACGAAGTGCGCCGCAACGGCAGCCACGAGGTCGCCTTGACCGAGCACCACAACATCGTCTACCGCGCAGCCGCCTCGCCGGACGACATAGCCCCGCCCCCCGCATTGGCTCCGGCCACCGCCGCCTGGAGCCGCGCCATCGTGCCCGACGACGTGCTGCTGTTCCGCTACTCGGCCCTGACCTTCAACGGCCACCGCATCCACTACGACCGCCAGTACGTCACCACGGTCGAAGGCTACCCCGGCCTGATCGTGCACGGCCCGCTGATTGCCACCCTGCTGATGGACCTGCTGCGCCGCCAGCTGCCCGAAGTACGGGTACGGCAGTTCGCTTTCAAGGCGGTGCGGCCCACCTTCGACATCCACCCGTTCTCGGTCCACGGCGAGCCGTCGGCCGACGGAAAAACTATCCATCTGTGGGGGCGTGACCACGAAGGTTTTCTCACCATGGATGCCACCGCCATCTTGGAGTAAACAGAGCATGCAACCCCTCAAAGGCATCACCGTCGTCACCCTGGAGCACGCCATCGCCGCGCCCTTTGCCACCCGGCAACTGGCCGACCTGGGCGCCCGCGTCATCAAGATCGAACGCCCCGGCGTGGGCGACTTTGCCCGTGGCTACGACGAGCGGGTGCGCGGCCTGGCCTCGCACTTCGTCTGGACCAACCGCTCCAAGGAGAGCCTGACGCTCGATGTAAAAGACCCCGAAGCACAAAAAATCCTGCTGCGCCTGATCACCGAAGAAGCCGACGTGGTGGTGCAAAACCTGGCCCCCGGCGCGGCGGCGCGACTGGGTTTGTCGTTTGATGCTCTGCGCAAAGTACGGCCCAACATCATCGTCTGCGACATCTCCGGCTACGGCGCGGACGGCCCCTACCGCGACAAGAAGGCCTACGACCTGCTGATCCAGAGCGAGGCCGGGTTTGTGTCGGTGACCGGCACGCCGGATACGCCCTCCAAAGCCGGTCCGTCGATTGCCGACATCTCGGCGGGCATGTATGCCTACACCAATATCCTGGCCGCGCTGATGCAGCGCCAGCAGACCGGCCAGGGCCAGCACATCGACGTGTCCATGCTCGAATCGCTGACCGAATGGATGGGTTACCCGCTGTACTACGCGTTCGACGGTGCCGCGCCGCCACCCCGCTCGGGGGCTAGCCACGCCACCATCTACCCCTACGGCCCATTCCCGGCGGGTGACGGCAAAACCGTGATGCTGGGCCTGCAAAACGAGCGCGAATGGAAGGGCTTTTGCGAGCAGGTGCTGCTGCAGGCCGGCCTGGCTACGGACGAGCGTTTCACCAGCAATTCCAAACGCAGCGCCGCCCGCGCCGAGCTCTCCGCCCTCATCGTGCAGGCCTTTTCCACCCTGACCGCCGCCCAGGTGGTGGAGCGGCTGGAACAGGCCAGCATCGCCAACGCCCAGGTCAACAGCATGGCCGAGGTGTGGTCGCATCCGCAGCTGAAAGCCCGCAATCGCTGGACAGAGGTGGACACGCCCCAGGGCCGCGTCCCGGCCCTGCTGCCGCCGGGCTCCTGGCACACCGCTGCGCCGCGCATGGATGCCGTGCCCGCGCTAGGCCAGCACACGGCGGCGATTTTGGCAGGCCAAGGCTACAGCGCCGAGCAGGTCGCCGCGCTGCGCAATGCAGGCACGGTGTAAGCCATGGAACAAACCTATTTGTTCGTACCCGGCAACCGCCCCGAGCGCTTTGCCAAGGCGCTGGCCAGTGGGGCCGACCGCATCATTGTGGACCTGGAAGATGCCGTGCTGCCAGCCGACAAGCCCCAGGCCCGCCGCGCCTTTGCCGAATGGCATGCCACGGCAGACACCACGCGGGTACTGCTACGCATCAACGATGCCCACAGCGCGTTTTATGCAGACGATTTGGAGTTGCTAAAAGCCTGCGCCCTGCCCTGCGTGATGCTGGCCAAGGCCGAGTCGGCTGCGCAGATCGCGGACCTGAAAGCCGTCCACCACGGCACGGTGCTGGCGCTGATTGAAAGCGCACGCGGCTTGTTGGCGGCGCAGGCGATTGCAGCCGCGCCCGGCGTAGCCCGGCTGGCTTTCGGCAGCATCGACTACGCGCTGGATCTGGACCTGCCCAACGACAGCCCGGCGCTGGACATGGCGGCGGTGCACCTCGCCCTGGCCAGCCGCGCCGCAGACCTGCCCGCCCCGGTGGCTGGAGTCACTGTTGCATTGGATGCCGCTGTAGTAGCGGCAGACATGGCCCATGCCCAACGTCTGGGGCTCAAAGCCAAGCTGTGCATCCACCCCAGCCAGGTGGCCGCCGTGCGCGCCGCCCTGGCCCCCAGCGCCGCCGACCTGGCCTGGGCCGCCCGCGTTCAAGCCGCCTACAGCGGCAATCCCACGGGCGCGCTGCAACTGGACGGGCAAATGGTCGACCGGCCTGTACTGCTCAAAGCCCAGCGCCTGCTGGCAACCACTTCCCTCACATCCCCCACTTGATCCTCAAGGAGATAACCCCATGGCATCCATCATCGACTCGCGCATCTTTGGCGACATCTTCAGCGACGCAAAAATGCGCGCCGTCTGGTCCGACGAGAACCGCACCGCCAAGTACCTGGACATTGAACGCGCCCTGGCCAAGGTGCAGGGCCAGCTCGGCATCATTCCGCAGGAGGCGGCGGACGAGATCGTCCAAAACTGCCGCCTCGACATGATCGACTGGGCGCAACTCAAGGCCAAGACCGAGCAGATCGGCTACCCCATCATCGCCGTGGTTAACCAGATCAACGCCAACTGCCGCGACAAGCTGGGCGAGTACTGCCACTGGGGCGCGACCACCCAGGACATCACCGACACCGCCACCGTGCTGCAAATGCGCGAAGGCCTGGCGCTGGTGGAGGCGGACCTGAAGGCCATTTCCGACTCGCTGGCCGACCTGAGCCGCAAATACCGCGACACGCCCATCATTGGCCGCAGCAACCTGCAGCAGGCGATTCCCATCACCTTCGGCTTCAAAACCGCCAGCATCCTGGCCGGTATCGAGCGCCACCGCGAGCGGCTGGAGCAGCTCAAACCACGGGTCTTCATGGGCGAGTTCGGCGGCGCGGCGGGCACGCTGGCCTCGCTGGAAAAAGGCGCCATGGAGACCCAAGCCGGGCTGATGGCCGAGCTGGGCCTGGCCTGCCCGCCCATCGCCTGGCACACGGTGCGCGACACCATCGCCGAAGTGGGGGCCTTTCTGGCCCTGGTCGGCGGCTCGCTGGGCAAGATCGCCATGGACGTGAAGCTGATGATGCAAACCGAGGTGGCCGAGGTGTTTGAGCCCTACGCCCCGGGCCGCGGCTCGTCCAGCACCATGCCGCAAAAGCGCAACCCCATCTCCTGCCTGTACATCCACGCCAACATTTCGGTGGCGCGCCAGCATGCCGCCGCGCTGATGGACGCGATGGTGGCCGACCACGAGCGCTCCACCGGCCCGTGGGAGATCGAATGGGTGTCGCTGCCCGAAATCTTCTGCCTCATGTCGGGTGCGCTCAAACAGACCAAGTTTGTGCTGGCCGGGCTGGAGGTAGACACGGTGCAGATGCGCCGCAACATCGACATGACCCACGGCCTGGTGATGTCCGAGGCCGTGATGATGGGCCTGGGCCCCTTCATTGGCCGCGAATACGCCCACGACCTGGTGTATGAGCTGTGCCGCGAAGCCTTGAAACAACAACGCCCGCTGGTCGAGATTCTGGCCGCCCACCCCGAAATCAACGCCCATGTGAGCCGTGCCCAGCTGGATGCCTTCTGCGACCCCGCCAACTACCTGGGCCAGGCGGGCGTGATGGTGGACCAGGTGCTGGCCCACCTTCGCCCATAAAACTTATATCTGGAGACAAACATGCAAGTCAAAAAACTATTCAAACTGCTGTACGTCCAGGTCTTGATCGGCCTGGCCCTGGGCATCACCGTGGGCCACTACTGGCCCGAATTTGGTGCCTCGCTCAAGCCCCTGGGCGACGGCTTCGTCAAGCTGGTCAAGATGATGATTGCGCCGGTGGTGTTTTGTACCATCGTCAGCGGCATCACCTCGCTCAACGACTCCAAGGAAATCGGCAAAACCCTGCTCAAGTCCATGGGCCTGTTCTACGTGCTGACCATCCTGGCGCTGCTCACCGGGCTGGCGGCGGTGCTGTTGCTGCAACCCGGCGCGGGCATGCACATCGACCCCAAGCTGCTCGACCCCGGCGTGGCCGCCAAGTTTGGCGGCAAGGAGCCGCCCAAGGGCTTTGTGGAATTCATGATGCACATCATTCCGCAGTCCTTCTTTGGCGCGTTTGCCGAGGGCGAGGTGCTGCCGGTGCTGCTGCTGGCCGTGCTGTGCGGGTTTGGCCTGAGCCGCATCGGCCGCGCCGGGCAGACGGTGATGGAGGCGATTGATGGCTTCTCGGAGATGCTGTTTTCGGTGTTTGGCCTGCTGATGCGCCTGGCCCCGGTGGGCGCGTTCGGGGCCATGGCCTTTACCGTGGGGCGCTACGGCATCAAGTCCATCGGTTCGCTGGGCTTTTTGATCGGCACCTTCTACACCGCCTGCATCTTCTTTGTGGTGGTGGTGCTGGGTCTGCTGGCCCGCATGCATGGCTTCCCGCTGTGGAAACTGCTGCGCTACATCCGCGAAGAGCTGCTGGTGGTGCTGGGCACCTCGTCCAGCGAACCGGTGCTGCCGCGCCTGCTGATGAAGCTGGAGCGCCTGGGCTGCAAAAAGGGCGTGGTCGGCCTGGTGCTGCCCACCGGCTACTCCTTCAACCTGGACGGCACGGCCATCTACCTGACGCTGGCCTCGCTGTTCATCGCCCAGGCCTGCGACATCACGCTCAGCAGGGGCCAGATCGGTGCCATGCTGGGGCTGATGCTGCTGACCTCCAAGGGCGCGGCGGGCGTGACCGGCAGCGGCTTCGTCGCCCTGGTGGCCACGCTGACCGTGATGCCCGACCTGCCGGTGGCCGGGGTGGCGCTGATTGTGGGAGTAGACCGCTTCATGTCCGAAGCCCGCGCCCTGACCAGCACCATGAGCAACGCCGTGGCCTGCGTGGTGGTGTCGATCTGGGAGAAAGCCTGCGACCGCGAAGTGCTGCACCGCGAGCTGGATGCCGGGTATGTGGAGCCCGAGCTGACGCTGGACAACCCCGACCTGCCCCACGGCCACCACCTGCCAGCGTAAGTCCATCCGGGGGCTGTGGCGCAGCGGACACGTCCGGCCCCCTAAAATCACCCAGTGAACGCACCTCTTTCTTCCCCTCCCCGCCCCGAACGTCGCGCCATCCGCGAGCTGCCCGACGAACTCATCAGCCAGATCGCCGCGGGCGAAGTGGTGGAGCGCCCCGCCTCGGTGGTGCGCGAGCTGGTCGACAACGCGCTGGACGCGGGGGCCACGCAGGTCACACTGCGGCTGCTGGCGGGCGGCGTGCGGCTGATTGCCGTGGAAGACGACGGCGGCGGCATCCCCATGGAAGAGCTGCCCATCGCCCTGAAACGCCACGCCACCAGCAAGATCCGCGACCTGCGCGAGCTGGAATCGGTGGGCACCATGGGTTTTCGGGGCGAAGCCCTGGCCGCTATCAACTCCATAGCTGACATGGCCATACTGTCGCGCGCCAGCGGCCAATCGAATGCGTTTTTATTGGACGGCCGCAGCGGCGAACTCAAACCCGTGGCCCGCAGCACCGGCACCACGGTGGAGGTGAAAGAGCTGTTTTTCAGCACCCCGGCGCGGCGCAAGTTCCTGAAGACCGACGCCACCGAACTCGCCCACTGCGTGGAAGCCGTGCGCCGCCACGCCCTGGCCCGGCCCGACGTGGGCTTTGCCATCTGGCACGAGGGCAAGCTGGTGGAGCAATGGCGCGCCTGTCCGGCACCTAACAACGTCGATGCCATCAGCGAGCGCCTGCGCGACGTGCTGGGCGACGACTTCAAGGACAAGTCGGTGGCGGTGGACTACCTGAGCAGCATGCGCGACGACGGCGGCCAGGCCGTACGCGTGTGGGGCCGGGTGGGCATTCCCGATGCCGCCCGCGCCCGGCCCGACCAGCAGTTTGCCTACGTGAATGGCCGCTTCGTGCGCGACAAGGTCATCACCCATGCCGCCCGCAGCGCCTATGAAGACGTGCTGCACGGCCAGCGCCAGCCGATCTACGCGCTGTATGTAGAGATCGACCCGACCCGGGTGGACGTGAACGTACACCCGACCAAGATCGAGGTGCGTTTTCGCGACAGCCGCGAAGTGCACCAGGCCGTGCGCCGCGCGGTGGACGCGGCCCTGGCGGCTCCGCGTGCGGCGGCCGCCCTTGCCGCCCCGCCCACCCCTGAGGTTTTTAAAGAAAACAGGCCTCCATCGCTTATTCCATCAGCGCAAGCAGCTATTCAATTCGTAGCACCTGCCGCGCGCTATGTGTCGGACATGGAGGCGCTCTGGCCCGTGGCCCCGCTGCCCACCGCGGCCGCCAACCCGTTCCAACCCGCGCCAGAACCGGCACCCGCCCAGCCCTTGCCTGCAGCCGAAGTCTGGCCCCTGGGCCGCGCCATTGCCCAGCTGCAAGGCATCTACATCCTGGCCGAAAACGCCCAGGGCCTGGTGATCGTGGACATGCATGCGGCCCACGAGCGCATCGTCTACGAACGCCTGAAAACCCAGCTGGTGGATGCCCGCATCACCAGCCAGCCGCTGCTGATCCCGGTGACCTTTGCCGCCACGCCGCAAGAGGTGGCCACCGCCGAGGCCCATACCGAGACCCTGGCCACGCTGGGGCTGGAAATCACCCCGTTCTCGCCCAAAACCCTGGCCGTGCGCGCCGTGCCCACCACCCTGGTACAGGGCAACGCCACCGAACTGGCACGCAGCGTGCTTGCCGAACTGGCACAGCACGAGGCCAGCACCGTGGTCCAGCGCGCCCAGAACGAATTGCTGGGCACCATGGCCTGCCACGGCGCGGTGCGCGCCAACCGCCGCCTCACGGTCGATGAAATGAACGGGCTGCTGCGCCAGATGGAAACCACCGACCGCTCCGACCAGTGCAACCATGGCCGCCCCACCTGGCGGCAAATCACCATCAAGGAACTCGATGCCCTCTTCATGCGCGGACGCTGAACGATGAAATACCTGCTACTCCTGTCGGCCTGGGCCTGCGGCATCGCCCAGGCCGACACCGTGTCCTGCCACGTCAGCTATGGCGGCGAAACCCAGGTCATCACCGCCCAGCCCGCCGCCACGCCTTACACCGTGGCCCCGATCGCCATCGGCTCGTATTTCCTGTTCCGCCTGGTGTTCGAGCGCCAACCCGCCGACCAGGCCGCCATCAAGCTCTACACCTATGCCGACCGCGAGCCACCCCAGGGCGCGGTGCTGCTGCACCAGGCTGACTACCTCTACCCGCCCGCTAAAAATGGCCGCTACGGCTTCACCGGCCTGCAGCGCGTGTATGAGCCTATCCGCGACGGCGAGCTCTATTACTGGTGCGGGTGGGCGCAATGAAGAAACGCCTGCTCCTGGCCCTGCTCTGCCTGCCCTTGCTGGCCCATAGCGCCCCACCCACAGCCAACACCGTTGAGCTGATCTTCGGGGGCGATGTGATGCTCGACGACGGCCCGGGCCGCCTGATTGCGGCGGGTGGCGATCCGCTGCTCCCCATTGCCAGCATCCTGCAAAGCGCCGACGTGGCCATTGGTAACCTGGAAACCTCGATCGCCCGCCCCACCACCGGTACGCCGCTGGACAACAAGATCTACACCTTCCGCTCGGCCCCCAACGCCGTCAACGTGTTGAAGGGGCGGTTCACGGCCATGTCCGTCGCCAACAACCACAGCGGCGACTTTGGCCGCGATGCGTTCATGGAAACCCTGGACCACCTGCGCACGGCGGGCATTGGGGCCTTCGGCGGCGGCGCCAACCTGACCGAAGCCCACAAACCCTATTGGATTGAGAAACACGGCATCCGCATCGCCATCCTGGGCTACGACGAATTCAAACCCCGGTCCTTCGAGGCCGGTGCCACCTGGGCCGGTGTGGCCTGGAGCGAAGACAGCCACGTGGTGGCCGACATCCGCGCCGCCCGTGCCGCCGGGGCCGATGTGGTGATTCCGTTCATGCACTGGGGCTGGGAGCGCGAACCCGAACCCACCCAGCGCCAGCGCGATGTGGCCAAACTGATGGTGCAGGCCGGGGCCGATGCCGTGGTGGGCAGCCACCCGCACGTGACCCAAGGCGCCGACATGGTGCTGGGCAAACCGGTGATCTGGAGCCTGGGGAACCTGGTGTTTGACGGCTTTGAGCTACCCGCGGCCAAGATCGGCTGGCTGCTGCGCATGGTAATTGACCGCCAAGGCGTACAAAACTGGAATACGATAGCTGTACAGATGGACGTGGACGGCACGCCCTCACCGGCTACCGGCAGGCCCACGCCTTGCGGGCAAAGAGGAAACAAAGTGAAACAAGCGTGTAATGGAGTTAACCCCCCGTAAATCTTGTATACAATAAATATATTCGATACGGTCATTTCCTGTAGCGCTGCACGTACCTCCACAGCCCCCTCACAAACGCATGCAGATTCCGATCCATTCGACCGCAAACACGGATTTCAGCACCGAGCTGGTGGAAACCGGCCCTTTGGACCCCGCCATCCAGCGGGCCTGGGAAGGCTTTCTGGCGATCAGCAAAAGCCCGGAAAAAGTCTTTCAGACACCAGAGTACTTTGCCTTCATCTCCCAGAATCCTGTCAAGTCCAGCAGCCAGGAGCTGGTCGTTGCCAGGAATGCTCACAACCAGGAAATCGTGGCGGTCTTGCCTTTGCGCACGGGCAGACGGTCATTGCCTTTGAATATTGGCAATTTCACCTTCCTGTATTTACACCTGCGCACGGTCGCGCTGCTGGGCAGTGTGCCCATGGGTGCGGCAAGCCCTGAAATGCTCGACGCCCTGATCGACTTTATTTTCAAAAGTTTTCCAAGCAAGAATACGATTGCCATGCAGTCGCTGCCCAAAGACAGCGATTTCTACCAATATCTGCGCAACTCCAAAAGTATTCGAAAAAAATACGGCTTTTTTGTGAAAGACGGTTGGCGCGACTGCCACACCACACCGTTGCCCGACAGCTTTGAAACCTATCTCAGCCATTTCAAGGCGAAAAAGCGCTACAACCTGAACCGACAGCTCAAGCTATTGGAAAAGAACAGCGGCCCCCTGGAGTTGGTGCGTATTGACAAGCCAGAGCATGTGCCAGAACTGGTGGCCGCCATGAAAAAACTGGTGTCTGCGCAGATGCTGAAAAGCTTTCTCAATGAAAACCAGTTCACCGATCTGGCCCGCAAGAAAATAAAGCTCGGCTATATTTTGAAATGCAGTGGCATTCCCTGCGCGGTGATTATCGGTATCCAGTCCAAAGGCACGTACCATATCCACAATATTCTGTACGACCAGGACAAGGCGGAATACTCCCCAGGCACGTCCATCCTGCACCTGGCAATCGAGGACATGATCGACAACCTGAAGATTTCTCTCATCGACTACGGCTATGGCAGCCCGGAGCACTCTCACCAGTCATCGAATGTGCACAAGCTCAGGGGCCATGTGATCTTGTACAAGAAGACCTGGGCCAACCGCTTGATGTTCTCTACCTACGCCGCCCACAGCCTCCTGGTAGATGGCGCCAAAAGCCTGCTGGCCCGCGTGCATCCCTCGTCCCGACTCAGGCAGCTCAAGACGCCTCTTCCGGCTCTTATCAGTTTTACGTTTCTCTAGTGCCCATTCCCCTACCGCGCTGCATCGCCTTGGCCGGCCCCACCGCGGCCGGAAAAACCGCGGCCGCGTTGGCCATTGCCCAGCGCTGGCAGGTGGAAATCATCAGTGTCGATTCGGCCCTGGTGTACCGGGGCATGGATATCGGCACCGCCAAACCCAGCGCCGCCGAGCTGGCCCAGGTGCCACACCACCTCATCAACATCCGCGACCCGCTGCAAGCCTACAGCGCGGCCGAGTTCGTGGCGGACGCCGAGCGGCTGCTGCACGAGATCACTGCGCGGGGTCGCCTGCCGCTGCTGGTGGGCGGCACCATGCTGTACTTCAAGGCCCTGTTTGACGGCATCGACCCCATGCCCGGTGCCGACCCGGCACTGCGCGCCGCCATCGAAGCCGAGGCCGCTGCGGCGGGCTGGCCTGCCATGCATGCCCAGCTGGCCCGGGTGGACCCGGCCACCGCCGCCCGCCTGCAGCCCATGGACACCCAGCGCATCCAGCGCGCGCTGGAAGTCTGGCGCGCATCAGGCCAGCCAATGTCGAGCTTCCATGCTACAAAAGACGTAGCTGCTACCGCCCACCGAATAAGCGCTACCACCCTTATTTCTTTGGAACCCGCTGACCGCGCATGGCTGCACGAGCGCATCGCCCTGCGCTTTGACCAGATGCTGGCGGGCGGTTTTCTGGACGAGGTGGTCACGCTGCGGGCCCGGGGCGACCTGCACCCCGATCTGCCCAGCATGCGCTGCGTCGGCTACCGCCAGGCCTGGGAAGCCCTGGACGGCACCCTGCCCATGGTGGAGCTGCGCGACCGCGGCATTTTTGCCACCCGCCAGCTGGCCAAGCGCCAGGTCACCTGGCTGCGCTCCATGCCGCAGCGGCACATCGTGGCCTGCGACGCGCCCGATGCACTGCAAAAAGTGCTGTCCCTGGTAGAAGCATCCCTATGAGCCTGCGCATCGACAACCTGGGTAAGCGCTACGGTGAGAGCACGGTGTTCGGCAATGTATCGCTGCATGTGCAGCCCGGTGAATTTGTGGCCATCGTGGGGGAGTCCGGCGTGGGCAAATCCACCCTGCTCAACTGCATGGCCGGGCTGGACAGCTGGGACAGCGGCAGCGTGCACATCGGCGGTGTCGATTTGGGCGGCCTCAGCGACGACCAGCGCGCCCTGCTGCGGCGCCAGCAGGTGGGCTTTGTGTTCCAGGCTTTCCATGTGTTGCCGCACCTGGACGTGGCGCAGAACGTGGCCCTGCCGCTGATGCTGCTGGGCCGGCCCGACAGCGCCCGCGTGGACGGCCTGCTGGCAGCGGTGGGCCTGGCAGGCTTGGGGGCCCGCCTGCCGCAGCAGCTCAGCGGCGGCCAGCTCCAGCGCGTGGCCATCGCCCGCGCCCTGGTACACCGACCGGGCCTGCTGCTGGCGGACGAGCCCACCGGCAACCTCGACCCGACCACGGCCGCCAAGGTGATGGATGCCCTGCTGGCCCAGACCCGGGCCGAAGGCGCAGCCCTGGTGCTGGTCACGCATTCGCAAGCAGCAGCGGCGCGGGCCGACCGGGTGTTGCGCCTGAGTGCCGACGGAATTTCCAGCTCTTTTTAGGCCCTTGCGCTGGTGGGACCAGCACAAGCAGCTCTAGTTTTTATAGCGCAGCGGCCCCGCCTTAAAACATGGTTTCGGCATGCAGGTTTTGCCGCGCAGGCAGGTAAATGGAGAAAACCGCGCCCCCATCGGGCATGTTGTTGGCCACGATACTGCCGCTATGGGCATCGATGATTTTTTTGCAGATCGCCAGGCCCAGACCGGTGCCGCCCGAGCCGTCCTTGCTGGTGCTGGACTGCACAAAGGCTTCAAATATCTTCTCCAGTTCGGCGGTGGGCACGCCGGTGCCGTGGTCGCGCACCCGGAGGCAGATGCGCCGGTCATCGGTCAGGTGCGCTTCCACCGCGAGTTCGGCACCGGGTGGCGACACTTTGATGGCATTGGCCACAATATTGCGCACCACCTGCTGGAAGCGCGTCGGATCGACTTTGGCAATCAAAGGCTGGCGCCCCAGTTGGCACAGCAACTGGATGTGCTTGCCGTCCAGCAAGGGACTGAGCTCGTGCAGCACGCCCTGCACCAGGCCCCGCAGGTCGGCGCGCTCCAGCGTGATCGCCCCGACCGAGCTCTCGATCTTGGCCACGTCCAGCAAATCGTTGACCAGGGCCAGCATGCGCCCGCCCGAGGCGTGGATGTCGCTGAACATGCCCTGCAGCTTGGGGCTCTCCCGGCCCCGCACCATGCCCAGCTCGGAAAAGCCCAGGATGGATTGCAAAGGCGTGCGCAGCTCGTGGCTGATGTTGGCAATGAACTCGGACTTGGCGCGCGACGACTCCTCTGCCGCCACCCGCGCTTCGTCCTTGGCGCGCTCGGCCATGCGGAACTCGCTCACATCGAGCATGCTGCTGAGCAGGCTGGCCCCCAACTCCGCGCCGGGCAACAGCACCTTGGTCACCACCACATCGCGGCGCGAGCCGTCGCCGTGGTGGAGTTTGAGTTCGTAGCGCAAGGTGCCGCCGGTGCGCCACAGCTGGGCGTCGCCCTTGGCATGGAGGTCCGCGTCGGCCACCTCCATGAACGCGATGCCCGGTTTGCCAATCACCTGTTCGCGGCGCAAGCCCATGAACTCCTCCCAGGCGCGGTTGACGCTGGTGTAGTTTCCGCGCGCATTGATGGTGGCCACCGGTGTGGGGCTGATTTCCAAGAGCGAGGCGGCAAAGCCCAGCTGGTGCTGCAGGGCCTGCTCGGCGGCAAACCGCTGGGTCACGTCCACCGCGCTACCGGCAAATCCCACAATCTCTTCGTTGTCGCGCAGCGGCACCACCGTGAAGTCAAACCGGCGCAAATGCCCATCGCCCGAGCGCAGATGGGCGGTGGCCAAGCGTACTGCCGCATCGCCTGGCAATGCAAACAGCCGTGCGACGGCATCGCGGTCGGCCACCTCCACCAGCTGCACCAGGGTGTGGTGAACGGTCTGCTCCAGGCTTTGCCCGCGCAATGCCGTCCAGCGGTCGTTGATGAAGGTGATGGCCCCCATCCGGTCGGTGCGAAAGATCAGCTCCTGCACGCTCTTGAGCAACACCCGCAACTCGTGCTCGCGGTGCACCAGGTCCAGCCGGGCCGCGCTGAGCTGCGCATCCACCGCCACGCGGGCCCGCAGACCGCGCCGCACGGCCACCGTCATACACACCAGCAAGGCGGCCATGGCCAGCCCCGCCGCAGCGAACCAGCGCATCGACAGGAACCAGCGCCACACGCTGTTGGCATAAGGCTGCTCGACCAGCACCACCAGGGGCCGCGATTTGGACAAGCGAAACGCCACCACCTGGGCGTCCTGCACGGCCCCGGTGCCCACGTAGCTGGCATGCTCTTTGGCGGGCAAATAGGACCGGAACACCGGGTGTTGCGCCATATTGCTCCCCGGCGCGCCCGCCGCGGGGCCGCTACTGGCCAGCAGATTGCCCTGAAAGCCGAGCAGGTAGGCGCTGTTCTGGTCGTTGTTCAGGGTGAACAGCTGGAAGTTGGCGAAAAAATCCGGATTGACCAAGGCCACCAGCTGGATGTTTTGCCCGGCTCGGGTGGTAAACACACGGGTGACGGGGATGAAGCCCACCTTGGCCTGGGCGGGCGCGGCACCCGCAGCCCATGCGGCCAGGCTGCGACCGGGCTCAAACCGGCCGATCTTGTCCTGGCCCGGCACGGGCAAAACGCCCAGGCGGGCCATTTCCACGCGCACCCCCGTGTCGGCGGCCAGAGAGCTGGCCATGACATACCCCGACGCATCCAGCACGCCGATTTCACGCACAAACGGCAGCCCCACCAGGGCTTGCGACAACAGGGCATCGGCACGCACCGAGCCACCCAAGATATCGGCCCGGACCAGATCCTTGGACAGGTAGGTCAGGGCAACAGAAACGGTTTCAAACGAACGGGTCGCATGGTCTTCCAGCACACGCGCCTGCAACTCGCCGCGGGCGCTGTCGTCGCGCAGCGTTTCCTGGTATTCATGCCAGCCCAGAAGGCCCACGGCACACAGTGCCACCAGGACCAGCAAGATGCCGACCATCAGGGCTGCCGCGCTGGATATGCGGTTACTCAGCAGGCGGGAAAGATTGGCATTGGGCATGGTATTCAGTTTTCAGTGGCGCGGCCGTCGCGCACCACAATGGCCGACAAGCCGTGGCGCTTCGCCGCACTGGCCAGGCGGCCGTCGCGCTGGATGCGGGCCACAAAGGCATCGATCTGGCTCCACCAAGCGTCGTCGCCCTGGCGCACTGCGTAGCCGTAGGGCAGCACGCTGAACGGCGCCGGGGGTGCCAGCAGGCGGGCCCACTCGGCGTTGTCGAGCAGTCGGCGGCTATAGGGATAGTCGGTCATGAAGACATCGATACGGCCCGCCTCCAGCTCCAGCTCCCGCGTGGCCGGGGGCTTGACCACCACCAACTGCGCCTGCTGCAGCTGGGCCCGCATGATGGGCTCCATGAAAGTGCCTGCCTGCACACCGACCAGCACACCGGGTCGGTCGATGTCGGCCCATTGCCGGACCAGGCGGTTGCTTTTGGTGGTCATGGCGTAGATGTCGCTTTGCAGGTAGGGCCGCGAAAACCGCATTTGCTGCATGCGCTGCGCCAGCATGCCCACGGCAAACATCGCCACGTCGCAGCGCTTGGCGTTCAGATCGTCCGCCAGCGTGGGGAACGACGAGTCCACATACTGCAGCTTGAGCTGGAGGTCGCGCGCCAGCTCGGCGGACAGGTCGATGTCGATCCCCTCCAACTGCTGGGTGTTTGGGTTGCGGTGGCTCACCCCGTAGTAGTCGGGCCAGATACACACCCGCAGTGTGCCGCGGGCTTTCACCTGCTCGGCCACCTCTCCGGCAGTGCCGGAGGCGATACCCCCGCAAAGCGCCAGCACGGCCAGCGCGCCCCGCATGCAGCGGCCCAGGTGCCAGCGCATCACGATCCCCATCCGTCGATTTCGACCAGATCGTTGAAGTTGGGGCGTTTCTGGTTGACCTGTTGGCGCAGGGCGATCAGGGTCTCGGCGTTGGCCAAAAACACGTCCACGATGTGCGGGTCAAAGGCCAGGCCCCGCTGCTCGGACAGCATGGCCAGGGCGGTGGCATCGGCAAACGCCGGGCGGTAGCAACGGTCCATGGTCAGCGCATCAAAGAAGTCCACCACCGCCACAATCCGTCCGGACAGGGGAATGGCGTCGCCGCTGAGCTGGCTGGGGTAGCCCTTGCCATCCCAGCGCTCGTGGTGCGACAAGGCCACTTCGGCCGCCATCTGGAACAGCGGAATGCGCGAGCGGCCCAGCAACTCGGCGCCCATGGCCGGATGCTGGTTCATGGTGCTGCGCTCCTTCGGCGAGAAAGCACCCGGCTTTTTGAGCACCTCGTCCGGAATGCCGATCTTGCCGATATCGTGCATGGGCGCGGCCTTGCGCAGCATGCGGGCGGTCGCCTTGGTTTGTCCCAGCAGCAAGGCCAGCACTTCGGACAAAAACCCGATGCGGATGATGTGCACCCCGGTGTCGTCGTCCTTGAGCTCGGCCGCCATCGACAGGCGAAACAGGGCGTCGTGGTGTGCGCGGGACACCTCTTCCAGCGCTTCGTTGCGTTCGCGGTACATGCGGCCAAAGTCCTCGACCAGGCGCTCCATCTGCTGGCTCGCGGCTTCGGAAAAACTGTTGCCATCGTCGCCCATCAGCGATTGGCTGGCCGTGGATGGGTCGCTCATGCCTGCTCCGGCCATTGTTGCCCAATGGTGTCTATCAGCTGCAGCGGGCTGAAGGGCTTGACCAAATACACGTCGGAGCCGGCCTGCACGCCAGCTGCCAGGTCTTCGCTGCGGCCCCGCGCGGTCAGCAGCAGAATGCGGGGTGGGTTCGGCTGGGCCTTCAACCGGCGGCAGACCTCCAGCCCGTCGATGGCACCGGGCATCATCACGTCCAGCAAGACCAGATCCGGCGTCACCTCTTGCGCCATGAACAGACCCCGCTCGCCATCGGTGGCCTCAAAAATTGCATAGTCTTCAAACTCCAACGTCATGCGGATCAACCGGCGGATGTCAGCGTGGTCTTCCACAATCAGTATTTTCTTCATTTTTAACTCTTTGTTTCCAAAAATAACAATTCAGTTCGTGGACTTATCATATATTGCATCTTCCACTCGCGTAAGTGATACTTTTAACGCAAATTGATGTATTCGGTAAAATTACCCATGTCTACTGATTTATTACGAACACAGCCCCTGCCCACGGAAGACCACTACACCACCCTGGAGGTGGCACGCATGCTGGGTCTGGCGGTGCGCTCGGTGCAACTCATGGTGGACCGGGGCGAGCTGCAGGCCTGGAAAACCCCTGGCGGGCACCGCCGCATCGCCCGCGATTCGGTCCAGCGCTGGCGGGATGGGGGGCGCAGCCCGCAGGCTGGCGAGGCGTCGGTGTCGGCGGCCGTGCCTGGGGGTGGGCAGCCCCGCAACGGGCAGCAGGGGCAGGTCAAGATGCTGCTGATCGAAGATTCGATGCACTTCCAGAACCTGGTCACACTGCTGGTGCGGCGGCAATTTCCCAACGTCGATCTGCGCACCGCCAACGACGGCATTGCCGGGCTCATCTTGGCTGGGCAGTTCCAGCCCGATGTGCTGATGGTGGATTTGCTGCTGCCCGGCATCGACGGTGCCACGCTGCTAGCCGGCTTGCGTGCGCACCCGCTGTTCGAGCGGCTGCAGGTGGTGGTGATCACCTCCCTGGAGCCCGGCGAACTGGCACCGTACACATTTGCCCTGGACGGGGTTCCGGTGGTGCACAAGCCCCAACTGGTGACAGAACTGCCGCCGCTGCTGGCACAGTGCCTGCAAACCATTGCCGAACGGGTCTGACCATGGCCCCGGCCCGCATGCTGCTGGTAGAGGACGACCCGATGCTGCGCCGCTTCGTGCGCATGGCGCTGGAGGCGCTGCCGCTGGAACTGCTGGAATGCGACAGCGTGGCCCCGGCGCTGCAGATCCTGGCGGCCCAGCCGGTGCAACTGATCCTGACCGACCTGATGCTGCCCGGCGCCTCGGGCGTGGACTTGCTGCTGCACCTGCAGCAGCATCCGGCCTTGCGCGGCACCGCCAAAGTGGTGGTCTTCAGCGCCGGGCTGACCCCCGAAACCCGCCTGCAGCTTGCGCCGCTGCAGGTCTGGCGCCTGCTGGAAAAGCCCACCCCGATCGCGGTGCTGGAACAGTGTGTGCGGGAGGCCCTGGCCGTCGGCGACGATAGCGGCGGCGATAGCCCGCCACCCGCCGCAGCGCCCGCCAGCGACCGGCACGTGGCCATCGACCAGTACTTCGGCGGCGATGCAGAGCTGTTCCACCTCTACCGAAACACCTGCATGGCGCAGTTCCCGCACGATCTGGCGGCGGGCGATCGGGCCGCCAATGGGCACGACCTGCCCACCCTGCGGCGGGTGGCGCACAGCCTGAAGACCGTGCTGCTGACCATCGACCTGCCCGTGCTGGCCGCCCAGGCCCGTGCGCTGGAGAGCACCTGCCATACCGGCGCGCCCGATGCCGCGGCACGCGACTGGCCGTTGCTACGCGCCGCTTTGGCAGATTTTGTAAAAAATCAGGGGTCTGCGCAGTATTGACCAGCGTGAGAAGCTACTATTTTGGTAGCAAACGACGCCTACACCAAAAGCCCTGCCCGTGGCCCGCACAATCCAGCACAGGCCACGGGCAAGGTAAGGCGCCGAGAGCATGGTCTGTTTTCGGCTGGTCTTAAAAGTGCGTCCAGTCGTCGTCGGTGCCGGTGCGCGCCGCCACCGCCGCAGCGGGTTTGCGGACCGAAGGCAAGGCGGGCGCAGCGGCTTTGGCGGCACCAAAACTGGGGCGCACCACATTCTTGGCGCGGTTGGGCAAGCGGCGCTCGACCTGCGACTGCCCAGCGGGTACTGCTGGGCGGCTGGGCTGGACGGCACTGCCACCCAGCTGGAACACTGCCACGGTTTGCAGCAACTGGCCTGCTTGTGTACTCAGGCTGTTGGCTGCCGCCGCGCTTTCTTCCACCAGGGCCGCGTTTTGCTGCGTGACCTGGTCCATCTGGGTGATGGCCTCGCCCACCTGGGCCACGCCTGCACTTTGCTCGGCGCTGGCGGCGCTGACTTCGCCAATGATGTCGGTGACCCGGCGGATCGCCGACACCACTTCGGTCATGGTGCTGCCCGCCGTGGCCACCAGGGTGGTGCCCTGGGCTACCTGGTTCACGCTGTTGTCGATCAGGACCTTGATTTCCTTGGCCGCCGCCGCGCTGCGCTGGGCCAGGTTGCGCACCTCGCTGGCCACCACGGCAAAGCCCCGGCCTTGTTCGCCAGCGCGGGCGGCTTCCACCGCGGCATTCAGCGCCAGGATGTTGGTCTGGAAGGCAATGCCGTCGATCACGCTGATGATGTCGGCAATCTTCTTGGAGCTGTCGTTGATGCCCTTCATGGTGTCCACCACCTGGTTGACCACCTCGCCGCCCTGCACCGCCACGGTGGAGGCATTGACGGCCAGCTGGCTGGCCTGGCGGGCGCTGTCGGCGTTTTGCTTGACGGTGCTGGATAGCTCTTCCATGGAGGCGGCGGTTTCTTCCAGGGCGCTGGCTTGTTGCTCGGTGCGGCCACTCAGGTCGGAGTTGCCCTGGGCGATTTCGGCGCTGGCGGTCGAGACGCCTTCGGCACTCTGGCGCACATTGGCCACCACGCTGGCCAGGTTGTCTTGCATGGCCTTGAGCTGGGCCATCAGGCTGGTGCTGTCACCGGCCTTGACGTGGATGGGCCGGGACAGATCGCCCTGGGCCACGGCGCGGGCCAAATCGGCGGCCACACGGGGCTCGCCGCCCAAGGCTCCCACCAGGTTGCGGATGATCAAGAATGCCAGAGCCAGCGCAGCGGCCGCGGCCACCACGTTGGCAGCCACCAGCAGGCCACGGGTCTGGCTGTATTCGACGGCAGAGGCGAGCACACTCTCGTCGGCCATCTTGCTGTTGAAGGCTTCGTAGTTAACGCTGACCTTGAGCAAGGCGGCCAACAGAGGGCGGCATTCCTTGTTCATCTTGGCAACAGCTTCTTCTTTTCTACCTTCCAGTGCCAACCGCACGATGTCCAGAGCCACAGGGCCATACAGCGCTTCGACCCGGTTGATTTCCTCCATGAACTGGAGCTCCACGGCATGCGCATGGCCGTTCTGCTTGATGGCTGCATTGAGCTTGCGCAGGGCCTCCTGGGTGTCCTGGTGGGCTTGCATGACGGCCTGTTTTTCCAGAGCCAGATCTTCCGACGTGCCCACCAGCACCAGGTTACGGGCGGCGATGGCGCGGCGGTCTACGGCGCTGGCCATGTTGGCCACCATCTGGGACACCTGGCTGACTTCGGCAAGGTGGACACTGGTTTTACCCAATGCAGACATGGCCAAGAGCGATATGGCCAGTACCAGGGTGACCATGAAACCAAAGGCAAAGATCAATTGCCCTTTGACGGTGAGATTCCTGAGATGCATTTTTCTCTCCAAGAGGTAGGTAAATTTGAGGTGAATTGGGAGGAGGACTAATGCAAGGTCGCGGCAGGCGGCGCCATTGCAGACACCGACGCCCCCAGGAATGACCCGGCGTCGATCAAGATCAGCAAGCGCTCGCCGACCTGGGCCAGGCCGGTCACAAAGCAGGCTTGCGTCCGCGCGTAGGTGGCAGGCGCGGGCTGGATGTCGCCAGCCTCGAGGTGCACCACGTCGGATACCGCATCCACCACCAGGCCGACGATGGTGTCCTGCAGGCTGAGCACGATCACTACGGTGGCGGCGGTGTAGGCAGGCGCGGGGTGGTTGAACTTAAGCCGCGCGTCCAGGATGGGCACCACCACACCGCGCAGATGCAGCACGCCCAACCATTCCGGGCCGGCGTTGGCGATGCGGGTCGGGGCTTCATACGAACGGATTTCCTGCACCTCCAGAATGTCGATGCCGTACTCTGCCCCGCCCAGGCGGAATGTCAGGCATTCGTACACCGCGGGGGGCACGGCTTGCAAATGCTTCGGTTGGCGGGTCTCCAACTGTGTCATGGTCACCACTTAAGAGTTTCTATTTATCAATTTTAGATAAAATTTGATATTTTTGATAAATAAAACCCCATCTTGACCGTGAAAAAACCCACAAAAGCCGCTTCAAAAACAGATAAATGGAA
Organism: Rhodoferax sp. WC2427; assembly: GCF_040822085.1. Lineage (NCBI taxonomy): Bacteria > Pseudomonadati > Pseudomonadota > Betaproteobacteria > Burkholderiales > Comamonadaceae > Rhodoferax > Rhodoferax sp. WC2427. The sequence continues at coordinate 2,304,976 of NZ_CP162006.1, read as the reverse complement.
TTTTTTACTACAAATGCTATTTTCAGAGCCTGCAACCTCAGGGCGCGGCGGGCGCGGGCTTGGGGCCGGTGGCCCCGCGCTGGCCCAGCAGCTTGGAGAGCAGGTCAAACCAGAAAGGCGCGCCAAACGACACCATGAAGGCCGTGATGAGCCAGCCCACGATGTCGCGCCAGCCCACACGGGCCCAGACCACCTTTTTCTGTAACGACGGAATGCGCCCCAGGAACGCCTCGGCCTGCCCTGCTTCCGCTTGGGCCACCTGCACCGCATCGCCGTACTGCACCAGCACCTCGGCCCAGGCCTGGGCCAGGGGCTGGAGCGCCTGGGCTTGGGCCTGCGCGGACGTGGCAGCTTCAAAGGCAGCGGCCTGTTCGTCCAGCACAAACAAGGCCTTCGACAGGGCCGGGTGCCAGACCACCGCCTCCGATGTCCATACGTCGCCCAGCTCGGCCACGCGGGGCCGGGCGGTGTCGGGCAGCAGCGCACTGCCCAGTTCGCAGGCCGCCTTGGCGGGTGCGGACGCCGGTGCGATGGGCGAGGCCGTGGCGGAATCGCCCAGGGCCGCGGTGCACAGCGCCTGGCGCAATTGAGTGCGGTCGGCTAGTGCCATGGGCGCATCTGCGGCTTGCAGGGCGAAGCGGGGCCCGGTCTGGCGCTGGGCCAGGAACATGGCCGCCACATACTGGCCCGAGCGCAGCAGGCGCGCGCGCAGGCTGTCGCGCAAGCTCTGCCACTGCACCACCGTGCCCCGGGCCACGCCAATTTGCTGCTCCGACCGGGTGCTGGCCGCGGCCGATGCAGCCAGCGCCGCCGCCTGGGCGGTCTTTTGCCACTGGCCTTGCTTGGCCAGATCCAGCAAGGCCACCTGCTGGGCCAGTACGGGGCGCCCCCCGGCGAGGTAAATGTTTTCGGCCGCGGCCACCCCGGCCAAGCGCAGGTTGGGGTCGCTGGCCAGGTCTTGCACCACGTTCAGGGTGTTGACGTTCAGGCCCACCGCCGCCGCCAGGCCCAGCATGCCCAGCACCATGGTCACGTTGCGTTTGAACCAGCCGCTGGCGCGGTCCATCACGTCCTCGTACCAGCGCTCCACGCCCTGGAGCAGCGTGTCCAGGTTGAACTGCGGCTCGGCCAACAGGGGGCGCAGGGCCTCCTTGAGCGCGGTGGGCAGCGGGGCCACGACCAGCAGCTTCTGGATGGCCAGGGGCACCGCGGTCTGCACTACCATATCGCGCCCGGCGATACGCACCGCCAGCAGCCACAGGGCGTCTGCGCCAATCGCCTCGTCCAGGCGCATGGCGGTGATGGGTTTGAACTGCCAGCCTGCGCCTTTCTCCAGCCGCAGCCGCCGGGCTTGCGGCATGGCTTGCAGGGCGTTGGTGGCCGCCGCCACAATGGCCTGCAGGTGGTCTACGGCCAGGCTCGGGGCCTGGGCAGCCAGGGCCACCTGCCAGTCGGTCAGCGCGCGGCAGGCATCCGGTGCGGTCTCGCGCCCCAGGGACTTCAGCAGCGCGGCGGCCATATCCAGCACAGGGGTGGGAGAAGCGCGGTCCACCGTGCTCAGCGCCGCCGCCCAGGGCTGGACCGGGGCCAGCGCCAGGAGCAGGGCGTGCGCCGGGGCCTGCAGCGCCGGGTCGGTACACCAGCTCAGCTGGGTCAACCGGTCCAGCAGGGCCTGGGCGAACACGCGGGACGGGATGTACGACGGCGGCGTGGCACCTCCCGTCGACAAATGCCGGGGCTTGCGCAGCGACTTGACCAGCCCGTGCGAAAACAGGCCCAGCGGATCGGCTAGGCTGCCCTCGCCCGAATTGCTGGCCGCCATGCCGCCTTCCTTGGTTTTGTCCAGCAGGGAGCGCCCCCACGGTGCCCGGAACAGGCGCAGCATGGGCACCTTGCCCGTGCCCAGCACCATCTCGCACACAAAGCGCTCCAACGCCTTGGCCCGCACATTCAGCAGCATGGAGTTGACAGCCTCCACGCCGTACGAGCAGGCCATGGCCAGCAGCCAGTACAGGGCAGCCAGCGAAACGACGATCTCCAGCAGGGCGGTGAGGTTCATGGCGGCGCTCCCAAAGCCACACCAGTATGGTCAGGCACCGGGTGCAGCGCATCCACCAAACAGGGGACATGTCATCACAATGGGGGACGGCGTGCGGATGCAGCCTGTAGGTTCCAGGGGCACTTTGCGCCCGCACCGAGGGCGTAGGCAGCTACTATTTTTGTAACACCTATGATCCAGGCCATGCCCTCACCTTCTCCCTTGCGCGCCCTGCTGCGCACCTACTCCTGGCAAGAACTCAAACACCACCCCTGGCGCAACGCAGCCGCGGTGGTGGCGGTGATGCTGGGGGTGGCGCTGGCATTTTCGGTGCAGCTGATCAACGCGTCGGCACTGAGCGAGTTCTCCAGCGCCGTGAGCGCCGTGGGCGGCCAGCCAGACCTGGAGCTGCGGGCCACCCAGGGGCGGTTTGACGAAGCCATTTTTGAGCGCATCGCCACCCACCCCGACGTGGCCGTGGCCAGCCCGGTGCTGGAGCTGAGCACCTTTGCGCTGGATGCCGCCGGGCAGCGCGTGCCGCTGAAGCTGCTGGGCGTGGATGCCCTGGTGGTGGCGGCGGTGGCCCCCGGCCTGATGCCGGTGCCCAACAAAGATGCCGACCGGCTGGCCCTGTTTGCGCCCGACACGGTGTTTTTGAACCCCGCCGCCCAGCAGGCGCTGGCCCAGCCGGTGCGGCTGCTGACCGGCACCAGTTTGCAAGTTGCAGGCTCGGTGGCCGCCACCGGCCCGGCGCTGGCGGTGATGGACATTGGCGCGGCGCAAGGCGCATTCAACGCGCTGGGCCAGCTCTCGCGCATCGACCTGCGGCTGCGCGCGGGGGTGGACCACGCGGCCTTTCTCTCCACATTGGCGCTGCCGCCGGGCATCACCGCCGCCGAGCCGGGCGACGCGGCCCAGCGGGTGAGCAACCTGTCGCGGGCCTACCGGGTCAACCTGACGGTGCTGGCGCTGGTGGCGCTGTTCACCGGGGCGTTTTTGGTGTTCTCGGTGCTGTCGCTCAGCGTGGCCAAGCGGGCGCAGCAGTTTGCGCTGCTGGGCGTGCTGGGCCTGACCGGGCGCGAGCGTCTGCAGCTGGTGCTGGCCGAGTCGCTGGTGCTGGGCGGCATCGGCAGCTTGGCGGGCATTGCCCTGGGCACCGCGCTGGCGGCACTGGCGCTGCGCCTGCTGGGTGGCGACCTGGGCGGCGGCTACTTTGCCGGGGTGGCGCCGCGCCTGCAGTGGGATGCGACCGCCGCGCTGGTCTACGGCGCGCTGGGCGTGGCCGCTGCCGCCGTGGGCGGCTGGTGGCCTGCGCGGGCGGCACAGCGCCTGCCTGCGGCGCAAACCCTCAAAGGCCTGGGGGCAGATTTAGGGCGTACCTCGGCCAGCTGGATCAGTTGGGCGCTGATTGCCCTGGGCCTGCTGCTGGCGCTGGCCCCGCCGGTGTTCGGCGTTCCGCTGGGGGCCTACCTGTCGGTGGCCTTGCTGCTGGTGGGCGGCATTACCGCCCTGCCCTGGCTGATTGCCGCGCTGTACGACCGGCTGGCCCCGCTTTTAAACCACCGGCTGCTGCCCATGCTGGCGATAGAGCGGGCGCGCCGGGTGCGGCAGAGCGCGGCGGTGGCCGTCAGCGGCGTGGTGGCCTCGCTGAGCCTGGCGGTGGCGCTGACGGTGATGGTGGCCAGCTTTCGCGACTCCATGGTGCAGTGGCTGGACGTGGTGCTGCCCGCCGACCTGTACCTGCGCAGCCCCACCGCCAGCGCGGGCAACGACGCGCTGACGCTGCCGCCCCGCCTGGTGCAGGCCGTGGCCCAGATCCCCGGCGTGCAGCGCGTAGCCACCCAGCGCAGCCGCGCCCTGCTGCTCGACCCCGGCAAGCCCAGCGTGGCGCTGATTGCCCGGCAGATCGGCGACCCGGCGCGCAGCCTGCCGCTGGTGGGCACGGCCCTGCCGGTACCCCAGGGGCAGATTGGCATCTACGTGAGCGAGCCCATGGTGGACTTGTACGGCGCCCGGCCCGGCAGCACGTTTGCCCCACTTTCCAAGGCTTTCAGGCCTCTAGGCCAAGATACATCAGCGCAAGCAGCTACTTTCTTTGTAGCAGGCGTGTGGCGCGACTACGCCCGCCAGTTTGGCGCCATCAGCATGGAGCAGGCCGATTTTGTGCGCCTGACGGGCGACGAGCAGGTCAACGACCTGGCGCTGTGGTTGCAAGACGGAGCGCAAGAGGCGGCGGTGCAAGAGGCGGTGCGCGCCCTGACCGATATGCCGCTGGAGTTCTCGTCGGTGGGCCAGATCCGTGCCATCTCCTTGAAGATTTTTGACCGCAGCTTTGCCGTGACCTACTGGCTGCAGGCCATCGCCATTGCCATCGGCCTGTTTGGCGTGGCGGCCAGCTTCAGCGCCCAGGTGCTGGCGCGGCGCAAGGAATTTGGCCTGCTGGCCCATCTGGGCCTGACGCGGCGGCAGATCTTGACCGTGGTGGCCGGGGAAGGCGCGGCCTGGACGCTGATCGGCTCGGTGGCCGGGCTGGCACTGGGCCTGGCCGTGTCCATGGTGCTGGTGTTTGTGGTCAACCCGCAAAGCTTCCACTGGACCATGGACCTGCACCTGCCCTGGCCCCGCCTGCTGCTGCTGTGCGCCGCGGTGGTGCTGGCCGGCACGGTCACGGCCTGGCTGGCCGGGCGGGCGGCAGCCGGGCAGGACGCGGTGCTGGCGGTGAAGGAGGACTGGTGATGCGCCCCGAGGGTGCCACGCGGGTGTTACGCCAAGCTTGGCAGACGGAACTGCCCGGCCATATCGCGTAAGTCACTGGCCTGCGCCTGCAGGCTTTGGGCGGCGGCGGCGGTTTCTTCCACCACCGCCGCGTTCTGTTGGGTGATCTGGTCGATCTGGTTGACCGCCAGGCGGATATGGGACATGCCCTGGTTTTGCTCGCGGGTGGCGCTGGCGATCTCGCTGATGGCTTGGGCCACCTGGCCCACCGAGCCCACAATCGCGCCCATGGTGTCGCGGGCCTGGTGCACCTTGTCGGAGCCCAGTTGCACCATGCCCTCCGACGCGGCGATCAGCACCTTGATTTCGCGGGCAGCGTCGGCGGAGCGGTTGGCCAGCGCACGCACTTCCTGCGCCACCACGGCAAACCCGCGCCCGTATTCCCCCGCCCGCGCCGCCTCTACCGCCGCATTGAGCGCCAGGATATTGGTCTGGAACGCAATGCCGTCGATCACCGCCGTGATCTCCGCAATCTTGCGCGACGAGGCGTGGATGTCGCCCATGGTCTGCATCAGGCCGGTGATGGCAACCCCACCGCTGGTGGCATCGGCCATGGCCGATTGGGCCAGCGCCTCGCCACGGGACGACGCCGCCAGCGACTGCTGCAGCTGGCCCACAATTTGCGCCACCGCGGCGGCGGTTTGCTGCAGGCTGGCGGCGGCTTGCTCGGTGCGGTTAGAGACATCCAGGTTGCCGCTGGCGATCTCGCGGGCACCATCGGCCACGTGGTGGCTGGAGTCCTGGACCTGGCCCACCAGGGTGTGCAGCGACTGCTGCATCCGGCCCAAGGCTTCCAGTAAACGGCCCCCTTCGTCGCGGTCATGGCCGGTGATGGTGCCCCGCAGGTCCAGGGCCGCCACCCGGTTGGCCGTGTCCACCGCGTGCCGGATCGGCCCGGTGATGCCCCGCACCAGCCACACCGACAGCCCACTGCCCAGCACCAAAGACCCCAGGCCAAACAGCACCAAACCCCACTGGGCCGTGCGGCTCACCTGCCCGATATCGGCCACCGAGGCGGCAATCTTGGTGCGCTGCGCACCCTCCAGCTGGGTGACCTGCGCCAGCAGCGACTGGGCGGCGGGCGTGTAGCGGGTGGCGTACACCTGCTGGATGGTGGCGGTGACACCAAAGTCGCGCGCCTGCACCAGCTCCTGCAAGGCTTTCGCAAAGTCGGCATCCGCGCGCTGGATGCGCACCAGGGCTGCCTGGTCCTGCGGTGTGTGCAGCAACGGGCCCAGCCGACCGAGCAAAGCAGCCACCTCGGCGGCCGTCTTGCGCATTTCTGGCAGCAAAGCCTCGCCCACCTCGGGCTCGGAACTCAAGGCAAAACCTTTGGAGCGGGCGATATTGATAGACACCTGGCGCAGCAAATCGCCCGCCACCCGCTCGCTGACCAGGGCTTCGTCCACCATCTGCACCGTCTCTTGCGACACCCGCTGCAACGACCACACCCCCAGCGCCGACCCCAGCAGGGCCACCGCCAGCACCAGGACCAGCACCGCCCCGATCCGCCGGGAAAACGTGCCCGCGCCCTGGCGCGTACGCCCGGCATCCTGCTGCGCGAGGACACCCACCGCAGCCACCACCGAAGAACCCGCATCCACCATGCACCACAACGCTTTCTGCAACAGCCCGGACCACGGCGGCCCAACCCACCCCAAGGGATGGCATGAAGCGGTCGATGGTGCACGGCCAGCGTGACAAAGCGATGAAACCGCAGGCGCAGCGACAATCGGCCCCATGCTGCCCGCCCCACCCCGCTTGCTTTCTTCCGCTGGTCTGCGCCGCCGCCTCCTGCTGGGCCTGGTCCCGGCGGCGTGGCTGCGGCCCGGCCATGCCCTCCCGGTACCCACGTTGCAATTTCCGCGCGACCTGGGCAGCCACCCAGACTTTGGCACCGAGTGGTGGTACATCACCGGGCGGGCGCTCTCGGGTACCCGGGAATTCGGCTTCCAGCTCACCTTCTTCCGCAGCCGCGTGGCCGCCACGCAGGCGCTGGCCTCGCGCTTTGCCGCCAAGCAACTGCTGTTTGCCCACGCCGCCATCACCGACGTACAGGGCAAAAAGCTCTGGCACGACCAGCGCATCGCCCGCGCCGGCTTTGGCGTGGCCCAGGCCAGCGAGACCGACACCGCGGTGCGCCTGCGCGACTGGTCGCTGGTGCGCTCCGGCAGCACCTACACGGCAGAGCTGCCCGCCCAAGATTTCGGCCTGCACCTGCAGCTCACCCCCACCCAGCCGCTGGTGCTGCAGGGCCAGCAAGGCCTGTCGCGCAAAGGCCCGCAGGCCGACCAGGCCAGCTACTACGTCAGCCAGCCGCAGCTGGCGGTGGCCGGCCACGTGCAGCTGCAAGGCCAGCGCTTCGACATCACCCCCGACACTGGCCGCGCCTGGCTGGACCACGAATGGAGCAACGCCTACCTGCACCCCGAAGCCGTGGGCTGGGACTGGCTGGGCATGAACCTGCAAGACGGCAGCGCCCTGATGGCCTTCCGCATCCGCCGCCAAGACGGCAGCACCCTGTGGGATGGCGGCTCGCACCGCACCGCCCAGGGCGCGCTCACCATCTTCCCCCCCGGCGAAACCCGCTTCACCCCGGGCCGCACCTGGACCAGCCCGGCCAACCAGGCCCGCTACCCGGTCGAATGGACCCTGGACACCCCCGCAGGCCGCTTCAGCGTGCAAGCCGTGCTGGACAACCAGGAACTGGACAGCCGGGGCTCCACTGGCGCCGTGTACTGGGAAGGCCTCAGCCGCCTGCTGGACGCCCAGGGGCAGTTGGTGGGGCATGGGTATCTGGAGATGACGGGGTATGCTGGGGCGTTGCGGATGTAGGTTTTTCGGCCTTTTTTCAAGTGTCAAAACGACTGCCAGCGCTTATGGAATGAGCGTGGGCAGCTCCTGTTTTTTACTATGGAAAAAGAAGCAGGGCCAACCGCAGCTCGGTCAGCAGCCAATGAGGGTCAAATCCCAACTGCGCGAGCAGATACGGAAAAGGGCATTTCGTATCTCCACCTTTTGAAGGAAAAATGCCCACGCGTAACGAGTCGCAAGACTTTGGCGGGCCATAACATCTCTTTACACCCAAATCCCTTAAGCCAGAAGTTCGCGTGAGAACCGGGTACCGGTAGCGAACCCACAGTAATCGCGAGGAGGAACCTAAAGTGGAAAAACAAGAGCTGACGGAGTCCGCACTCAAGACACTTCTTCAAGAATATGCCAACCTGCGAGACGAAGTCAAAGAGCGCTTAAAAACCGCGTTCTCCCACGTGGCCTACGCGGGTGCGATCGCAGCGTTTGCGATACCAGCCGCGGACAAAGTATCCAACTGGAGTCCATCATTCTTTCCTCTGGCACTTGCTTTTGCAGGGCTAACCGCTCTCTGTTGGGTCGCTTTTCTCAATATGCGCTGGGTTCAACATTGCGGTGAATACATCCGCCGCATAGAAGAGCGTGTCAATCTTCACTACGGCGAGAAGGTTTTGGGTTGGGAAGGCTACGCGAGCGGAGTACAAGCGAAACTTTGGTTCCACATTCCCGACGGGCCGACGAAGGGCACATTTGCGAACCCCGCCTCTCAATGCACGGCCGATGGGTAGTTGACTTGCAATTTTTCGTTTCCCGCCGGGCATCGTCCAAGGCATCGACGCACTGATTCAACGATGCAATGTTCTTTTATAGGCTTGGCTGTTTTGGTCGCTTTTGCCGTTTCGCCGACAGCGCCCCCCGCAGGCCGCTTTAGCGTGTGGGCCGCGCTGGACAACCAGGAGCTGGACAGCCGCCAATCCCAGATAGGCCCGAGCTGCCTGCTGGAAGCGCAAGGGCCGCTGGCGGGGCATGGTTGTCTGGGAATGACGGGGTATGCGGGAGCGTTGCGGATGTAGCTTGTACAGGTTTTTAGGCCTTTTTTCAGGTGCCAAATGGGCTGCCAGCGCTTATGGAATAAGCGTAGGCAGCTCCTGTTTTTTACTACCAAAAATGAAGCACCGGGTACCAACGGCGTAGTAGCGTTCTACCGGTTTGACCACCGCAAGCGAGGGTCTACAGCAGCACGATGTCGTACTGCTCCTGCCCCATCGCGCCTTCGCTCTGCAGGGAGATGGGCTTGCCGATGAAGTCGCTCAGGCCGGCCAGATGCTGGCTCTCTTCGTCCAGAAACAGCTCGATCACCTTGGGCGAGGCGACGATGCGGAACTCGCGGGGGTTGAACTGGCGGGCCTCGCGCAGGATCTCGCGCAGGATGTCGTAGGTGACGCTGCGGGCGGTTTTGACCGTGCCTTTGCCGCTGCACACGGCGCAGGGCTCGCACAGCATGTGGGCCAGCGACTCGCGGGTGCGCTTGCGGGTCATCTCTACCAGCCCCAGCGCCGAAAACCCGCCTGCCGTGGTTTTGACGCGGTCGCGGGCCAACTGCTTGCGGAACTCGGCCAGCACGGTGTCGCGGTGGTCTTCGCGCACCATGTCGATGAAGTCCACGATGACAATGCCGCCCAGGTTGCGCAGGCGCAGTTGCCGGGCAATGGCCTGGGTGGCTTCCAGGTTGGTTTTGAAAATGGTGTCGTCGAAGTTGCGGGCACCGACGAAGGCGCCGGTGTTCACGTCTACCGTGGTCAGCGCCTCGGTCTGGTCCACGATGAGGTAGCCGCCCGACTTCAGCTCGACCCGCCGCCCCAGCGCCTTGGCGACTTCTTCGTCGATGGAGAACAGGTCAAAAATCGGCCGCTCGCCCTTGTAGTGCTGCAGCTTTTCTACCGCCGCGGGCATGAATTCCTTGCCAAACGCCTGCAGCATGTCGAACTGCTCGCGCGAGTCGAGCCGGATGGTCTGGGTTTGCTCGCCGACCAGGTCGCGCAGCACGCGCTGCAGCAGGTTCAGATCCTGGTGCAGCAAGGAGGTGGGCGGCAGGCGCACAGAGGCGCTTTTGATACGCGCCCAGGCTTTGCGCAGGTAGGCGATGTCGTCGGCCAGCTCGGTGTCGGTGGCGTCTTCGCCATTGGTGCGCAGAATGAAACCGCCACCACCGCCGGTGGCGGCGTCGCCCACCAGGGTTTGCAGCCGCTTGCGCAGGTCTTCGCGCTGGGCCAGGGGGATTTTTTGCGATACGCCCACGTGGTCGTCCTGCGGCAAAAACACCAGCAGGCGGCCGGCGATGCTGATCTGGGCAGACAGGCGCGCGCCCTTGGTGCCGATCGGGTCTTTGATGACCTGCACCATCAGGGCCTGGCCCTCGAACACCTGGCGCTCAATCGGCACCACGGGGGCCGCCTTGGCATCGGGCTCAGCCGCTCGGTGGCCCACAAAGCCATTGGCCAGGTCGGCCACGTGCAAAAACGCTGCCCGCTCCAGCCCGATGTCGATGAACGTGGACTGCATGCCCGGCAGCACCCGCACCACCTTGCCCAGGTAGACATTGCCCACCATGCCGCGCTCCAGGGCGCGCTCCACGTGCAGCTCTTGCACCGAGCCGTGCTCCACCACCGCGACGCGGGTTTCCTGGGGCGACCAATTGATGAGGATGTCTTGTTGCATGGGGGATCGTGTCAAAGCGTGAAGCCCAGGGCGCGCAGCAGTTGCGCGGTCTCGAACATGGGCAGGCCCATGATGCCCGAATAGCTGCCGCGGATCTGCGTGATAAACCCTGCCGCCCTGCCCTGTACCGCGTAGGCACCGGCTTTGCCCAGCGGCTCGCCCGTGGCCACATAGCTGTGGATCTGCGCCGGCGTCAGAGGCGCAAAGGTGACGCGGGAGTCACTCAGGGCCTCCTGCCGCTGGCCGCCATGCTGCACGGCCACCGCCGTCAGCACGCGGTGCTGGGAACCTGCCAACTCGCCCAGCATGCGCACGGCATCCTGGGCGTTCTCGGGCTTGCCGTAAATGCGGCGACCCAGGGCGACCGTGGTGTCGGAACAGAGGATGGGTGCAGGTGGCAGGCCGCGCTGCTGCATCCGCGCCAGGGCTGCATCGAGTTTGAGGCCGGTTACGCGCTTCACATAAGCGGCAGGCGCTTCATTTTTAGTAGCAAGCTCCAAACCCTCGCTGTCTTCTTCGGGGCCGGGTAAGAGCAGTTCGTGGCGTACGCCCAGTTGGTCGAGCAACTGGCTGCGGCGCGGGCTTTGGGAGGCCAGGTAGATAAAGTCGGTCATGGCGGAATTATCGGGGCTGGCGCGCGCCCCAAAGACAACAGCCCGCCCATCGCAAGGATGGGCGGGCTGTCCGGGAAGCGGGGGCAGATTACTGCTTGACGGCTTCGACCTGGACGACCAGCTGCACGGCGTCAGGGAAGCCGTAGTTGGCGCCCCAGGTCATGCCCCATTGGCTGCGCTGGATGGTGGCGGCAAAGTCGCCACCGCAGACTTCGCGCTTGAGCATGGGGCTCTGGTAGCAGTTGAAGTTGCTGGCCTTGAGGGTGACCGGGTTGGTCTTGCCCAGCAGGGTCAGGGTGCCGTTGATCTCGGACACCTTGGTGCCGTTGAACACGAACTTGTCGGCGCTGAACTTGAGGGTGGGGTACTGCTCGACGTTGAAGAAGTCGGCGCTCATCAGGTGCTTGTTGAAGGCAGGCGTGCCGGTCGACAGCGAGGTCGCGTCGATGGTCAGGTCAACCTTGCCGGTTTTGCCAGCAATATCGAGCTGCGCCGTGCCTTCTTTCTTGTCGAAACGGCCACGGTTGGTCGAGGTGCCCATGTGGCCGATCTCGAACGTCACAAACGTGTGGCTCGGATCGATGGCGTAGGTGGCAACTTCGGCCTGGGCGGTGCCCATGGTCAGGGTGGCGATGGCGGCAAGGGCTAGCAAGGTGTGGCGCATGGGTTTTCTTTCAAAGGAAAGGGTTAAGGGGAAAAATCAGAAGGGAAAACGGCTTACAGCTTGCCGACGCCGGTCAGGCTGAATTTGAATTTGACTTGCACGTCGTCGGCCACCATCGAGGTGTCGGCCCACTCGCCTTCGCCAATCTTGAAGGCCAGCCGCTTGATCGGCAGCACGCCGCTGGCCACCGTGGTGGCACCGGTTTGCACCATGGCCACGGGCACCACCACATCGCGGGCCTGGCCCTTGATGTTGAGCTTGCCCGCCACGTCAAACTTGCCGCCGCCCAGCGCCTTGATGCTGGAGGACGTGAACGTGGCCTGCGGGAACTTCACGGTGCTGAACCAGGTGGGTTTGGGCAGCTCGGCATCGGTTTCTGGTGCGCCCAAAGAGGCACTGCCCATGTCCACCGTGAAGCTGACCTTGCTGGCATCGAGCTTGGCGGCATCAAAGCTGATCTGGGCGTCAAATTTCTTGAAGCGCCCTTCCACCGGCACACCCATTTGCTTGCTCACAAACACGATCTCGCTCTGGGCGGGCACGATCTTCTGCTGTGCAAACCCGGCAACCGCCACACCAGAAAAAAGCAGGGCAGCGGACAATTTCAACAAAGAGGACATGAAGGGCTTTCGCAAAAAAGAAGGTTTAAGGCAGCATGCGGCCAATCAGGCCGTCACGGTCTATGAACTGGTGTTTGAGGGCTGCAGCTATGTGCAGCGCTGCCAGGGCGCACAGGGCCCAGGCCGCCAGGCTGTGCAGCGGCTTGATGGTCTCGGCCAGTTCCTTGTTGGCGGCCAGCAGGTCCGGCAAAGGCAGCACGCCAAACACCACAATCGGGAAACCAGCGGCCGAGCTGTAAGCCCAACCGATCAAGGGCACAGCAAAAAACAGTGCGTACATTGCATAGTGGGTGCCCTCATGCGCCCAATGCTGCCAGCGGGGCATGCTTTGCGCCATGGCCGCCGGCAAAGACGGCGGGCGGTGGGTCATACGCCACAACAAACGCAATGCCGACAGCGACAAAATCGTGATGCCGGCCCATTTGTGCCAGTTGTAGAGCTTGAGCCGCTGGGGCGAGAACGGCAGATCGGCCATGTACAGACCCACCCCAAAGATACCGATCAGGGCCAGCGCCAATACCCAATGCAAAAGCTTGGCGACAGCGGTGTATCGGGCAGGCCGGGCAGAGGCAGGTGTGGGCAAGGGCATAAAGTGTGCATCGGGCGGTAAAGCCCTATGGGGTGAAACTGGAGGATAGTGTAGAAACTGTCCCCGGCAAAAAGTTCACTCAATTCGTCGGAATGGTTCGAATATTTTGAACCATCGAAACCTACACCGTGGCAATGCCTGCGGGTTCGTCGACTTCTTCCCCCAGAAAGCCACCGCTCTGGTGCGCCCACAAGCGGGCATACAGGCCGCCCGAGGCCAGCAGGCTGCGGTGATCGCCCATCTCGACAATACGCCCCTTGTCCAGCACCACCAGCCGGTCCATGGCCGCAATGGTGGACAGGCGGTGGGCAATGGCGACCACGGTCTTGCCTTCCATCAGGCGGTACAGGCTGGACTGGATCGCCGCTTCGACCTCGGAGTCGAGGGCGCTGGTGGCCTCGTCCAGCAGCAGGATGGGCGCGTCTTTCAGCATTACGCGGGCAATCGCAATCCGCTGGCGCTGGCCCCCCGACAGCTTGACACCGCGCTCGCCCACATGGGCATCAAAGCCGGTGCGGCCACTCGGGTCGCTGAGGGTGTGGATGAATTCAAAGGCTTCCGCGCGCCGCGCTGCCGCTTCCATGTGGGCATCGGTGGCATCGGGCCGACCGTAGAGGATGTTGTCGCGTACCGAGCGGTGCAGCAGCGAGGTGTCTTGCGTGACCATGCCGATCTGCGCGCGCAGGCTCTCCTGGGTGACCTGCGAAATATCCTGTCCATCGACCAGGATGCGGCCGTGCTCCACGTCGTAGAACCGCAGCAGCAGGTTCACGATGGTGGACTTGCCCGCACCGGAGCGCCCTACCAGGCCAATTTTTTCCCCGGCACGGATGTGCAGCGACATCTGGTCGATCACCTTGCGGGCACCCGGCCCCTTGGCGCCATAGGCAAAGTCCACGTTCTCAAAGCGCACCTCGCCCTTGGGCACCTGCAGCGGCTGCGCATCGGGCGCATCCTGCACGGCTTGCGGGCGCGACAAGGTGTTCAGCCCGTCCTGTACCGTGCCGACGTGTTCAAACAGCGAGGCCATTTCCCACATCACCCAGTGCGAAATGCCGTTCAGCCGCAGTGACATGGCGGTGGCCGCTGCCACTGCGCCCACACCCACCTGGCCTTGCGTCCACAGCCACAGCGCCAGCCCGGCGGTGGACAGAATCAGCAGAATGCCCAGGATGTGGTTGACCACCTCAAAACCACTCACCAGACGCATCTGGCGGTGCACCGTCAGCAAAAAGTCCTGCATCGCCGAACGGGCAAACCCGGCCTCGCGCCCGGCATGCGAAAACAGCTTGACAGTGGCAATGTTGGTGTAGGCGTCGGTGATGCGGCCGGTCATCAGCGAGCGGGCATCGGCCTGCTTTTTGGCCACCCGCGACAGGCGCGGCACAAAGAAGCGGATCGCCAGCCCGTACAGCACCACCCAGCCCAGGAAGGGCAGCAGCATCCAGGCATCAAAGCTCCCCACCACCGCCACCATGGTGACGAAGTAGATGGTCACAAACACCAGAATGTCGCCCAGGATCAAGCACACATCGCGCACCGCCAGCGCGGTCTGCATCACCTTGGTGGCCACGCGCCCGGCAAACTCGTCCTGGTAAAAGCCCATGCTCTGGCCCAGCATCAGGCGGTGGAACTTCCAGCGCAGCATCATCGGAAAGTTGGCAGCCAGCGTCTGGTGCTTGAACAGGGTTTGCAATGCAATCAATAGCGGACTACCCAGCAACAGCGCGCACAAGAGCAATAAATTGTTCTTCTCTTGCGTCCACAGCAAGGCCGGTTGCACCTTGCCCAGCCAGTCGACCACCCGGCCCATCATCGCGAACAGCAGCGCCTCGAACACGCCCACCCCGGCCGTGAGCAAGGTCATGGCCAGGATGTATTTGCGTACGCCGAAACTACAGGCCCACACAAAATGAAAAAAGCCGCGCGGTGGCGGCTGGGGGGTGTCGTCCGTGTACGGATGGACCAGGTTTTCAAACCAACTCAGCATAGGTTCATTCTCGGTACTTATTCGCGATGGTACGGATGGTTGGCATTGACCGACCAAGCCCGGTACAACTGCTCGACCAGCAGCACGCGGGCAAAGGCGTGCGGTAGGGTCAGGTCTGACAGGCGGATGCGCTCATGGGCCGCCTGGCGAAAAGCCGGGTCCAGGCCGTCGGGGCCACCGATCACCAGGGCCACGTCGTCGCTCTCCAACTGCCAGCCCTTGAGCTTAACCGCCAATGCTTTTGTCGTCAGCGCAGTACCCCTTTCATCCAGGGCCACGATACGGGCATTGCGGCCGATGCTGGACTGGATGGCGGCTTCTATGCGTTCGCGCTCGGCCGCATAGATCGTCTCCAGGGTTTTGGAACCCCGGGGTTCGGTCTTGACGGCCTTGAGCTCGACCTTGAGCTCGGGCGGAAAGCGTTTGGCGTAGTCGTCGTAGGCAGTTTGCGCCCAGTCGGGCATGCGCTGGCCTACGGCCACTATCACCAGCTTCATTTACTTGCGGCCAGGGGCGCGTTTGGCAGGCGCTTTGGGGGTCTTGGGTGCAGCACGCTTGGCGGCGGCGGCTTTCTTCACGGTCTCGATCGGGGCCTTGATGACCACGGTCTTGGCCACGGTCTTGACGGCTGCGGTCTTGGCGGGCGTCTTCACTGCGGTCTTGGCTGCGGTTTTAGCGGCCGTCTTCACCGGGCCACGGGTCGAAGTCGAGGTCTTGGAAGGCACAGGCGTGGCAACAGCCGTCTTGCGGGCAGCGCGCTTGGGGGCCACTTCCAGCACCGGACGCTCGGGCGCCAGCAGGCTCTCCGCGTATTCGCGGTCGGCGATCTTGGCGGCGCGTTTGGCAGCCGCGGGCGACAGCTTTTTGGCAGGCACCTTCTTGGCAGGCTTGGCCGGTTTGACTTCTTCGGCCTTGGGCAGGGGCTTGGCAGCACCCAGCTTGAGGCGGATGGGTTTTTCGCCCCACAGCTCTTCCAGGTGGTAGTACTGGCGGATGGCGGGTTGCATGATGTGCACTACGGCGCGGCCGCAATCCACAATGATCCATTCGCCGTTGGACTCGCCTTCCATGCGGGGCTTGGCAAAACCGGCCTCGCGCACGGCATCGCGCACGCTGGCGGCCAGCGCCTTGGTTTGGCGGTTCGACGTGCCCGAGGCGATGATCACGCGCTCGAACAGGGCCGACAGGCCTTCGGTGTCAAACACCACAATGTCCACCGCCTTGACATCCTCCAGGCCATCGACGATGGCGCGCTGGAGTTTTTGGGTGTCTTTTTTGGCAACGGTTTCGTTTTGGGCAGAAGTGGTCATCGGTCGGTTCGGTAAAGAAGGTGGTGGTCAATATAGCGTGCTACGCCGTCGGGAACCAGATGGGCTATCCCTTGCGAGGTGGCGGCACGGTGGCGGATGGCGGTGGCGCTGAGTTCCATGGGGGGAACCTGCAGCGCCTGGTAACGGCCTGAAGGCAAGCATCCAGGCAAGAACTCAGGCATAAAAGGCCTGCTGGTGCTTGATTCATCGGCACGAGAAGCTACACAAATTATAGCTGCCTGCACAATCTCCTCCCAACCATGCCAGGTTGGCAGCCGAGCGGCCTGGTCTTCGCCCATCACCAGGTAGAGCTGCGCCTGGGGTTCTTCGGTCTGCAGCTCGTGCAAAGTGTCGATGGTGTAGGTGGGGCCACTGCGTTCAATTTCGCGCGGATCGACCACCACGCCCGGGATGTCGCCAAAGGCCAACCGGGCCATGGCCAGCCGGTCGGCCGCCGGGCTGAGCGTGCGGCTCTTGTGCCAGGCATGGCCCGTGGGAAACACGTACAGCGCGTCCAGCTGCAGTTGCGCCAGAGCCGTCCGCACCAGGGCCACGTGCATATGGTGCGGTGGATCAAACGCACCGCCAAATACGCCAATCCGGCGCACGGGCGGGCTCACACCCATGCGCGGGCGACCAAATAGTCTCGGGTCAGGGCCTCTTCGGCCGAGCCCGGCTCCGGTGCATGCTGGTACGACCAACTGGCCAGCGGTGGCATCGACAGCAAGATGGACTCGGTGCGCCCACCCGACTGCAGGCCAAAGTGCGTGCCCCGGTCCCACACCAGGTTGAATTCCACGTAGCGCCCGCGCCGGTACAGCTGGAATGCCCGCTCGCGCTCGCCGTACGGCGTATGCTGGCGGCGCTCCAGAATCGGCACGTAGGCGTCCAGAAACGCCGACCCCACGGCCTGCACCATGGCCAGGCTGTCGTCGGTGCCCAGCTCGGAAAAGTCGTCGAAAAACACGCCGCCAATGCCGCGCGGCTCCTGGCGGTGCTTGAGGTAGAAGTACTCGTCGCACCATTGCTTGAAGCGCGGGTATTTGTCGTCCCCAAACGGGGCCAGTGCGGTCTGGCAGGTGCGGTGGAAATGCACCGCGTCTTCTGCAAAGCCGTAGATGGGTGTCAGGTCCATGCCGCCGCCAAACCAGCACACGGGTGCGCCACCTTCGGGCGTGGCCACGATCATGCGCACATTCATGTGCACCGTGGGCGCATACGGGTTGCGCGGGTGGAACACCAGTGACACCCCCATGGCCTCGAAGGGCGCGCCCGCCAATTGGGGGCGGTGCTGGGTGGCACTGGGCGGCAACTGCGGCCCGCGGACGTGCGAAAAGCCGCAGCCCGCGCGCTCCAGCACGGCACCGTTTTCCAGAATCTGGGTAATGCCCTGCCCTTGCAGTTTTTCGCCCGCGGGCTTTTCCCAGGCGTCGCTCAGGAAGCTGCCGCCATCCAGCGCGGCCATGCGGGTGGTAATGGACGATTGCAGGCCCAGCAAGTAGGCGCGCATCCGATCAGCGGTGTGCAAGCTCAACCCTTCACACCACGGTATCCGATGTCGCGGCGGTACTGCATACCGTCGAACTGGATGCCACGGGTGACTTCGTACGCATGCTGCTGGGCCAGCTTGACGTTATCGGCCAGCACCGTCACGCACAGCACCCGTCCGCCCGAGGTGGACACCACATCGTCCTGCTTTACCGTGCCCGCGTGGAACACCACGGCGTCGTCGGTATTTTTAGGCAGGCCGGTGATGGCATCGCCCTTGCGCGGTGCCATCGGGTAGCCGTGCGCCGCCAGCACCACACCCAGGGCAATGCGGCGGTCCCAGTCCAGGCTGACCTGGTCCAGCTTGCCGTGCGGGCCAGGCTCGGTGGCTGCCCACAAGACTTCGAACAGGTCGGATTTGAGGCGCATCATCAGCGGCTGGGTTTCGGGGTCGCCCAGGCGGCAGTTGAACTCCAGCGTCTTGGGCTTGCCCTTGGCATCGATCATCAGCCCGGCGTACAGGAAGCCGGTGTAGGTGATGCCGTCTTTTTCCATGCCCTTGATGGTGGGCAGAATGATTTCGCGCATGGCACGGGCGTGCACATCGGCGGTAACCACCGGCGCGGGCGAATACGCCCCCATGCCGCCGGTGTTCGGGCCATGGTCGCCGTCGAGCAGGCGCTTGTGGTCCTGGCTGGTGGCCAGGGGGACCACGTTCTTGCCATCGCACATGACGATGAAGCTGGCTTCTTCGCCCGCCAAAAACTCCTCGATCACCACCCGCGCACCACCCTCGTTGTGGCTCACGCCCAGGGTGTTATCCAGCAACATGAAGTCGATGGCCTCGTGCGCCTCGGCCAGGGTTTGGGCCACCACCACGCCTTTGCCTGCGGCCAGGCCATCGGCCTTGACCACAATGGGCGCGCCTTTTTGATCGACGTAGGCGTGGGCCGCTGCCGGATCGGTAAAGGTTTCAAACTCGGCCGTGGGAATGGCGTGGCGCTGCATGAAGGCTTTGGAAAACGCCTTGGAGCTCTCCAGCTGCGCGGCGGCCTTGGTGGCACCAAAAATGCGCATGCCGTGGCTGCGGAACTCGTCCACCACGCCAGCGGCCAACGGGCCTTCGGGCCCAACCACGGTCAGCGCAATACCCTCGGTCTGGGCCCACTTGCGCAGTGCCTGCACGTCGGTGATGGCGATGTTGATGAGCTGGTCGTCCAGGGCCGTGCCGCCGTTGCCGGGGGCCACATAAACCTGGCTCACGCGGGCACAGGTGTTGAGCTTCCAGGCGAGTGCATGTTCGCGGCCACCGCCGCCAATGACTAAGACTTTCATAGGCCAGCGTTGTGAAAGACTTCTTGGACATCGTCCAGATCTTCGAGCACATCCAGTAGTTTTTGCATTTTTTCGGCGTCTTCGCCTTCCAGGTCGATAGTGTTGTCGGCGCGCATGGTGACTTCGGCCAGATCGGATTGAAAACCGGCTTTTTCCAACGCCAGCTTGACGGCTTCAAAGTCGGTGTAGGCGGTCAGCACCTCGATGGCGCCGTCTTCGTCGGTGATCACGTCTTCGGCCCCGGCTTCCAGGGCCACTTCCATGAGCTTGTCTTCGTCGGTGCCCGGGGCAAAGATGATTTGCCCGCAGTGTTTGAACTGAAACGCCACCGAACCCTCGGTGCCCATGTTGCCACCGTATTTGCTGAAGGCGTGGCGCACCTCGGCCACGGTGCGCACGCGGTTGTCGGTCATGGTGTCCACAATGATGGCCGCGCCGCCGATGCCGTAGCCTTCGTAGCGGATCTCTTCATACGACACACCTTCCAGCGTACCAGTGGCTTTTTCGATGTTGCGCTTGACCGTTTCGGCGGCCAGATTGGCGGCCTTGGCTTTTTCCACGGCCAGGCGCAGGCGCGGATTGATGCTCAGGTCACCGCCGCCCAGGCGTGCCGCCACCATGATCTCGCGGATCACGCGGGTCCAGATCTTGCCCCGCTTCTCATCCTGGCGACCCTTGCGGTGCTGAATATTCGCCCATTTACTGTGACCAGCCACAAAAATTCCTTGTCAATTGATTTAATCTACGGCCAGATTTTACTTACCCCTACCCGTCAGGACTCTCGCCATGGCCGAACCCATCTTAATTGCCAAAAATGCCACCGCCCTTTGCGAGCTGCTGCCTGCGTTGGCGAACCGCCACGGCCTGATCACCGGCGCTACCGGCACCGGCAAAACCGTCACCTTGCAGACCCTGGCCGAGAATTTTTCGAAAATCGGCGTGCCGGTCTTCATGGCCGATGTGAAGGGCGACCTGACCGGCATCAGCCAGGCGGGCCGTATTGGCGACAAGCTCGCCAGCATCCTGAAAGAGCGCGGCATTGACCAGCCCTCTCCCATAGCCTGCCCCGCCACGCTGTGGGACGTGTTTGGCGAGCAAGGCCACCCGGTGCGCGCCACCGTGTCTGACATGGGCCCGCTTTTGTTGGGCCGCATGCTGAACCTGAACGACACCCAGGGCGGGGTGCTCAACATGGTGTTCAAGATCGCCGACGACCACGGCATGCTGCTGCTCGACCTGAAAGACCTGCGCGCCATGCTGCAGTACGTGGGCGACAACAGCAGCGAATTCACCACCCAGTACGGCAATGTGTCCGCCGCCAGCGTGGGCGCCATCCAGCGCGGCTTGCTGCAGATCGAGTCACAGGGCGGCGACAAGTTCTTTGGCGAGCCCATGCTCAACATCAGCGACTTCATGCAGACCGTGGACGGCAAGGGTGTGGTCAACATCCTCACCGCCGACAAGCTGATGAACTCGCCGCGACTGTACGCGACCTTTTTGCTGTGGATGCTGTCTGAGCTGTTTGAGCAGCTGCCCGAAATCGGTGACCCCGAACAGCCCAAACTGGTGTTCTTTTTCGACGAAGCACATCTACTGTTTAACGAAGCGCCCAAAGCCCTGGTGGAACGCATCGAGCTGGTGGTGCGCCTGGTGCGCTCCAAAGGCGTGGGCGTGTACTTTGTGACGCAAAACCCGCTGGACATCCCCGATTCAGTGCTGGCCCAGCTGGGCAACCGCGTGCAGCACGCCCTGCGCGCCTTCACCCCGCGCGACCAGAAAGCCGTCAAGGCCACGGCGCAGACCATGCGCCAAAAGCCGGGCCTGGACATCGAAGCCGCCATCACCGAGCTGGCCGTGGGCGAGGCGCTGGTAAGCCTGCTGGATGCCAAGGGCCGCCCCAGCATCACCGAGCGCGTGTTCGTGCTGCCGCCGGGCAGCCAGCTCGGCCCCATTACGCCGGAGCAACGCCAGGCGCTGATCCAGACCTCGCTGGTGGCTGGCGTGTACGAAAAGCTGGTAGACCGCGAATCGGCCTATGAAAAGCTCAAGGGCCGCACGGAAACCACTGCGGCCAATGCCTCGGTGCCTGTCCAGCCGCCCAGCCTGCCCGGTATGGCACCGCCCGCTGCGGCCGCGGGCGGCGGCCTGATGGGTGGTTTGAACGACATCCTGTTCGGCACCACCGGCCCGCGCGGCGGCAAGCACGACGGCCTGGCCCAGACCATGATGAAGTCTGCGGTACGCACCATGGGCACCAAGGTCGGGCAAGAAATCTTGCGCGGCGTGCTCGGCGGCATCTTCGGCGGCAAACGCTGAAGGCAGGGGCTTTCAGCCCCGCCGCTCCCGTTACTTCTTCACAAAGGTGCGGATCGCTTCCTTGCCAACGGCGGAGTCATCGGTAAAGAAGCCGTCGATGCCCGCCTGCAAAAAGGTCTGGATTTCGGTGACGCTGTCGCCGCGCACCGTCGGGTCGGACGTCGGGGCCTTCTTCAGGCTGGTGGGCAAAAAGTTGTTTTCAGGCCGCAGCGTATAGATGTGCACCGCCAGACCCGCCGCCTTGGCGTTGGCGACCAGCGCCGTGGGCGTACCCAGGTTGCCGCTGACCAGTGGAATCACCATGTCTTTGCTCGGTCCGATGGCGTTGGCGTAGCTGGCCACTTCCTTCAGCCCGGCGGGGGTGACCAGGTCGGCATAGCTGCGGGTCTCGCTGGCCCCAGCCGCCACAAAGTCATATGGGCGACCGCTGGACGACAGCAGTTGCACGGTGCGCGCCGTGGTCAAGGTGCGGATTTCTTTCAGGTTGGCCACCTCGAACGACTGGATGAACACCGGTGCGGCTTTCGAGTTCCAGCCATTGGCCGCCAGGGTGTCCACCAGGCGCTTCTCCAGCGGCAAACCAATCGACTTGAAGTAGGTGGGGTGCTTGGTTTCGGGGTAGATGCCGATGGTGCGGCCTTTTTCTGCCGACTTGGCCTTGGCCAGGTCAATCACCTCCTGGAAGGTGGGCACCTGGAACTGGCCGTTGTAGGCCACGTTGGCCGGGCGGATGGCCGGGATGCGCTCGCGGGCGCGCAGAGTTTTCAGTTCGGCCAGCGTCAGGTCTTCGGTAAACCAGCCGGTGATCGCGGTGCCGTCAATGGTTTTGGTGGCCTTGCGGGAAGCGAACTCGGGGCGGTCCACGATGTCGGTGGTGGCCTCCCGCACGCTGCCGTCGGCGTTCAGGATGGCAATCGCGTTCTCGTGGCGGGCCACCAGCACGCCGTCCTTGGTGCTGACCAGATCGGGCTCGATGATGTTGGCACCGTCTTCGATGGCCTGGGTGTAGGAGGCGATCGTGTGCTCCGGGCGCAATGCGGGCGCACCCCGGTGGCCGATCAAGGTCGGCACCGGCGGCCAGGTAGCGGGCGCGTCATCGCTGCCACCGCAGGCTGTCAGCGCCATGCCAGAGACAAGGCCTGCAAGGGCACAATGGATAAGGGATTTGGTTTTCAAGGTGGCCTTTTTTGCCCATGTGCGGGCTGTGCATTGCGGGATATCCGCTGCGTTTTTGCCAATGTAGGGCAGCTGAATGAAGGTTTTTTGACACCCGCCCCGCAAGCGGCAGTTTGGCAGCGGTTCGGCATGCAAAATGCATAGCGTGCACCGAAATTGTTACGCTATTTGATAAGTCAATCGATACGCCATTTGAGGACTCTTTATGCCCGCTGACACCGCCACCGGCTCGATGGCTCCCGCGCAAACCAGCCACATCCGCCTCACCTCGCACGCCAGCGGCTACGGCGCACTGCCCATCCGCTGGGCGGCCGCTACCGCCGCCGAACGCGGCCCGGTGGTGGGCACCACCACCAAACGCAGCCACCGCAACGTCATCGGCACGCACAGCGGCAGTTACAGCATTTACCGCGCGCTTGCAGTTGCCTCGGGCGGCCTGTCGCCGCAGCACAAGGCCGACCTGACCAACACCATGCCCACCGACATCATCGGCCCCTACCCGCAATGGAGCGAGCCGGGCCGCATCGTGGCCATGGACCCCTGGGGCGCCACGGTAGCCGACGTGTTTGCATCAGAACTGGCCGAGGGCTACGACATCCGCCCTACCATCGCCGTCACCCAGGCCCATGTGATCCTGCCCGAAGTCATCGAAGCGCTGCAGTCGGGCCGTCTGAAGGCCGACGGCAAATTCCTCACCGCCAGCGGCGCGGCCATGGTCACCAAGGTGGCGGTAGAACCCGTGTGGTACCTGCCCGAAGTGGCCAAGCGCTTTGGCTGCACCGAGGCCGAACTGCGCCGCATCCTGTTCGAGGAAACCGGCGGCATGTACCCCGAACTGGTGACCCGCAGCGACCTGGAAGTGTTTTTGCCGCCCATCGGCGGCCTGACGGCCTACATCTTCGGCAACCCGCGCGACCTGGCGAATCCCGAGGTGGAGCTCACGGCGCGCGTGCACGACGAGTGCAACGGCTCGGACGTATTTGGCTCCGACATCTGCACCTGCCGCCCCTACCTCACGCACGCCATCGAAGAATGCATCCAGGGCGCGCAGCGCGGCGGCGTGGGCCTGGTGAGTTACTTCCGCAAGGAAGGCCGGGCTCTGGGCGAAGTCACCAAATTTCTGGTCTACAACGCCCGCAAGCGCCAGGTGGGGGGCGACACCGCCGACCAGTATTTCAACCGCACCGAATGCGTGGCGGGCGTGCAGGACATGCGCTTCCAGGAACTCATGCCCGACGTGCTGAACTGGCTGGGCATCCGCAAGATCCACCGCCTGGTGTCGATGAGCAATATGAAATACGACGCCATCACCCGCGCCGGTATCGAGGTGGTGCAGCGGGTGAATATCCCCGAGCACATGATCCCCGCCGATGCCCAAGTGGAAATGGACGCGAAAATGGCCGCGGGCTACTTCACGCCCGGTGCCGTACCGGATGCCGAAGAACTCAAAAAGGCCAAGGGCCGTGGATTGACTGAATGACTACAACTTTAATAGCTGCTCACGCTGATGCAGTAAGCGCTGGAGCCCTATTACGCTCTACAAACACCATCCGTGCGCGGGCCCAGGGCCTGCTGGCGCGCGCCCGTGCGGGCGATTCACAGTATTTCACCGTGGTGGATGCCGCACTGGCCCCCACCGCGCAACTGGTGGCCGAGGTCACCCGCACAAATTACCCCAGCCTGCAGATCCCGTACCACAGCCGCTGGCGGCATTTTGAGGCGGGCGGCGTAAAGCGCGTGGACCAGATGACCGAAGAGCTGGGCAAGGTCTCGGTGGCCAAACGGGCCCGCGCGCAGATCGACCTGGCCATCGTCAGCGTGCTGCTGGATGCAGGCGCGGGCCCCGACTGGAGCTACACCGACCCGCGCACGGGCCAAAAGCTCAGCCGCTCCGAAGGCCTGGGCGTGGCCAGCTTCAACGCCTTCACCAAAGGCCTGTTTTCCAGCAAACCCACCCAGCCCTGCCAGGCCGACGCGCTGGGCCTGCAGTCCCTCACCTCGCGCCAGTTGGGCGATGCCTTCCAGGTCGGCGTGGAAAACCCGCTGGTCGGGCTGGAAGGCCGCGCCACCCTGTTGCGCCGCCTGGGCGAGGTAGTTGCAGCCCAGCCCGAAGTGTTTGGCGGTGCGGGTGGACTGTGCCGTCCGGGCCGCTTGTTTGACCACTTGGTGCCTACCGACACCGACGAGCCCACGGTGGCGGCGCACGACATTCTTGGCGCACTGCTTGCCACGCTGTCGCCTATCTGGCCTGCACAAAATGCTATCAAAACTGACGATGGGGCCGAGATTGCGCTCGGTGACTGCTGGCAGCACAGCGCCGTGCCCGGCGAAGGTGCATCTGCAGGCTGGATGCCCTTCCACAAGCTGTCGCAGTGGCTCACCTACTCGCTGCTGGAGCCGCTGGAATGGGCCGATGTGACCGTGACCGGGCTGGACGCACTGACCGGTCTGCCCGAATACCGCAACGGCGGCCTGTTGCTCGACAGCGGCGTGCTGGTATTGAAAGACCCGGCCCTGGCCACCCAGGCGCACACCGCAGGCGACGAATGCATCGTCGAATGGCGCGCTTTGACGGTGGCCCTGCTGGACGAACTGGCCCCGCTGGTGCGCGCCGAGCTAGGCCTTACCGCCGCGCAAATGCCGCTGGCCTGCGTGTTGGAGGGCGGCACATGGGCCGCAGGCCGCGTGCTGGCCCAGCGCTTGCGGGGCGGTACACCACCCCTGAACATCGCCAGCGATGGCACCGTTTTCTAACCCATTGAAGAAGCACACCATGAGCAACGTCCACCTGATCAACCACCCGCTGGTGCAACACAAGCTGACGCTGATGCGCCGCAAGGATGCCAGCACCAACACCTTCCGCCGCCTGCTCAACGAGCTGAGTTCGCTGATGGCCTACGAGGTCACGCGCGACATGCCGATGCAAGACGTGGAGATCGAAACCCCGCTGGAGACCATGACCGCCCGGGTGATCGACGGCAAGAAGCTGGTGTTTGTGTCCATCCTGCGCGCGGGCAACGGCATTCTGGAGGGCATGCTCAGCGTGGTGCCGGGCGCGCGCGTAGGCCATGTGGGCCTGTACCGCGACCCCAAGACGCTGACGGCCGTGGAGTACTATTTCAAGATGCCCAAGGACATGCAAGAGCGCGATGTGGTGATCGTGGACCCCATGCTGGCCACCGGCAACTCGGCCATTGCGGCGGTGGAGCGGCTCAAGGAGCTGAACCCGAAGTCGATCAAGTTTGTCTGCCTGCTGACCTGCCCCGAAGGCGTGGCCGCGTTGCAGGCTGCGCACCCCGATGTGGCCATCTATACCGCCGCCATCGACCGCCAGCTCAACAGCCACGGCTACATCGTGCCCGGTCTGGGCGATGCGGGTGACCGTATTTTCGGCACCCAATAACCAAGCAGATTTAGACGATGACGGTCAGGTCGGTCGAGTTCACCAGGCTGGAGCCAGCGCGGGGCCACTCGACCAGCACGCCCTTGTCGGTCTGGGCCAGCACGTAGCCGTCGGTGCGCTCGATGCTGCCACGACGCACCAGGTTGACGCGCTCGCCGGGGGCAAACTGGATTTGGGCAACGGCGAACAGGGATTTGATGAAATACAGAACTTGCATGGTGAAACTCCAAAAAGGACTCAGGCACGGCGCCTGAAAATGGTAAAAATTACTGGGATTGCAGCCACTGGCGTTCGCGGGACTCAAGGTCGGCGAACGACTGGGATTTGCCCAGATAGCTGTCTACATCGCGCTGGTCTTGCTGGTCGAGATGGCGACCGATGGCGTTGACCGCGTTGCGTGCGGAGAACCAAAATAAATAAAGAATGTGCATGGCCAAAATGTCCTGGGGTAAATCCGTTTCCCATTTTTCAGGGTTAACCCTAGTATCGCACAGAGCCGGTGCGCGCCCGCACGAAATAATGCACATAAGCGATTCTTGTTTGGTATAAGGCCCAGTTTTGCCTCAATTTGGTGCATGTCGGCAGCACCTTGCCAAGCCCGCAGGCGTCTGCGGATTTATAAGAAATAGGCCTCCAGCGCTTATTCCATAAGCGCAAGAAGCTACTTATTTAGGAGCAAATCACCATAACTGCTCCAGCCGCCCTGCCACCAGCCGCAGGCCGCGCGTGGCCATGGCCTGGGCTTCGGCTTCGTCGTGGGTGACCAACACCGTGGCCATACCGGCTTCAAAGATGCGCTGGCGGAATTCAGCCTGCAGGTCGCGGCGCAGGGCGGCATCCAGGGCGGAAAACGGCTCGTCCAGCAGCAGCGCACGGGGCGCGGTGATGAGGGCCCGTGCCAGGGCCACGCGCTGCTGCTCGCCACCCGAAAGCGTCCAGACCCGGTGCCGGGCGTGGTTGGCCAGGCCGAAGCGCTCCAGCAGGACTTCAGCGCGCTGGCGGGCCTGGGCCTTGGGCACCCGCTGCTCGACCAGGCCAAAGGCTACGTTGTCGCGCACGTCCAGATGCGGAAACAGCGCAAAGTCCTGGAACATCAGCGCAAAGCCGCGCCGCTCGGGCGGCAGGCGGCTGATGTCCTGGCCATCGAACCAGACGCTCCCCGACTCGGCGGCCTCCAGCCCGGCGGCAATCTTCAGCAAGGTGCTTTTGCCACTGCCCGAGGGGCCGAGCAAGGCGACGATTTCGCCCTCGGCCACTTGCAGGCTGAGCTGGTCGGCCAGCAAGCGCGGGCCGTAGTGTTTGGTGATGAAGCGCAGTTCAAGCATGGGGAGATTCTGTCCGGCGTGGGCCTTCGATCAACGCAAATGCGGCCAGGGCCAGCGCCATCAGCACGCAGGCCAGCACCAGAGCCGCATCGCCATTGGCAGCACCCGGGCGGCCCAGGCGCTGGTAGATCAGCGTGGTCAGCGTGGCCCATTCGGGGCGGGATAAAAACAGGGTCACGGCAAATTCGCCCAGAGCGGTAGCCGCCGCGAAAGCCATGCCCCGGCGCAGTGCGGGGGCCACCATGGGCAAGGTGACGCGCCAGAACACGCGCCAGGGGCTGGCGCCCAGGCTGCGGGCGGCCTGGGGCAGGTGTTCGGGCACGTTGTCCAGGGCCGATGCCAGCGACTTGGCGACAAACGGATAGGCCAGCACGGCGTAGGCGCACAACAGCAGCGGCAGGCTGGCGGTCCATTGCGGGTACAGCAGCAGCAGGCCGAAAGCCACGGTGATGGGCGACACCACAAACGGCAGGAACGCGGCGGCACGCATCGCTACGGAGCTTTGCGCGGCCAGCGCGTGCAGCACGCCCAGCACGGTGGCCAGCAGCAGCGCGGTGGCGGAAAAACGCAGGGTGTTCCACAGCGCGGCCAGCGTCTCAACGTCGGCCACCAGCGCCCAGGTGTCCCAGCCGGCATGGGCGGCGCGCCACACAATGGCTACCAGCGGCGCGGCGCAAAAGAAGGCCAGCACGCCCAGTGCCGCGGCCACGCCCAGCCAGTGCGCCGGGCGGCTGGGGTGCTGGCGGGCGATGGGCTGCACGCGGGTGGGCGTGGCCAGGCGTTTCTCAATAAGCGCGTAGCCCCAAGCCACCGTGCCGGTCAACAGCAGCATCCACAGCGCCAGCAGGCTGGCCGGGGCCAGTTGCAGCTCGTGGGCGACCAGGGTGTAGATCTCCACCTCCACCGTGGCGTAGCGCTGGCCACCCAGTACCAGGGCCAGGCCAAACCCGGCAAAGCAGTACAAAAACACCAGGCACAGGCTGGACGCCAGCCAGGGCAGGATGGCGGGCCACTCGACCCGCCAGAACGCCCGCCAGGGCGTGGCCCCCAGCGTGCGGGCCGCCGCCACGCGCGGCGCGCTGACGTGCTCCAGCGCGTCCACCCCGGCGCGCACCACCACGCACAGGTTGAAGAACAGGTTCCCGTACAGCAGCAGCCAAGGCGTGTCTTGCAGGTGGACATCCAGCCAGCCGCTGAACACCCCGCGCGGCCCCCACAGCGCCAGCACGCCCAGCGCGGCGACCAGGGTGGGCACCACAAACGGCAGCATCAACAGGCGCAGCACCAGGCTGCGGCCCGCAAACTCCCAGCGCGCCAGCACCCAGGCCACGGGCAAGCCCAGCAGCAGCGCGGCGATGCAGGTAGCCGCCGCCTGCAGCACCGACCACAGCACGCGCCAACGCAGATACGGATCGGTCCACAGTGCCCACGGGGAGCTGGGTGTTTGGGTGGCCAAATCGCCCCACCAGCCCTCGCCCGCCAGCCGCAGCACCGGGGCCACCAGCAGCACGCCCAAGGCCAGCAGCGGCAGCAGGGCCAACGCGGCCGATCGCCAACGGCGAGGCGGCATCTACTTCAAGACGACTTGCGTCCAGCGCGCCACCCAGCCCGTGCCCTTGTCGGCAATCGTCTCGGCGGGCAGGCTGTCAAAGGCGGTGGGTTCCACGGCGTGCTTCATCACGTCGGCCAGCGGCGTGTGGGCTTCGATGGGGTACATCCACATGGTGGTTTGCAAAGCCTCTTGCACCACGCCGGAGCGCATGAAGCGGATGAACTTGCCAGCCGCCTCCCGCTGGCCGCCACCGGCCACCAGGGCCACGCCCTCGACTTGGCGGAACACGCCACCCTTGAGGAACAGGTTGCCGGTGGGCGATTCGGTGATTTTTTCCTTGCTGTAGAACACCTCGGCCGCCGGGCTGCTGGCGTAGCTGACCACCAGCGGGCGGGTGCCGCCGTTGCGGCTGAATTCGGTGTAGTAGGCCTCGGTCCAGCCCTTTACGGCTTTCACGCCGTTGCCGCGCATGCGGGCCCACCAGTCAAAGGCCTTTTCTTCGCCCATACCGGCAATGGTGGCCAGCAAGAACGCGTAGCCGGGGCTGGAGGTGGCCGGGTTGGGCACCACCAGCAGGTTGCGGTAGGCGGGTTGGGCCAGGTCTTCCAGGGTCTTGGGCAGGGCCAGGCCGCTCTTGGCGAAGGCCGCCTTGTCAAAGTTCAGGTTGACGAAGCCGTAGTCCACCGGCACCACGTTGGCGTCCACCTGGGCGGTGGCCGAGCCCTGGGTGTAGGCCACCGGCTCCAGCACCTTGTTGGCCTGTGCCTTGGCGACGGACGCGTTGTCCAGGCCAAACACCACGTCGGCGATGGGCTGGGCACGGGTGAGGATGAGCTTGTTGAGCATCTCGCCCGCATCGCCCGCCTTGATGATGCTGAGCTTGACGCCAGACTCGGCCTCGAACTGGGCCAGAAGCGGCTTGGGCAGCGAGAACGAGCTGTGCACCAGCACCCGCAGCGGGGCGTCGTCAGCCAGGGCAGGGAGGGAAATGAATGCGGCCAGCGCGGTGGCGGCCAGGGTGAAACGACGGCGGTGCAGCATGGTTGCCTTTCAGTGCGCCAGCGGCAGACGCATGAAAAGGCCAAGAGGGTGACCCCATCACGCTCCCTCCGCTGGCATGACCCAGATCAGGTGTGGGGTATTTCTCAGTCTGGTTTTGAGATCCAGACACCCCCGGTGAAAAACCGGATTGTAGTGGTTGTCCACCGGCTCCAAGTTCTCCCTGCCAACACTGGATAAAGGTGTGGATAACCCTGCCAAGCACTTGTATAGGAAGGTTAAGTGCTTGATTTATATGGATAAAGCTTACGATGCCTAAAATTTAAGCATCAGGCGTTTTCGGCTTTGCCCGCATTGCGGCCCTTTAGCGCGCCTAACACAACCAGCGCCGCCGGGATCAAAATCATGGCCCAGATGATTTTGTCCAGGTTGTGCTTGACCCACGGGAAGTTGCCAAAGAAGTACCCGATGGTGACGATGCCCACCACCCACAGCGCACCGCCCAGCACGTCAAAAAACGTGAATTTGGCGCGGCCCATCATGGCCACCCCGGCTACAAACGGCGCAAAGGTGCGCACAAACGGCATGAAGCGCGCGGCCACCAGGGTCACGCCGCCGTAGCGTTCGTAAAACGCATGGGCCTGGTTGAAGGCTTTCTTGTTGAAGAATTTTGAGTCTTCCCACTGGAACACCTTAGGGCCAAAAAAGCGGCCAAGCGCATAGTTGCTCTGGTTGCCCAGGATGGCGGCCGCCAGCAGCAGGCCCACCGCAACGGGGTAGGACATCAGCCCTACGCCACACATGGCGCCCACCACAAACAGCAAGGAGTCGCCGGGCAGAAACGGCATGACCACCACGCCGGTCTCCACAAAGATGATCAGAAACAACAGTGCATAGACCCAGGGGCCATAGCTGATCACAAAGGCCTCCAGGTATTTGTCTACATGGAGAATGAAGTCGAGAAGTTGCATGAGAATGTCCATGGAGCGCGATTATCGTGGGTGGCTGCTGTCACCATGTGACATTGCCCCCACAGGACTTACGCCTGCCCGCCCCACCTACCCGAGTTGAAACATGAGCCACCTCTGCCCCGCCTGCCACAGCGAGAACGCCCGCGACGCGACCGTGTGCGCCCACTGTGCCGCCGCGTTGCCCCCACCCCAGCCCCCATCCTCACCCCAGCGCATGTCGTTGCTGGAGCAGGCCATGGCCAAACCCGAGGCCATGCCTTTCGCCAAGCCCGCTGCCGCACCTACTGCCCCCTCCATGGCCTCTCCCGTGCCGCCCCCGCCCGCAGCGCCGGTGCCATCACCCGAAGCCACCCCGGTCGCCGCAGCATCGCCCACCCCCCCACCGGCCCCCGTGGCGCCACCGCCTCCCGCGCCCGCAAAGCCTGCATTCAGCATGCCCCCCCTGCCCCCGCAGCCCCGACCACGGCGCCGCAGCCGCGCGCCCTGGGTACTCGCCATCGTCATGATGCTGGGCCTGATCGCAGCAGTGGGCTATGAGGCCTTGCAAGCCAACGGCATATCCTTGTCATCCCTGCTGTCCTCCCTGCGCTCCCCAGCCCCATGACCGCCTTTACTGCCATGTCGCACCACACCCACCTGCTCATCATCGACCCGCAAAACGACTTTTGCGATCTGCCGGGCGCCGCCCTGCCCGTGGCCGGTGCCACGGCCGACATGCAGCGCCTGGCGGCCTTCATCCGCGCCCACGGGCCACAGCTGACCGACATCACCCTCACGCTGGACTCGCACCACCGCATCGACATCGCCCACCCCACCTTCTGGCAGCAGGCCGATGGCAGCGCGGTGGCGCCGTTCACCACCATCACCGCCGCCGCCGTGCACGCAGGCCAGTACCTGCCGCGCCAGCCTGGGGCGCTGGGGCGCACGCTGGCCTACCTGGACGCCCTGGAAGCCCGGGGCCGCTATCTGCTGATGGTGTGGCCGGTGCACTGCGAAATCGGCAGCTGGGGCCACAACGTGCATGCCGACGTGCGCGCCGCCTACAACGCCTGGGAAGACCAGCAGGGCCGCAACGCCACCAAGCTCACCAAGGGCAGCAACCCCTGGACCGAGCACTACAGTGCCGTCATGGCCGAGGTGCCCGACGCGCACGACGAAGCCACCGGCCTCAACCACACGCTGATGGCCGCCATGGACCAGGCCGACGTGCTGCTGATTGCAGGCGAAGCCAGCAGCCACTGCGTGCGCGCCACCACCGAGCACATCGTCGAGCACCTGGCCCGCCAAAAGCCGCAGCGCATCGTGCTGCTGACCGATTGCATGAGCCCGGTGGCCGGTTTCCAGGCCCAGCACGACGCATTCATGCAAAGCATGCTGGCCCAGGGCATCGAGCTGGCCACGAGCACGCAGGTCCAGCTATAAACCATCGCTCTCTTTACGATAGCTGCTTACGCTGATGGAATAAGCGCTAGCAGCCTAAAAAGCATGTAACGCTCAGCGTGCCGCGCGTGCGGGCAGCTTCCAGCCCGGGCGGGCAAAGTGGCAGGTGTAGCCGTTGGGGCGGTGCACCAGATAGTCCTGGTGCTCGGGCTCCGCATCCCAGAAGGTGGGCGCGGGCAGCACTTCGGTGACCACCTTGCCGGGCCACAGGCCGGAGGCATCCACGTCCTGGATGGTGTCCAGGGCCACGGCTTTTTGCGCCTCGCTGGTGTAGAAGATGGCCGAGCGGTAGCTGGTGCCCACGTCGTTGCCCTGGCGGTTCACGGTGCTGGGGTCGTGGATCTGGAAGAAGAATTCCAAAATCGCGCGGTAGCTGGTTACCGCGTTGTCGAAGCCGATGCTCACGCCCTCGGCGTGGCCGGGGTGGTTGCGGTAGTTGGGGTGGTCGTTGGTGCCGCCCACATAGCCCACGCGGGTGGACACCACCCCGGGCAGCTTGCGGACCAGGTCCTGCATGCCCCAAAAACAGCCTCCAGCCAAAACTGCGGTTTCAATTGCCATGGTGTTGTCCTTTCAAGAAGAGGCAGTTTGCGCCAGAAATGCAGATTGCAAGAATGGCTGCGTCGGTAAACACCAGGCACCCCGGTTCAAGGCAGGTCGATGATTTCCACCCAGTTGGGGTTCTTGCCCATGGCGTGGTGTTGCAGCACCGTCAGCGCCCCGGTGTCCGGGTGGATGCGGTAGCTGGTCAGGGCGTGCGATTTTTGCCCCACGGCCAACAAATACTGGCCCTGGGGATCGATGTTGAAGCCCCGCGGCTGGGTTTCGGTGGGGTACTGGCCCACCAGCGCCAAGCCCCCGGTTTCGGCATCCACCCGGTAAGCGCTCAGGGTGTTGGAGGTGCGCTCGGTGGCGTACAGGAACTTGCCGCTGGGTGTGAGGTGGATATCGGCGGTGGCCAGCGCCTCTTTCCAGACGAAGCCCGGAGGCAGCGCCGACACCGAGCCCAACCAGTTCAGCGTGCCCTGGTCGGCGTTGTAGCCATAGGCACTGACGGTGCCATTCAGCTCGTTGCTGCCAAACACCCAGCGCTGGTTGGGGTGGAACACGAAATGGCGCGGCCCGGCCCCCTTGACCGTGGCCAGCGCAGGCGGCGTACCGGGCTCGACCCGGCCGGTAGCGGGGTCAAACTTGTATTGCAACATTGCGTCGCTGCCCAGGTTGGAGGCCAGCAAATGGGTGTTTCCCGCATCGGTCATCACGGCGTGGGCGTTCTTGCCCGTGGGGATGACAGACACCGGCGTGGCCTCGACCAGACCGTTGGGGGCAATCGGGTTGACCGAGATCTTGTCGCCGCCGTACGACGCAGCCAGCAGAAAGCGGCCCGTTTTGTCGGTGGCGATATTCGCCATGTTGTCGGCCAGCGGCACGGTGGCCAGCGCGGTGAGCTTGCCGCTGTCGGGGGCAATGGCAAAAGTGGTCACCGAAAACGGCGCCGAACGCAGCGATGCGTACAAAAACCGGCGGTCCGGACTGACCGCCAGCGGCATCACCATGCCCCCGGTCGGCACCTTCTCGACCAGCGTGAGGCCACCGCTGCGGCCGTCCAGCTCCATCACATAAATCTCCTTGCTGTCGGCGTTGGATACATACACCAGGGTCTTGGCGGCCACCGATGCTGCTGCGCAGCACACAACAGCGCACAGGGCGGTATGGGAAATAAAGTGCCGAGGCAGGGGCATGGTGTCTCCAGTTAGTGATGCGACATCGTACAACTAGCATGGCAACATGTAACTATGGATAAACCCGCCATTGCCCGTAGGCACCTGGAAAAAATCGCCATTTAGGCCGCTAGCGCTTATTGCATGAGCGTGAGCAGCTATGAAATGTATAGTTGGCACCGTGCTAGCCATCCTTGCCGTCACCTTCCCCTTCTTCGCCCTGGTCCTGGCCGGGTACGTGGCGGCGCGCCGCCGCATGCTGCCGCTGGAGGCGATACCGGGGATGAACGGCTTTGTGCTGTTCTTCGCCCTGCCCTGCATGCTGTACCGGTTTGGCGCCAGCACGCCGCTGGCGCAGCTGCTGGACGGCAGCGCGTTTTTCACCTACCTGCTGTGCGGGCTGGCCATCGTGGCGGGCACGGTGGCGTTTAGCCGCAACGCGCGCATCGGCTGGAACGATGCGGCGTTTGGTGCGCTGGTGGCGGCCTTTCCCAATACCGGCTTCATGGGCGTGCCGCTGCTGGTGGCGCTGCTGGGTGCGCAGGCGGCGGGCCCGGCGATTGTGGCCATCGTGGTGGACATGGTGGTGACCACCTCGCTGTGCATCGCCCTGTCGCAGCTGGACCACGCGGGCACGCACGGTATGGCCCATGCGGCGCGCCAGGCCCTGCGCGGCGTGCTGCGCAATC
The DNA here is from genome assembly GCF_040822085.1 of Rhodoferax sp. WC2427. Taxonomy (NCBI): domain Bacteria; kingdom Pseudomonadati; phylum Pseudomonadota; class Betaproteobacteria; order Burkholderiales; family Comamonadaceae; genus Rhodoferax; species Rhodoferax sp. WC2427. The sequence goes on along the minus strand of NZ_CP162006.1, from coordinate 2,270,432 downwards.
CCATGCCCTGGGCGATTTTGCTGGGCGGCCTGGCCTCGGCCACGGGCTTCAAACTGCCCGGCCCGGTGCAGCAGACGCTGGGGCTGCTGGCCGACGCGGCCTCGCCGGTGGCGCTGTTCACCATCGGCGCGGTGCTGGCGCGCTCGCACATCCTGGCCACACAGGGCCATGCCGCGCCGCTGCTGCGCGATTACCTGCCGGTAGCGGGCATCAAATTGTTTGTCCACCCGCTGCTGGTGTGGGGCGTGGGCACGGCGGCCATGCGCTGCGGTGTGCCGCTGCAGCCCTTGGTGCTGCAGGTGCTGGTGCTGGTGGCGGCCCTGCCCAGCGCCAGCAATGTGACCCTGCTGGCCGAGCGCTTCGGGGCCGACAACGGGCGTATCGCCCGCATCATCCTGGTGACCACGGCAGCGGCGTTTTTGACGTTCTCCGCCGCCGTGCAGTGGCTGGCTTAATCTGCCTTGATGTTGGCCACCTTGATCACCTTGCCGTACTTGGCAAACTCGGTCTGGGTGAAGGTGCCCAGGTCTTGGGCTGAGCCGTAGGCGGGTTTCACGGCCAGGGCCTTGAGCTTGCTGTCCACATCGGGCATTGCCATCACCTTGCCCAGGTCGGCGCTGAGGCGGGCGACGATGTCGGCCGGGGTTTTGGCGGGCACATACAGCGCGTACCAGCCTTGCACCTCGAAGTTGGGGTAGCCCGCCTCGGCAAAGGTCGGCACATTGGGCAGTTCGGGCAGCCGGGTGGGCGAAGAGACGGCGATGGCGCGGATCTTGTCGGCCTTGATCATGGTCATGGCACCCGTGGTGGTGTCAAAAATCACCGACAAGCGCCCGCCGATCAAATCCATGGTGTGGGCATTGCCACCCTTGTAGGGCACGTGCGTCATGTTCACCCCCGCCGCCTGGGTGAACAGCTCGCCCGCCAGGTGCAAGGGCGAGCCATTGCCCGCCGAGCCATACATCACGTCGCCGGGGTGCTTCTTGGCCTCGTCCACCAGTGACTTCAGGCTGGTGTAGGGCGACTCCTTGTTCACCGTGGCCACGATGGGGGCCACGCCGATCAGGCCAATGGGGGCGAAATCTTTCAGCGCGTCGTAGCCGGGGTTGGCGATCAGGTGCGGGCTGACGGCGTTACTGGCCAGCGAACCCAGCAGGATGGTGTAGCCGTCGGGTGCGGCCTTGGATGCCAGTGCTGCGCCAATGGTGGTGCCCGCACCGGGGCGGTTGTCCACCACCACCGGCTGGCCCAGGGTTTCCGCCAGCTTTTGGCCGATCAGGCGGCCCACCGCATCGTTGGCACCGCCTGCGGGGTAGGGCACGATCAAGGTCACCGGCTTGTGGGGGTAGGCCTGGGCCTGCGCCAGACTGGGCAGGCAGGCGGCAGCGGCCAGGGCCACGGCGCTGAGCACGGTGCGGCGGGAAGGAATACGGCTTGTGAACATGGGCGTTGTCTCCGGTGTGTTGGTATGCGGGTCTGTTGCAACATGCCATCTTGCAACATGCGTCAAATTCTTTCACAATCTAACAAATACAATCAAGATAAATTTCCACAATTCGACCATTCATTGGTGAATACCCTATCAAAACCTACCATGACCAGCCCACAACCGCTCGCCATCGTGACGTTGCTACCCAGCCAGCGGCGCGACCGCATCGTTGACTTCCTGCGCCGCCACGGTGCGGTGACGCTGCAGCAGCTGGCCCAGGCGCTGGACGCGTCGGTCTCCACCCTGCGCCGCGACCTGGACGTGCTGGAGGCCGACGGCGTGCTCGACCGCACCCACGGCGGTGCGCTGTTGCGCCAGCAGCACTACAGCACCTTCGAGCCCGACCCGGTGGCCGCGGCAGAGCTGTCGCCACGGGAAAAACGCGCCATCGGCTATGCCGCCGCCGCCGAGCTGCAGCCCGGCCAGAGCGTGGTCTTTGACAGCGGCAGCACCGTCATGGAAGTCGCCCGGGCCGTGCTGGAGCGGCGCATCCCGCTGGTGGCCGTAACCAACGACCTGGCCATCGCCCAGCTGCTGGGCAGCAGCCCGCAGATCCGCGTGCACGTGCTGGGCGGCATGCTGCGCGCTGGCAGCAACACCCTGATGGGCGACGAGGTGCTGACCGGTGCCCGCCACATCCGCGCCGACGTGCTGCTGATGGGCGCACATGCCGTGACCGACGGCGTGCTGTCCGAGACCGACCCCGAAGTCGCCGCCGTCAAGCGCGCGCTGATGCAGGCCGCCCACACCAAGCGACTGCTGGTGGACGCGTCCAAGTTCCGCCCCCGCGCCTTCATGACCATCTGCACGCTGGCGGAATTCGACGCGGTGATCACCGACAGCGGCATTCCCGCCGCAGAGCTGGATGCGCTGGGCAAAGCCGGGCTGCAGGTGACGCAGGTGTCGGTGGCATGAGCCAGCCGCAAGCCTGGCGCATCCTGGCCGATGACCTGACCGGCGCGCTGGATTCCGCCGCCGCGTTCACCGGCGCGCAGCAGGTGCCGGTGTTTCTGCAAGCGCCAGATTCCCCAGCGCCCGTCCAGGCCTGGGCCACCGGCAGCCGAGACATGCCCTCCACCGCCCTGCCCGGCGTGCTGCAGGCCTGCCTGCCCTGGTTCACCGCGCCAGGCACACAAGCATTTAAAAAGATCGACAGCCTGCTGCGCGGCAATACCTTTGCCGAAGTCGCCTGGCTGCTGCGCCACGGCGGTTTTGACGGTGTGGTGTTTGCCCCGGCCTACCCGGCGCAGGGGCGGCTGACGCAGGGCGGCCAGCACCACGTGGGCCCGGATGCCATCGACCTGCGGGCCGCATTTGCCGCCGTGGGCCTCACGGTCCGCAGCGGTGACGTGCCCGATGCGCAAGGCGGCGTGCTGGTGCCCGACGTGCTGAGCGATGCCGACCTGGACCGGCTGGCAAGCCACGCCGCCCCGCGCTGGCTCTGGTGTGGCAGCGCCGGGCTGGCCTGGGCGCTGGCGCGGCAGGGACAGCACGCGCCGCGCCACGCAGCACCGCCCACGCCGGGCCTGACCCACACCATCACCGCCAGCCGCCACCCGGTGGTGCGGGGCCAACTGGGCTCCATCGATCTTCACGACCTGTCCCACCCCCAGCCGCTACCCGTCGCCGAGGCCCGATTGCTGTTACAGCAACGCGCCCAGACCCTGGTGCACACCCTGCCCCGCCCCGACAACCTGGTGGTGGTGGGCGGTGACACCCTGCTGGCGCTGTGCCAGGCGGCGGGCGTGCACAGCCTGCAGGCCTGCGCCAGCCCGCGCAGCGGCTGGGGCCGGGCGACTTTGCTGGGCGGGCCGTGGCACGGCGTGGCCTGTTATTCCCGCTCCGGGGCGTTTGGCGCGCCGGACGATCTATCCGCCCTACTGGCTACGTTGACCGCAAAGGAAATTTCCCCATGAGTACACCCATTCGCCTCGCCCTCACCATGGGCGACCCTGCGGGCATTGGCCCGGAGATCATCGTCAAGGCCGCCCACCAGATGCGCGAGCTGGTGCAGCAGGGCCGCATCGAACTCACCGTGTTTGGCTGCGCGGCATCGCTGGCCCGCGCCAGCCAGCTTTTGGGTCTGGATGCCGCGCCGCTGAACATGGTGGACGTGGGCCCGGTGGACGGCCCCATGCCGGTGGGCGAGGTGTCTGCCGCCGCTGGCAAATGGTCGTACCTGGCGGTGGAGCGCGCGGTGCAGATGACGCAGGCCGGACAGATCGACGCCATCGTGACCGCGCCACTGTGCAAGGAGGCGCTGCACCTGGCGGGCTACCCGTTCGAGGGCCACACCGAGATGCTGGCCCACCTGACCGGCATGCGCGACGGCGTGATGATGCTGGCCCACGGCGGCATGCGCGTAAGCCACGTGTCCACCCACTGCCCCTTGTCCGAAGTGCCCAAGCGCCTGACCCCGGTGCGCCTGCGCCGCGTGCTGGACGTGACGCTGGACGCGCTGCGTGCCCTCGGCATTCCCCAGCCGCGCATCGCCGTAGCCGGGCTGAACCCGCACGCCGGTGAAGGCGGCATCCTGGGCAAGGAAGACGGCGAAATCATCGCCCCCATCGTGGCCGAATACGCCGCCGCAGGCCAGCTGGTGACCGGGCCGTGGGCGGGCGACACGGTGTTCATCAAGCTGCGCGCGGGCCAGTTCGACGCGGTGGTGGCCATGTTCCACGACCAGGGCCACATTCCGGTGAAGCTGCTGGGCTTTTCCATCGACCCCGCCACCGGCGCGTGGAACGCGGTGAGCGGCGTGAACATCACCCTGGGCCTGCCGATTCTGCGCACCTCGGTAGACCACGGCACGGCGTTTGATATCGCAGGCAAGGGCATCGCCAGCGCCGACAGCATGGTGGACGCCACCGAATACGCCATGACCCTGGTCGAGGGTCTGCGCAAAACCGCACACCAAAAACTGGAGACCTTGGCATGAGCGAATTTCCCCCCTCCCTGCAATTCACCGGCCGCAGCGTGCTGGTCACCGGCGGCGGCTCCGGCATTGGCGCAGCGGTGGCGCTGGCCTTTGGCGCCCGGGGCGCGCAGGTGGCGGTGCACTATTCCCGCAACCAGGACGGCGCCGAATCGGTGGCCGCCGCCATCCGCGCCGCCGGGGGCACGGCCATCACCCTGGGCGGCGACTTGCAAGACCGCACCGTGGCCCAGCCGCTGGTTGACAAAACCGTGGCCGTTTTTGGCGGGCTGGACGTGCTGGTCAACAACGCGGGCGACATGTTTGGCCGCCGCCCGCTGGAGCAGGCCACCGACGACGATTACGACCGGGTGATGGGCCTGAACGTGCACGCCGCCTTCGCCATCTGCCGCGCCGCCGCACCGGTGATGCGCGCGGCAGGCCGGGGCAGCATGGTCAACACCACCTCTATCGCAGCCCGCACCGGCGGCGGCGACGGCGTGGGCCTGTACGGCGCGGCCAAGGCCTTTGTGAGCACCATGACCCGCGTGTTCGCCCGCGAAATGGCCCCGTTTGGTGTGCGCGTCAACGGTGTGGCCCCGGGCGTGATCCTGACCGACTTCCACACCCGCAACTCCAGCCCCGAACAGCTGGAGGGCGCACGCAAATCTATCCCCATGGGCCGCACCGGCACCCCGGCCGACTGCGTGGGGGCCTACCTGTTCCTGGCGGACGAGACGCTGTCGGGCTACATCACCGGCCAGATCATCGAAGTCAACGGCGGGCAATTGATGCCCTGAAGCCATCTTAAAAATACAAAGAGACAAGCATGCACACCCTCCCCCCCAACACCTTCAAGCAAGCCCTGGCCGCGGGCCGCCCGCTCATCGGCCTGTGGTGCAACTTTGCCCACTTGGCCACCGTGGAATGCCTGGCGCACGCCGGGTTCGACTGGCTGATGCTCGACATGGAGCACACCCAGAGCAACCTGGACACCATCAGCACGCAACTGCTGGCCCTGCGCGGCAGCCCCAGCGCGGCCGTGGTGCGGGTGCCGTCGAACGACATGGCCTTCATCAAGCGCCTGCTGGACGCGGGCACCACCAACCTGATGGTGCCCAATATCCGCAGCGCCGCCGAGGCCGCCGAGGCCGTGTCGTACACCCGCTTTGCGCCCGAAGGCCTGCGCGGCGTGGCGGGCAGTACGCGGGGCGGCGGCTACACCCGTTGCAGCGACTACATGGCCCGGGCCAACGACGAGATCGCCGTCATTCTGCAAATTGAATCCCGCGAGGCGCTCGACGACCTGGAAGCCATCTGCCGCGTGCCGGGCGTGGACGCCGTCTTCATCGGCCCGTCCGACCTGGCGGCCAGCCTGGGCTACCGCGGCCAGAGCGGCCACCCCGTGGTGCAAGCCGCCATCAGCAAGGCGATTGCCATTGGCGTGGCCGCGGGCAAGCCGGTGGGCATCTTGACCGTGGACGGCAAGGGCGAACCCTACCTGGCCCAGGGCGCCACCATGGTCGGCGTGGGCAGCGACATGCACCTGCTGATTGCCGCGGCGGATGCCCTGGCGGCGCGCTTCAAGGCCTGAAGAAATCTTTCAAGCTTTTTAGGCGGCCCGTGCTGATTCAATAAGCGTAAGCAGCTCACAAAAATGTAGCGCCCATGCCAGTGGCTGGCGGCATAATTTGCGCATGTTGAACCGTCTGGTCTGGCGCGACTTTGCCGCCGCCACCTTCACATGGTGGCCAGCGGCCAGATCTTCAGTGGTGCGTCCCTGCTGTGCGCTGCGGGCCTGATCGGCCTGACCTGGAACCTGTCGGCAAGCGTCCGGGCATCTCATCTTGACATAGATGCCAGATTCTGCGGCGCAGGCTTTCGGTTTTTGCGGTCATTCGAGGCAAATTCATGCACGACCGCTTTGCATCGGAAGCCGACAGGTGGGAAATGGCCCGCCGCCGAGGCAGGCCAGAATGTGGGTTGGACGTGGGTGCCCGGACCGCCAGGCGGACGCCAACGATGCGACCATCCTCGAGCGTGTTGGAGAACCGGTGCGTGTGAAGTCGCAGGTCCAAATTAGGTGAAGATGCCACCGTATCGAAAGCGAACTTCACTGCTTCGACACCGATTATTGCCGGCGAGTGGTAGACCGCGGCTTCACAAGGAAATCTCCTGTGGCAACAGTACGGCCAGTGTCAGCGTCAGGCCATGTTTGCGTTCGAAGGCTCGGATGCGGTCGATCAGGTCGTCGTTTAATCGCTGGCCGGTCGACAGCAGCAGTACGCCCTCAGGCGACATGAAATCCTCTGTCAATGTCTGAGCGGTGCGCAGCTCCGCGGTGCGCAGGCGCAGCGAGGGGGTGCTCGGGCTGGGTGGCGCGGCCGTGAACAGGCTCGCGAAGGCATCGATGATGGTTGGATCGAACCGGCTGCCGCTCCCGGCGATCACCGCGCGGCGGGCATCGGGTGGGCTTAGTGCCTGGCCATCGATGCGGCCGCTGCGCAAGTCCTCATAGGCATCGGCCACCGCCAGGATGCGTGCCCCGAGCGGGATCGCCACGCCGCACAGTCCGTCCGGAAAACCGCGTCCGTCCCAGCGCTCATGATGAGAGCGAATCAACGGCGCGATACCCTGCATGTCGTCGCTGGCCAGCAGGGCCTGCTCCCCGAGCACCGGGGCCGGTCAGCAGCAGCCTCGCGGTTCGCGGCCAGCGCTGGCCAACCCGTTCGAGCAGTTGCACACCGTTCATGTCCGGCATGCGCATGTCGGACAGCACCGCATCGATGGGCTCGGTGGCGAGCAGCGCCAGCGCTTCCTGGGCGTGCCCCGCCGTCAGGATGCGCCAGCCCGTCGCGCGCAACACCCGCCGCAATGCGGCCAGGATGTTCGGCTCGTCGTCGACGGCGAGCAGCGTCCAGGGCGTGAGGGCGGCCGTCATGCTGCAGCACCTTCGGCGACCGCGTGCCGCACCGGCAGCGTGATGCGAAAGCACGTCCCGTGGCCCGGTTCGCTGCGCACGTCGATGCGGCCCTGGTGCTTGTGCACGATGCAGTAGGCCAGCGACAGGCCGAGCCCGGTGCCGCGGCCCACAGGCTTCGTGGTGAAAAAAGGCTCGAAGACGCTCGGTAGGTGTTCGGCTGCGATGCCGCAGCCGTCGTCCTCGACCTCGACCCAGACCGCGTTCTCGGCGGTGCCGCTGCGCACGACGATCAGGCCGCGCTCCGGCCCGACCGCATGCGCCGCATTGACCAGCAGATTCAGGAACACTTGGTTGAGCTCCGAAGGCAGGCATTCGATCTCGGGCAAGGCACCGTATTCGCGTCGAACGTCGGCCCGGCACTTGATTTTGCTGGCGACGATGTTCAGTGTCGATTCGATGCCCTGGTGCAGCGAGGCCCATACCCACTCCTGGTGGGTGTTGGCACGCGAAAAGTCCTTCAGATCCTGGACGATCTTGCGCACCCGCGACAGGCCCTCTTTCGCCTCACCCATCAGCAACGGGATGTCCTGTTTCAGATAGTCGAGTTCGACGCGCGAACGCAATGCCGCGAGCCGGGTCGCAACGGCACTGCCGGCCAGCGCCAATTCCGCCTGCTCGTAGGCTTCGAGCATCTCGAACAGGCGCAGGAGATAAGCTTCCAGCGTACCGAAGTTCGAGAAGACATAGCCGATCGGGTTGTTGATCTCGTGGGCCACGCCAGCGGCGAGCTGCCCGATCGACGCCAGCCGTTCGGACTGCCGCACCTTATTCTGCGCGCTGCGCAGGCTTTCGTTCAGCGCGCGGAGCTCCTGGTTTGCGCGCTGCAGCGAGATGAGTTCGGATTCGAACATGGGACATCAGCAACGTAAAGCCGCTTCGAGCCGTGTCTGCAGCTGCCCATTCAGCGCTGCCAGGTCCCTGTTTGCGACCTTCAACTCCTGGTTGAGGCGGCCGTTCTGGTCGGCGATCTCCTTCAACGCAAAGGCCTCGCGCAGGTGGGCTCGCAACTGTTCGTCGTCCCAGGGCTTGGCAAGGAATTTGTAGATCGCTCCTTCGTTGATCGCGTCGGTAATCGACTGCAGCTCGGTGTAGCCCGATAACACCAGTCGCAGCGTGTCCGGGTACAGCCGCCTGGCCCGCCGCAGCAGTTCGACGCCGGTCATGCCCGGCATGCGCTGGTCGGACAGAATCACGTCGACTTCATGCCGTGCCAGCAGCTGCAGCGCCTGTTCGGCAGAGGTGGCGCTGAGCACCAGCCAGCCTTCGTTGCGCAGCAGCCGACGGAGCGCGGAGACGATGTTTTCCTCGTCGTCTACCAAAAGCAGGGTGCGCTGTCGCGAACGCCGGTCGAAGAGCGCCGGATCGATCTGCCGGCCCTCGCGCAGCATGGTCTCGACTGCCGCCGCAGGCTGTGCCGCGCTGAACCAGTAGCCCTGCATCTGGTCGCACTGGTTGGCCGCCAGCAGCACCGCCTGGCCTTCGCTTTCGACACCTTCGGCAAGCACCTTCATCTGCAACTGGTGCGCCATCGTGATGATGGCGCGCGTGATCGATACATCTTCCGCCAGCGCGGTGACGTCGGGCACCAGCGAGCGGTCGATCTTGACCACGTCCACTGGCAGTCGGCGCAGGTAGCTCAGGCTCGAGTAGCCGGTGCCGAAGTCGTCGAGCGAAACCTCGACACCCAGCGCACGCAGCGCTTGCAGATGCTGCACCGCCTGGTCGAAGTTGGCGATCAGCATGCTCTCGGTGACCTCGACGCCGAACAGCTTCGGGTTGAGATCGGCGGCGGCGAGCAGGCCTTCGATGCGCCGCCCCAGTTCCGGCTGCAGCAATTGGCGCGCCGAGAGGTTGACCGACATGCGCAACGATGGCAAGCCTGCCCGCTGCCAGGCCGCCGCCTGCTCGATGGCGCGGCACAGCACCCAGTCGCCAATGGCGAAGATCAGGCCGGTTTCTTCGGCGATGGGGATGAAGCGATCCGGTGCGATACGGCCCAGGGTCGGGTGCTGCCAGCGCAGCAAGGCCTCCACGCCCACGATGCGGCCATGCACCAGGTCCACCTGCGGCTGGTAATGCAGGTCGAATTGCTCGTCGTGCAGTGCATGGCGTAGCGCGGTCTCCAGGGCCAGCCGCTCAGGGTCGTCGTCGTGCGGCACACCGGCGTAGACCGCCGCCTGGTTGCGGCCCTGCAGCTTGGCCTGGTGCAGCGCCGCGTTGGCGCGACGCACCAGTGTGTCCGGAAGGTCGCCGTCGCCTGGTGCCGTGGCGATGCCGATGCTGCAGGTGATGTAGATCTCGTGCCCCTCGATCCACATCGGTCGGGCCATGGCGTCGAGCAGCGCCTGTGCCGTGTGCAGCGTAGGCGCCGAAGGAGTCGGCATCACGACCACGAACTCGTCGCCGCCGCGTCGCGCGACCAAGTCGATGCTGCGCACCGTGGCGGTGATCCGCTGTGCCGCTTCGCGCAGCACGGCATCACCGATTTGCGGGCCGAGGCCGTCATTGATGCGCTTGAAACGGTCGATTTCCAGCAAGAGTACGACTGTCTCGGTGCTGGTCTGCAAGGTCGCGCCCAGACGCTCGTAAAGCAATTGGCGGTTTGCCAGCCCGGTCAGTTCATCGAACTGCAGCAATTGCCGGATGCGGCGTTCGGCGGCGCGGCGTTCGCGCAGATCGTCGAGGCAGACATGGGCAAAGGTCTCGTTCTCGCTGGTGACCAGGCTGACGGAGACATCGGCCGGAATCTCATGGCCCTCCTGGTGGCGGACGTTGGTCTCGAACCGCAGCGAACCCTGTTCGCACAATTCGCGCCAGCGGTGCGGCCACTGCGTCGCATCCACCTGGGTATCGATGTCGGACACACGCAGCCGCAGCAGTTGCTCGCGGTCCAGCCCCAACAGGCAGCAGGCTGCTCGGTTGGCATCGCGCAGGGCACCGTCGGGCCCGACCTGCAGCAGCGCATCGCTGGCCTGTTCGACGGCGTGGCGGGTGAGCTGAAGCTGGTGCTGGGCCTGTTCGCGCTCGCTCACGTCACGGGCTGACGGGATCAGCCAGAGCACCCGGCCGTCCGCACCGTAGAGCGGCAGCAGCGAGAAGTCCATCGACAAGGTGGCGCCACTGGTGGTGGCGATGCGCGCGTCGAAGCGCGAGGCCTCGCCGCGCAAGGCGCTGGCCAGCGCCTGCTGCAGACGCTGCTGCGAGAGGCTGCAGGCCTGCCACCACGGGGTGGTGTCGAAGCGTCGGCCGAGCACCTGATCCGCCGTGCTGCCGATGGCCTGCAGTGCCGCCTGGTTGGCATAACGCAGCATGCCGTCGGTGTCGAGCAGGCCAGCGAAGATCGACGGGCCCAGCCGGTCCAGCACCTCGTACAGGGTCATGTCCGGGCCGGCCGGTGCGGGCGTGGTCACCGCGCGCGCCAGCGCGGCATCGGGGTGCGGGGCAATGAGCGGGAAGGATGGATTTTTTGGCATGCCGACAGTGTGTCCGGCAGACTGCACCCGCGGGGTGTGCAGTTGCGCGCCTGAACGACCGGATCAGAGCGACGGCTGCGCCGGACCATCCGTCCGCGGTGCCTCGGCGACCAGCCGCGCCAGCGTGCGCATGGCGCGCTCGCGCGTCGCATCCCACGGCTGGCCGCAGGTCAGCCGAATGTGGTGTCGGAACTCCGCACGTGCGGAAAACATCGGCCCGGGCGCCAGGCTGATGTGGTGTGCCAGCGCGGCTCGGTGCAGGGCCATCGCGTCCACTCCGATGGGCAACTCGACCCAGACGAAGTAGCCGCCGGCCGGCCGCACCGCACGCGTCCCTTGCGGAAAGCACCGGCCCACCGCGTCGAACAGGCTGTCGCGCTGCCCTTGCAGCGACTGGCGCAGGCTGCGAAGGTGGCGATCATAGCCTCCTTCCTGCAGGTAGCCAGCCAACGCCGCCTGCACCGGAATCGCGCCCGACAGGCTCGTCGTCAACTTCAGCCGTTCGACCTCGCGCGTGAACGCGCCGGGCGTGGCCCAGCCGACGCGGTAGCCGGGAGCCAGGCACTTGGAGAACGACGAGCAGTGCAGCACCAGGCCGCGGCGGTCAAAGGCCTTGGCCGGCAACGGTGCCACGTTGCCTTCGTAGAGTTCCGCGTAGACATCGTCTTCGATCAGCGGCACCTGGTGCAGGGCCAGCAGCGCGACGAGGTCGCGCTTCTTCGTTTCGGGCATCAGGCTGCCGAGCGGGTTCTGGAAGGTCGTCATCAGCCAGCAGGCCTTCGGACGGTGCAGTTCGATCACCTGTGCCAGACAACCGAGATCGATGCCCTCGCGCACATGGGTCGGCACTTCGATGGCACGCAGGCCCAGCCGCTGCAACGCCTGCAGCGCCACGTAGAAGGTGGGGGACTCGACCACCACGGCATCGCCCGGCCGCGCAACCGCGTTCAGGCACAGGTTGAGTGCCTCCATTGCACCGTGGGTCAGCACGATCTCATCGGTGGCCACGGCCAAGCCCTGACGCAGATAGCGTTTTGCGATCTCGCGCTTGAGCTGCAGGTTGCCCGGCGGCAGGTCTTCCAGCATGCGCCAGGGGTCATGCCGCCGCATGCTGGAGACCAGGGCGCGGCGCAGCCGGTCGAGCGGAAACAGGTCGGGGCTCAGGAAGGCGGAGCCGAAGGGCACGATGTTGCGCGCACGCGCGGTGCCGAGGCATGCGTAGATCAGGTCGTTGATCTCTACAGGCTGCGATCCGGACTGCGGCTGCGACATTTGCGGTTCCGGCAGCAACACACCGTTCGCGCGAGCGGCGACAAAGTAGCCCGACCGTGGTACTGCTCGGACCAGGCCGCGGGATTCAAGCAGGTAGTAAGCCTGGAACACGGTGCTTGGACTCAAGCGCCGAGTGGCACACGCCTGGCGTACGGAAGGCAGGCGATCCCCTGGACGGAGCACACCGGCAAGGATCTGCTGCTCGAGTTCTCGGGCAAGCAGTTCGTACCTCGTGGAGGCGGCGGTCGGGCGATTGGGCATGGTGTTGGCACCGCGCCTCGGTCGACTGCCGGCAGGGTGGGTTGAGGTTCTGACAGTCTACCGGTTGTGCGCTGCGATGCAAGCATCGGCAAGCGGCGCTTGGACCAACATGACCCTCTGAACCCGGCATCCCCGCAACGCGGCACAGCGTAGAGGCGTGCCCGCCACATCCCGGTACTTGAGTCAGAGGTGTTTCAGGCCGCTTGCGCTTATCCAGTCAGCGCAAGCAGCTCACAAATCTATAGCGCCAGCAAAAACACCAGCGCCCCCACCGCCAGCACCAGCAGCGGGTTGACCCGGGTCCAGGCCAGCGCCAGGGTAGACAGGGCCGCCACGGCCCAGGCCCAGACCCCGCCTTCGGCCGCGCGCAGCACGGTGCAGGACGCGGCCAGCACCATACCCGCAGCCACCGGGGTCAGGCCCGACTCGATGGCGCGGATGGCGGGCCGGTCGCGGTAGCGCGACCACACATGCGCCAGGCCGAACACCAGCACCGAGCTGGGCACAAAGATGGCCACGGATGCCGCCAGCGCGCCCCAAAAGCCCGCCACATGCCAGCCCACCAGGGTGACCAGCAGCGAACCCGGCCCAGGCGTGATGCGCGACAGGGCGTACAGGTCCAGAAACTGCGCGTCCGTCATCCAGCCGTGGACGCCTACGGCCTGCCGGTGGATGTCGGCCAGGATGCTTTGGCCGCCGCCCACGCTCAGGAAAGACAGCGGCGCAAACACCGCCAGCAAGTCGCCCAAAAGCCGCCATTTCATGGCTTTGCAGCCTCGGTCCGCACGCGGCTCCAGGCCAGCGCAATGGACAGCGGTGCCATGGTGCCCACCACCCACAGCAGCGGCAACCGCCACACAAAGATGGCGGCAAAGGTGGCCACCAAAATCAGCGAGCGGGCCAGGCCCCGCGCCGCATTGCGGGCCGCGCGCAGCCCGGTTTGCAGCGACAGACCCACGGCCGCCGCCGCCACGCCCGCCAGCGCAATGTGCACGCGCTGCGAGTCTGCCGCCTGGGAAAACAGCGCCACCAGCGGCATCGCCACCGCCATGGCAGGCACCACCATGCCCAGGGCTGCCACCACCGCGCCCGGCCCGGCGCGCAGCCGAAAGCCGATCCAGATCGCCAGGTTCACCACATTCACACCCGGAAACGCCTGCGCCAGGGCCAGGCCGCTCAGAAATTCCTGCTCAGTCAGCCAGGCCCGGCGCTGTACGAATTCACGCAGCAGCCAGCCGCTGAGGCCGCCGCCAAAGCTGGTCAGGCCGATCTTGGCAAAGGCCCCAAAAATACTGCGCAGCGAGGGCGCGGCAGTCGATGCCATGGCGGGACTCAGAGCGTGCGGCGCAGGGCTTCAAAGAACAGCGTGGACTGCAGCCGCTCGCTGGCCATCTGGCGGGCCACCTCTTCGGCCAGGGTCTCGTTGCTGGGGGCCAGTGGTCGGCCGGTGGACTGGGCCAGCACCTGGGCCTGGCAGGCGCGCTCCAGGTAATACAGGTCGTCGTAGGCGTAGTCCATGCGGTCACCGCAGACCACCAGGCCGTGGTTGCCCAGAAAGCCGATCTCGGCGGAGCCCATGGCGCGGGCAATGCGCTCGCCTTCCCGGTAGTCGAGTGCCAGGCCGTTGTATGCGGTGTCGATGGCGGTGCGGCCATGGAAACGCATGGCGTTTTGCGACAGCGTGGTGTCCAGCGCCCGGTCGGCGGTGAGCGTGAGCGCCGTGGCATAGGGCATGTGGGTGTGCAGCACGCAGGCCTTGGCGCACAGGCGGTGGATGGCGGCGTGGATAAACATGGCGGTGGACTCCACCTCGTGGCGGCCCACCAGCTTCGTGCCTTCGGCATCGATCATCACGATGTCGTCGGCCTGGATCTCGCTCCACAGCAGGCCGCGCGGGTTCAGCAAAAAGCGCCCCGAATGGTCGGGCAGTTCCTGGCTGAAATGGTTGCACACGCCCTCGCCTAGGCCGTGGTGGGCGGCGGCGCGCAGCGCCAGGGCCAGGTCGGCGCGCAAGCGGGTGACGGATTCGGATGCGTAATCTTCAGCGTGCATGGGTTTCCTTGGAGTGGGGTTGTCGGATGCGGTGCGCCAGATTGTGATGGATTGCGCCGCTACACTGCAGGCATATCCGTACAAACCCGCATATCCACGGCGGCCCGCCCATGATCGTTCGTAACCGGCCCTCGGGTCTGCGCCTGTTTCTGCTGCTGCGGGGCTCGGTGTTGCCGCGCATTCTGCCCACCCTACTGGTCAACACGCTGATTGCCAGCGTGGTCACCTGGAGCCACGGCGACCTGTTTGCGCTGAAGATCACGCTGACCACCATCCCCTTTACCCTGATCGGCCTGCCGATTGCCATCTTTCTGGGCTTTCGCAACAACGCCGCCTACGACCGGTACTGGGAGGGCCGCAAGCTGTGGGGCGAGATTGTGCTGCGCAGCCGCAACCTGACGCGCCAATGCCAGACCCTGGTGGCCTACCCGGCGCCCGCCACGGCGCGCGACGGCCTGGCCGACACCCGGGTACGCATGGTGTGGCGGGCGATTGCCTTTGCCCACGCGCTGCGGCATCTGCTGCGCGGCACACCGCCCGGCCCCGAGGTGCAAAAGTGGCTGCAGCCCGCGGAATGGCAGCAACTGGTTGCCACCAGCAACCCGCCCGACTTTCTGATGCTGCGCATGGGCATGGACCTGCAGCAGTGCCTGCGCGAGCAGCGCATCGACCCCAGCCTGGCGGTGGGCATCGACAACACCTTGTCGGCCCTGACCGCCGCCGCCGCGTCTTGCGAGCGCATCAAGAGCACGCCGATTCCGTTCTCGTACACGCTGCTGCTGCACCGCACCGCCTACCTGTACTGCTTTTTGCTGCCGTTCGGGCTGGTGGATTCGATCGGCTTCATGACCCCGTTTGTGGTGGCCATCGTGGCCTACACCTTCTTCGGCCTGGACGCCCTGGGCGACGAGATCGAGGAGCCATTCGGCATGGAAGCCAACGACCTGCCGCTGGATGCCATCTGCCGCGCCATCGAGATCAATCTGCGCGAATCGCTGGGCGACGACAACATCCCGCCGCCGCTGCAGGCGGTGGATTACCTGCTCACCTGAGTTATAAGCTTTTCAGGCCGTTTGCGCTGATGGAATCGGCACGAGCAGCTACGCAATCCATAGCAAATCACCGGGTGCACTTCTTGTCGGCCTGCTGCTGCAAAGCCTGCCCCAGCTGCGCTTGCGGCCAGTCTTCTTGCAAGGCCCGCAGCAGCAAGCCTTGCTGGCTATCGGGGGCCAGACCGCCCAGCGGCGGGTCGCGGTCGAGGTTGGTGGGGAAGGCATAGCCCTCGGCACAGGCGGCCACGGCGCTGGCCTGCTCTGCGGCGGGCAGGCCGCGCAGGGCCGGGTACAGCGCCTGGCACATGCGCAGACGGTCCACCGATTCCATGGCCCGGCCAAAGGCGCTGGAGACCTGCAGCAGATTGGCCAAACGGTAGATGTCGGCCGAGCGGTTGTGGCCTGCGGCGTGCATCAGCGCGGGGTTGAAGAACACCGCGTCGCCCTTTTTCAGCGGCAGTTGCACGTGCTGCGCATCAAAGTAGGCCTGGAACTCCGGGTGGCCGGCCACCAGGTAGCCGGGCGCATATTTTTGCGAATGCGGCAGGTACAGCGTGGGGCCGCTTTCCACCGGCATGTCCACGTGGGCCACCGCTCCCTGCAGCGTCAGCGCGGGCGACAACCGGTGCACATGCGCCGGGTAGCGGGCGGACTGCACGGGGCCCAGAAAGCCCAGGTGGTAGTCGCGGTGGGCCATTTGCGCCGCGCCGCCGGGGTTCACGCTGTTGATCTGCGAGGTAACCTGGTAGGCCGGGCCCAGCCAGGCCTCGCAGACCCAGGCCAGCAGCGGGTTGCCGTAGTAGGCGGCAAACACCGCGGGCGCGGCCACGCAGAGCTTTTCCAGCGCGTTCCAGACCCGGTCGTTGGCACCGGGCTTGGCGAAGTGGTCGGCCTTGGTAACGGTTGCGCGCTCAGACGCGATCAGCCGGTGGAATTCGGCCGTGGCCGCGTCCACCACGGCCAGGTCGGCAAACGCCGCTTGCAGCACCAGCACGCCGGGGCCGCTGTGCCACACGCGGCACCACTCGGCCATCAGCGCCCGCTGTTGGGCCAGGCTGGCACCGCGGATCTGAGCGCCGTCGTATACCGGCACGCCCTGGGTGATGGTTTGGGCCAGCGGGTAGTCGGCGGGGTCGGTAGGCGTGCGCACCAGGGCATCCAGGTCGGCGACCTTGCAGGCTTGCGGGTCCAGCCAATGGGGGGATTCGTTTGAGGGCATGGGGTGTTTTGTTGGCTGAAAAGATGGGCAAAGTGTAGGCAGGGCTGGCGTATATTGAGGGCCTCAAACCCCTCAAAAACACCTCAGAAATCCTGCATGGCCCACCCCCATCTTTTGAAAGACATTGCCTCGCAGGCCGGCACCAGCATGGCCACCGTCGACCGGGTGCTGCACCAGCGCGGGGGCGTACGGGCGCACACGGTGCGCCGTGTCGAGCAGGCACTGGCCGAGCTGGAGCAGCAAAAGGGCCAGGTGGGGCTGGTGGGCCGCAAGTTCTTGATCGACCTGGTGATGCACACCCCCGACCGCTTCTCGCGCCTGGTGCGCGGCGCGCTGGAGCAGGTGATGCCCACGCTGCACCCGGCCATCTTCCGCGCCCGCTACCAACTGGCGGAAGACCTGCCGGTGGCGCAGTTGGTGGCCACCCTCGACAAGATCGCCCGGCAAGGCAGCCACGGCGTGCTGCTCAAGGCCCCGGACGTGCCCGAGGTGGTGCAGGCCGTGGCGCGGCTGCAGGCGCAGGGCATTCCGGTCGTGACGCTGGTGACGGATTTGCCCACCTCGGCCCGGCGCGCCTACGTGGGCATGGACAACCGGGCGGCCGGGCACACCGCGGCGTACCTGGTGGCGCAGTGGCTGGGCTCGGCCCCGGCCGGGGTGTTGATCTCTACCAGCAGCAACCGATTCCGCGGCGAGGAAGAGCGCGAAATCGGCTTTCGCCAGGCGCTGCGCGACCGCTATCCCCATCTGGCGGTGCACGAGGTCAGCGAAGGCCTGGGCCTGCACGAGGCCACCGTGGCCCTGGTCCGCGAGCGCCTGCGCCAGTGCCCCGGGGTGGAGGCGGTGTACTCCATCGGCGGCGCCAATGCGGCCATTCTGGAGGCCTTTGAGCAGGTACGCAGGCCGTGCCGGGTGTTCATTGCCCATGACCTGGATGCCGACAACCTGCCGCTGCTGCGCGCGGGCCGCCTGCACGTGGTGCTGCACCACGACCTGCAGCACGACATGCGCCAGGCCTGCATGCAGGTGATGGCGGCGCACGGTGCGGCGCGCCTGCCGCTGCGACCCTCGTCGGTGCAGGTGGTCACGCCCTGCAATTTGCCAGAGCCCTAATGGGGGTGCAGCCGCCTAGATGTGCCTTCGCACAAGGAGCATTTACATGTGCCACCTCCTGTGGTGAATCAGCAGGAAAACCCTTTTGAATCGCGGCCGAGGTTTATGCCGACGAAGAAGCCCTTGAGAAGGAATATGGAATAACTTCACCCAAGACAGCGGCTATATTTAAAAACCTCCTGCAGAACCCTGCAATGGCATTAACTTTATAAAAGTTTAGAATGCCTTGGGTTGCATTTACAGGTAATTTTATATATTTTGATACGCTTCCCGTCCTACACAAGTTGGAGAAAATTGGAATTCATGAACCGCGCTCCAGTTTCTAACATGGTGTTGCCTGGTAAAGGCGATTTTTGTTAGTTATTTAGGCAATGGAGGCAAACATGGATAATTCATCGCGATCGGATCCGAATGGCCATCTCGTGACGGGTATTTTCCCGGACCGCGATAGAGCCGAGTCTGCATTTGGTGCCGCGACAGAGCGCGGCTACTCGAAAGACGATGTCAATCTGGTGATGTCGGACGAAACCCGTAAACGCCATTTCACCGGTTCCACCGTCGGCAAGGAAACGGAGCTGGGTACTAAAGCCGCCGAGGGTGCAAGTGTGGGCGGCGCTATCGGCGGCACCGTGGGCGCCATTGCAGCCGCCATTGCGGCAGCGGGAACCAGCATCGCTTTGCCTGGGCTCGGACTGGTCATCGCTGGCCCCTTGGCGGCCGCTCTGGCAGGCGCGGGGGCGGGTGCAGCAGGTGGCGGCTTGATTGGCGCGTTAATTGGCTGGAATATACCGGAGGAGCGTGTCAAGGAGTATGAGGAAGGGCTTAAAAAAGGAGGCATTCTCATGGGTCTGCGTGCCAAAAACGCAGAAGATGCGTCATATTTAGAGAATAAGTGGCGTGCGCATGGCGACGATATATATCGCTAGTTAAATAAATTCCTGCTGGAGACAGCAGGAATTTATGAATCTACGGATATCGGCTCAAGCACCGACCCCGGTTGGAATGGCTGGGTATCCTCCCTGTATCTCGATGTGCGTCAGTATCGGCATCCCACTGGATGGCTCGGCGTCCCAGAAACTGTCCAGAGCAAGTGTCTCTTTCAAGGCCTCTTTGCCTTCCGATGTCAAACCATGCACAACGGCATGTATGGGCGGATGGTGCCGCATGGCGGTTTTCAGCGGCCGCTCAAAATCTACGTCGATCCATCCATTGGACTGGTACACCAAGAGCCAGCCCACCTCCATCGGGCTGGTTACATAAATAGGTCCTTCACACCGGGATATTTCTCGCAAAAGAGTCATTGACATTTTTATCTCCAAGAATATATGAAAAAAACCACACATCCATGAATCCATAATATTCGCCGCGTAAAACATTGGTGTAGGAAAAATCCTGTTTACCGGTAAGTAGGCATCCCATCGAGTGGCATGCCTAAAATGAAGTTTCAGAAATTTACAGTTGAACGGCAGCTGCGAGAAACGTACTGCGACGCGACCTGGCCTTGGGTTCCGGCGCTGATCCAGTACCGGGAAAGTAGCGCATTTTTAATGGGAGGTCCCCTGGAGCGATCAATGGCACAAAGGCCAGGCCATCCAACAGAGAACTCTCCAGCAGCGCAGTTGCTCAAGCACGACCCGGAAGAAAGTGGTTTGTGCGCCTTGCGTTTTTGTTGCACACAACCACTTCTGATAGCACTATTTACATAAATGGGTTGACTTCGGTATTGAAGGTTTGTAGCAATCGAAATAGTCTTTAACGATGGAATTCACAAAATTTCTGACTGTGGTGGAAGATCTGGCCATGAATGGTGGAGCCATCACCCTTGACACTGCGCTACTGGAGTTGGGCGAATATATCGAGCGCCTGGACATAACACATGCCGACTACGAAGACAGCGTGGTACGGCTCATGCGCGTCGCAGCCAGCATCTGGCAGGAACTGCGCTGCACCCCCAAAGGGGTTTGAATTTGATCGCACTCACTCGCAGCGGAGAAACTCTTCAGCGCATGTGGCGTGCCTTTTTTCTATCCGCATGGCGCGGCTCTCCTCCCCAGCTCAATGCGTTTTTCGATCAGGGGAAATCAACATTGCGATTTCCAGGCATTGTCCTACACAATTTTTCTAATTAATCCTGCATGTCCCGCCGAGGGAGTACCTCATATTATTCAGACTTTAAAGGGCCTTCCCGGCCTTGCTCCTGGAGCAGAAAGGTACACCCATGGCAACAACCGGCCGCGCCTTGTGGAAAGGTGCCATCAGCTTTGGCTTGGTGCATATTCCAGTCGGACTGCATACCGCAAGTTCCGAGCGGGGCATCAACTTTGACTGGCTGGATAAACGTACGATGGATCCGGTGGGGTACAAACGGATCAATAAAAAAACCGGCAAGGAAATAGAAGCAGAAAATATTGTCAAAGGCTTCGAATATGAAGACGGCCGCTACGTCATTATTTCCCCGGAAGAAATTGAATCCATCTTCCCATTCACGACCCAGACTATCGAAATATTGAAGTTTGTAGTGGCTGCAGAAATCCCCTTTGTGTATCTGGAACGCCCCTATTACGTGGAACCCATCCATAAAGGCCAGAAGGTTTATGCGCTGTTACGGGACACTTTGGTCCGTACAGGCAAAGTAGGTTTGGCCAAAGTGGTAATCCAGACCAAGCAGCATTTGGCGGCCTTGGTGCCATCGGGACCGGTGCTGGTATTGAATTTGCTGCGCTGGGGCGATGAGGTCAAAGGGTACGAGGGCTTGAACTTGCCCGCCACCGGCTCCAAAGGTGCCAAGTTGACGGCAAACGAACTCCAGATGGCCCAACAGCTCGTGGAGGACATGACCGGCACCTGGGATCCCCAGGATTTCCAGGATGGGTTCAGGCAAGAGGTCATGAAACTGGTGGACAAAAAAGTCAAAGCTGGCGCCACGGAACTGGTAGTCCAGCCTGAAGAAGCCGCACCCGCCAGCGCCGAAATCATTGACCTGGGTGAATTGCTGGCGCGCAGCCTGAAGGGCCGGGGTCGCACCGATCCCAAGGCGCCCGCCACCGCCAGCACCGCCAAGGCGGCCAAGCCTTCTGCCGTTGCGCAACGGGCTCCGCGCAAACCAGCATCTACCGCCAAGAAAGCCGCGTAATGGCCGATGCATTGGCGATCTACAAGGCGAAGCGCAACTTTGCCATCACCCCCGAACCCGGGCAGGGCGGCGCATCGCAGCCAGGCAGGCTGTCCTTCGTGGTCCAGAAACATTGGGCTTCGCATTTGCACTATGACTTTCGCCTGGAGCTGGACGGTTACATGAAAAGCTGGGCGGTCCCCAAGGGCCCCAGCCTGGACCCCAAAGTCAAACGGATGGCCGTGCAGGTGGAAGACCACCCAATTGCCTATAACCAATTTGAAGGGGTCATCCCGGCAGGCCAGTACGGCGCCGGAAAAGTCATCATCTGGGACGAAGGCTACTGGCGTCCCATCGGGGATGCCCTGCAGGGCTACCGCACCGGACATCTGAAATTCGAAATGCACGGCTGCAAGCTGGGCGGCCACTGGGCCCTGATTCGGATGAAGGGTAGAAGCGAGAAGCAAACTCCCTGGCTGCTCATCAAGGAAAGCGACGGCTTTGCCCGTCCCACGGCCGAGTTCAGCGTCGTGGATGAAATGCCCGACAGCGTGGTGCCTTTGCGTGCTGCCAGCAGCGGCCTGCCCGCCAGCGAGCCGCAGGAACCGGCCTCCCCCCACAGAAATGCAGGCACATCGGCAGACCTGCCCGCCACGCTCCAGCCCCAACTGGCAGTGCTGGCAGACACAGCGCCGAGCAATGCAACCGACTGGTTGTTTGAAATCAAATTTGATGGCTACCGCTTGCTGTGCCGTATCGAAAACAACCTGGTGCGGGTTTTTACGCGCAATGGGAACGATTGGACGCACAAGCTCCCCAAGCTCGTTGCGTCGCTGGGGCAACTCGGGGTGGAATCGGCTTGGCTCGACGGAGAAATCGTGGTTCACAACGACAAAGGCCTCCCCGATTTCCAGCGTTTGCAGAATGCATTTGACCGAAGCCGCACCGACGACATCCTGTACTACCTCTTTGACGTGCCCTTTCTGAATGGACGGGATCTTCGCCAGGAGCCCCTTGCAACGCGCCGCGCCTTGCTCCGGCAGCTGTTCAGCGATGCGACACCCGACGGACTGCGCTTCAGTGACTCTTTTGAGGTGGACGCGCGGCAGCTGCTTGCCAGCGTATGCCGGATGGGTTTGGAGGGCGTGGTCGGAAAGAGGAAGAATTCCACCTATGTGTCACGCCGCTCGGACCATTGGATCAAGCTCAAGTGCCGCTTGCGGCAAGAGTTTGTCATCGCCGGGTACACCAGCCCCCAAGGCAGCCGTGTCGGCTTGGGCTCATTGCTGCTGGGTGTGCACGATGAAAAAGGCTTGCTGCGGTATGCGGGCAATGTGGGAACCGGGTTCGACGCCCAGACACTGTTGCGGCTCCAACAGCAGCTGCAGGCCTTGGCCGCCACCCGCAGCCCTCTGGACACCAAGACCCATTTGGACAGCAGCGCCCATTGGGTCCAACCGGTTTTGCTGGCCGAGGTCTCGTTCAGCGATTGGACGGACACGCAACGGATTCGGCACGCGGTGTTCCATGGTCTGCGAACCGACAAAAAGCCGGAATCCATCACACGGGAAAGGCCCACATCCATGGCCTCCAACGACGACAAGCCGATCTCGTTCTCGCCGCGGCTGAAAGTCACCCACCCCGAGCGCGTCGTCGACCCCTCCACCGGTCTGACCAAGCTGGATGTGGTGCGCTTCTACCGGCTGGTGGCTCCGTTGCTGATCCCGCATTTGAAGCAGCGTCCCGTGGCCCTGGTGCGGGCGCCCGCAGGCATTGCCGGAGAGCTCTTCTTCCAGAAGCACATGGAAGGCAAGATACCAGGGGTGAAGTTGTTAGATCCGCTGGTCGACCCGGGGCATGCCCCCTTGATGGAGATCGCCACGGCACACGCCGTGTTGTCGGCCGCGCAGATGAATGTGCTGGAGTTTCATACCTGGAATGGCGTCAAAACGGCGATCCACAAGCCCGACCGCATGACCTTTGATTTGGACCCGGGGGAAGGCGTGGAGTGGGCCATGGTGCAAAAGGGCGCAGAGCTGGTGCACCAGTTTCTTGGGCAGCTCGGGCTTGCATCGTTTGTCAAAACCAGTGGCGGCAAAGGTCTGCACGTCGTGGTGGCACTCAAAAAGCACTATGGCTGGGATGCCGTCAAAGGCTTTTCGCAAGCCATTGTTCTGCACCTGGCGCACACCTTGCCGCAGCTGTTCGTTGCCAAAAGCGGCCCCAAGAATCGTGTGGGCAAGATCTTTGTGGACTATTTGCGCAATGGCTTTGGCTCCACCACGGTCTCGGCATGGTCTGCACGGGCACGGCCGGGTATGGGGGTGTCCGTACCCATTGCATGGCACGAGGTGCCCGCAATTTCAGGCTCGGCCCAATGGACCATTGCCAACATCCACACACGATTGGACCAGGGCAATGACCCCTGGAAAAGCTACACCCCCCAAAGCCTCGGCAAGGCCATGAAGCTGCTGGACTTCGATGCCACCCGATCGCAGCAGCCCAGGCCCTAGAACCCGTAGCTGTAGCGCACCTGCAGGAAGGTTTCGCCCGGGTTGGGGCTGCGCAAACCGCCGTTGGAGACGTGCTGCAACACCAGGCCCAACTCCTGGTGCCGCTGGGCTCCGAAGCTGCGGCCCACCCCCAGGTGGTCGCTGAAGTTCCACTGGGTGCTGAACGATTTGTAGGGGGTCTGGTAAGGGGCGTTCAGGTAGGAAATGCCCACCCCGGCCTCCACAAACCACGGCGACTGGCCACCATCGAAACGGTGGCGGAACATCGGCACCAGGCCGACCTGGGTGAAGTGCGAACGCGCCCCCGGCGGGGCGTCGACCTTCCACTGGCTCAAGAACACATCCCAGGCAAGCGTGACGCGCCCGTCCCAGAATACGCGTTGCACCGGCAATCGCAGGCCGATGGTGGCCGTACGGGTATCGCCGTGCTGCGCAAACGTCTGCCCGCCCTGGAGGTAGACCGACGGCCCGGTGGGCTCTGCCGCCAGGGCGCCGCCCGCCCAGGCCCAACCGCACGCCGATACCGCCAGCGCCCCGAAAGACCGCGTAACTTTTCTTGTGTTGACCATGTCTGCCATTTCCCCCAGTGGACGCCCTGCGAACCGGGAACCGATCCCCCTCAGCGCCATGGAGAAATTGTGCCGTAGGGTGCAAAACCTCGTAGCAGCCAACAGGCCGCGGGCGTGTAGGGGTTTGCCGACCTGGCACGCCTTGCGCGGCCTATACCAAGCGGTTCACATACCAGTCGTCAAAGTTCGAGAACTCGGTGAACTTGCGCTGGAAGCCGCGCGCGGTCAGCAGGTCGTGGATTTTCTCGCGGTCGCTGGTGTAGTTGTGTTCCACGGTGATGGTGCGGACCTGGTAGCGCGAGAAGTCGAAAGCCTCCAGGATGGTGAGCTCGGAGCCCTCGGTGTCGATGGACAGGTAGTCGATACAGGGCGGTGCCGCGTGCTCGTCCAGCAGGTCCAGCAGCGAGATGGTTTCCACGTCGTACAGCGTACCGTTCTTGCGGGCATCGGCGCGCTGGTCTTTGTCGGTGAACGCGGCAATGGTGGAGAACTCGGACACCGGCACCTCGTTGAACTGCAAGATCTCACCGGTGCGGCTCCACACGCAGCGGGTTTCCACGGTGCAGGCGCGGTTGAGCTTGAGCCGTTCGTGCCAGTTGCGGGCCGGCTCGGCCAGGATGCCGCGCCAGGCGAGGTGGGTTTCCAGCCCCCAGGAGTTGCTCAGGTGGATGCCGTCTGCCGCGCCAAACTCCACAAAGAACCCGCCCCGCAGCCCTTGCAGCTCATGGCGCACAAACAGATCTTGCAACAGCTGGGCATTGGATTCCGCCACATGCTGGAAGCAAAACAGCAAGAACGCGATCTCGTCCTGCCGGGCTATCTGTTGGCCTGATGGGTCGGCCTTGCGGCTGTCCAGCAAATCCTGGAACGCGCCCTGGGTCCAGGGCGGCGGCTCCTGCGGTGGATAACGGCGTACATCCAGGCCCAGCCCGCGCAAGGCGGGCTGCAGCGACTCGTCCCAAAGGCGGCGGGGAAATGGGGGCATGGGGCGTCCTCACAAAAAGGCATCCACACACTGCGGTGCTTCTGGAAAAATGGTAAACGCCCCCGCCGTACGCGTCTACCAAAATCTGAAGTGCTGGCCATCTCCACCACAGACTTGTGCATTCTTTTGGCCGCTTGCGCTTATCTGGTGGGCACAAGCAGCTACCAAACAGATAGCAAACTAATCCAGGCCGGCAGAGAAGAAGCGGTAGCCGTCGCGCCCGCCCAGCTTGGCGCTGTACATGGCCTGGTCGGCGGTGGCCAGGATCTCGGTGGCGCTCTGGCCGTCTTCCGGGTAGCGGCTGATGCCGATGCTGGCGGTCAGCTGCAACACCTGGCCTTGCAAGGGAATGGGCTCTTTGGTGGCGGCCAGCAGCTTGCTGGCAACGGCCGCCAGGTGGCTGTGCGACACGGCGGCACCCAGCAGCACCACAAACTCATCG
The DNA here is from genome assembly GCF_040822085.1 of Rhodoferax sp. WC2427. NCBI lineage: Bacteria > Pseudomonadati > Pseudomonadota > Betaproteobacteria > Burkholderiales > Comamonadaceae > Rhodoferax > Rhodoferax sp. WC2427. The sequence continues at coordinate 2,244,983 of NZ_CP162006.1, read as the reverse complement.
CCGCCCAGGCGGGCCACCATGTCTACCTCGCGCACGATGCGCTGCATGCGCTGGGCCACGGTTTTCAGTACCGCATCGCCCGCGTCGTGGCCGTAATCGTCGTTGATGGATTTGAAGCCGTCCAGGTCGATGAACAGCAGGCAGACCTTTTCGCCATAGCGGCGGGCGTGGGCCAGGGCCTGCTCCAGCCGATCCTGGAACAGACGGCGGTTGGGCAGGCCGGTCAGGATGTCGTGCTGGGCCAGGTGCTCCAGCTCTTCCTGGCTGTCGTGCAGATCGGCCAATTGTTGGGTGATCTGCAGGTGCATCTGGTGGAAGCTGCGCGCCAGGCTGCCGATTTCGTCCCGCCGCAGCAGGGGCAGGTCGCCCGGCGGCAAGCCATTGGCAAAGCGCTGGGCGGCGGCGGTCACGGCGTTGATCGGGCGCGTCAGGGCCTGGGCCAGCAGCACGGCCACCAACAGGCACAGCAGGAACAGGCCCACCACGATCTGCAATATGGTGTTGCCCAGCTGCTGGGTTTGCACCAGTACCTGGTCCAGCGGCTGCGCCAGGCCCAGAATCAGACGGCTTTCGCTGCTCACGGTCTGGACCTTTTGCGCAATGAAGGCCGCCACCACCGGGGCATCGGCATAGTCGTCCTCGCGGGCCTCGAACACCACCTGGTCAAGCTTGCCCTCGACCACCGCGCGCAGGGGCTCGAATTCGTCTTGCACCAATACGCGCCGCCCCCTGTCGAAGCCGAAGGTCTTGCTGTTGTCCGGGTGGACCAGGATGTCGCCCTCGGCGTTGGCCAGAAACAGCTTGAACGCGGTGGGCAGGTCGGCGGCCAGCAGGCTGAACATGCCGTTCAGGTCCAGGTTCACCACCACCACGCCGATGGCCGTATTGCTGGCATCCATCACCGGCATGGCCAGTTGCAGCGTGGGCTGCTCCAGCCCGGCAAACGAGCCGCCCTCGTGGTTGATGGTGATGCGCGACATGTAGGTGGCGCGGGCGGGCAGTTTCAGGGTGTCGGAGACATAGGCGTAGTGGCCTTTCTCCTGCAGGTCGTCGCCCTGTACCCGCAGCGTGGACGGGCCGACCCGCTCCACCCGCACCCGCTCCAGCCCGTAGTCGCTGGCCGAGATCAGGCGCAGCTGCAGGTAGCTGGGGTTGGCCTCGATCAGCAGGCTGAACAGCTTGGCCATCCGCTCCGTATCGCTCGCGTCTTCGTGTTGCAGGATGGCAACCGAGGTCGGCAGGCTCGCCAGCACCTGCAGGTTGCGCGAGACTTCTTCCCGGGTCAGGGTGATGCGCCGGGCCAGCACCTGGGTGGAGGTCAGCAGCCTGTTCTTGGCCGAGTCCACCAGCAGCGTGCGGCTGGCCTGGAATGCATAGAAGCCGGTCAGACCGGATGCCAGAAAGCCCACCGAAGCAAGCAACAGCGCCAGCTTGCTGACGATGCCCCACCTCATGCAATGCCTCCACTCATGGAGCCAGCACCTTGCGGGCACGGTCACCTGAAACGATGCGGCTCCACAGCAGGTTGCGGCGTTCCTCGCTTTCCACCGGCTCCAGCCAGACCAGGCGGTCGTCGCCACGGTAATCGGGCGAGGCCGAGGTGGTGTTGGCCAAGCCCTGGCGCTGCTCCAGCACCTGGCCGGGCTCGGGCTCCAGCAGGTAGTTGATCCAGGCGGCGGCCAGCACCGGGTTGGTGGCGCCGCGGGTGATGGCCCAGCAGTCCAGCCAGGCCAGCGCCCCCTCTTTGGGGATGGTATAGCCCACGTCCAGCCCGGCTGCGCGAAACAGCACCTCCTGCTGCCGACCAAAATTGGCAAACAGCAGCGCGGCATGGTGTTGCTTGAACAGGGCCAGCGACTCCTCCGGCTGGGTGTAGAAGGCCCCGACGTTGCGGCGCAGGGCAATCAGTTTGTCCACCGCCTGCGGCCACTGGTCGGCGGCCAGGCGGAACGGCGACGGCAGGCCCAGCGACAGCGCTGCCAGCGCAAAGTTGTGCGTGCCGGCGCTGTAGGCGATCACCTTGCCCTGCAAGCCGGTATCCCACAGGGCGGTGATGGAGGTGGGTGGCTGCTTGATTTGCCCGCGGTCGTAGAGCAGGCCCATCTCGGCGTAGGTATAGGGAATGGCGTAGGTCTTGCCGCCATGGACCAGGCCGGGAATCGCCGCCCGGTTCTGAAAACGTGGCAGTTGCCGCGACAGGTTGGGCAGCGTGGCGGTGGCGATGGGCTGGACCCAGTTTTGGCGGATGTAGCGCTGCAGTTCGGCCGTATTGACCGCGAACACATCGAAGTCCTGGGCCTGGTGCAGGCTGATTTTTTGCCACAGATTCACGTCCGAGTCGACCATGGTCACCTCGACCCGGCAACCCATGCGCTGCTCGAAGGTCTTGACGATGTCGGCATCTGCATACCCCGGCCAGGCCAGCACCCGCAACACTTCACCGGCAGCAGCGCGGGCCCGCACCGACGCAGCCAGCGGCAGCGACACAGAGGCGGCCAGTGCGAATTGCCGTCTGGTCAACAACGGCCTCTGTGGGCAGGGTGTGAGTGGGTGGCGCATCGGTTTCACTTTAGCCATTCTCCACTACAACAGGTGGCCATCCCGGAGTGAAAACGCGGGTGGATGGCATTCTGCGGATGGACGGACCCTGGCGATGGTTACAAACTGAAACGAAAGATTGTAGTGGGCAAAAAAAGCATCCAAAACAAGCCCAATCACCGACCAATCCAGCCTGAAATGCTACGCTAGTGATAGCACTGCCGGTGGAGCATGGCGCCAGCACAAATTCCATGCAAAAACCGACATTGCGCTTATCCCACCAGCACAAGCAGCTACCAAAAACGTAGCGTCAACCGATCATCTTGCGGTATTGCACAAAGCCGCTCTTGTCGGCGATGCGGTCGTAGAGCTGCATCGCGTCCAGATTGCTCTCGTGCGTCAGCCACCACACGCGGGCGGCGGCTTCATGGGCGGCGCTGGCGTACACATGCTCGATCAAGGCCCGCCCGACCCCTTTGCCGCGCAGAGTGGGCAGGGTGAACAGGTCTTGCAGGTATACGTAGTCGCCCGCCGTCCAGCAGCTGCGGTGGTAGATGTAGTGCACCAGCCCCACCAGCGCCCCGCCCTCCTCGGCCACCGCACAGTGCATGGGCTCGGCCGGGTCCAGAAAGCGCTGCCAGGTCAGCGCGGTGACCGACTCGGGAATATCGGTCTTGTAAAACGCCTGGTAGCCCTGCCACAGCGGCAACCACTGGGCGAAGTCTGCGCTCTGGGCGATTCGAATCTGCATGCATGTACTCCTGTTGAAGGTTTGCAGCTTAGCGGCATCGTGGCACCCTGGGGAGCGCCAGCCGGGGGTAAAAACATAGCTCCACGGAGTTACAAGGTTTTTAGGCACTTTACGCTTTTGCAATAAGCGCAAGCAGCTCTCTTTTCAGGAGCAATCGCCCCTTGCGCGAACGTAGTCGATGAAGGCCTTGAGTTTGCTGGGCTGGTCGTGGCGGCTGGGGTAGTACAGGTAAAAGCCCGGGAACGTGGGCGCAAACGCCTCCAGCACCTGCTGCAGCCGCCCGGCCTGCAGGTGGGGCCGCGCCAGGGGTTCGAAGGTATAGGCCAGGCCCACGCCCTCCAGCGCCGCGTCCAGGCTGAACAGGCTGTCGCTGATGGTCAGATTGCCCTTGGCCTCAAACTCCACCACCCGGCCTTCCACCTGGAATTCCCATTTGTAGATGGCCCCGGTGGCCGCAAAACGAAAGCGCACGCAGTTGTGCTGCGCCAGGTAATCGGGATGCTGCGGGGCGGGACAGCGCCGCAGGTAGTCCTTTGATGCCACCACCGCCACGCGCACCGGCCCGCCCAGGGGCACGGCCACCATGTCGCGGTGCAGGCTCTCGCCCATGCGGATGCCGGCGTCGAACCCCTGCTCCACGATGTCGACAAAGCCCTCGTCGTTGACCAGTTCGATCTGCACCTGCGGGTACTCGGCCAAAAAACCCGCCAGCAGCGGCTGCAACACCATGGCGGTGGCAATGCGGGCGGCGTTCAGGCGCAGGGTGCCTGCCGGGCGGCCTTGCAGGGCATTCAGCGCCTCCCCGGCCTCGATCACCTGGCCCAGCGCCGGGCCCACCTGCGCCAGGTAGGCCTGGCCCGCCTCGGTCAGGCTCACGCTGCGTGTACTGCGGTGCAACAGCCGCACGCCCAGCCGGGCCTCCAGCTGGCGGATGGCCTGGCTCAGGGCCGAGGGCGAGACCTCCAACTCGGCAGCGGCCGCAGTGAACCCCCGGTGCTCCGCCACTTTCCAGAAAGCCATCAGGCCGTCGAATTGTTTGAGTTGCATACCTTGAAGCATAGCTTCACAAGGCATGCAGCATTGGGCTATTTTTCTTTGGAATGTGCCGCTCTACAGTGCAGCATCTTCAACCGGAAACCCCTATGCAAAACGTCTTAATCCTCCACGCCCACCAGTTCTACGAGGGCATTTCTACCGGCAAGCTCAATGCTGCCATGGCCCACGTGGTGCAGCAGGAGATGGAGCAACGCGGCCACACCGTGCAGCACACCTACATCGAACAAGGCTATGCCGTGGCCGACGAGGTGGCCAAGCACCTGTGGGCCGACCTGGTCATTCTGCAGTCGCCCGTGTACTGGTTCGGCATGCCGTGGATCTACAAAAAATACGTGGACGAGGTGTTTACCGCGGGCATGCTGCAAGGCAGCTTCATCACCGGCGATGGCCGCACCCGCACCGACCCCACCCGGCAGTACGGCTCGGGCGGTTTGCTGCAAGGCAAGCAGTACATGGTTTCACTGACCTGGAATGCGCCGCAAGAGGCCTTCGACAACCCGGCGCAAGACCTGTTCAAAGGCAAATCGGTGGACGACGTGCTGGTGGCCAACACCGCCAACTACGCGTTTTGCGGCATGGAGGCGCTGCCGTCGTTCTCGTGTTTTGACGTGTTCAAGGCTCCGACCATCGAAGACGACACGGCGCGGCTGCGCGGGCATCTGGTCGAGTTTGTGGTGGATTCTGAGTGCGTAATGGGGGCCTAACGCTTATTCCATCGGCACAAGCAGCTACTATTTAAGTAGCACCCTACGCCACCCCGTGCATCTGCCCATCGATGTAATACCAGCGCGCGTCCTGCCGCGCAAAGCGGCTGGTTACTGTCAATGACCGCGTGGCAAAAGCGGATCTTCTCCAGCGACAGGCCCGACTCCACCGGCGCTGCAGGGTCAGCATCTAGTCCATTGGGCTGGGGCCCATTGGGGCTAGTCGCCAATGACCGGTGTAGGCCAAGAGGCGGATGACGCCTCAATCATGGAGGCTCACACCTAAGGCATCCAGCTTCTTTGCGTACGAGTCCCTGCGTTTTGCCGCCTTGGCAGCTGCGTCAACGGCTGCTTGGATCGCCTTGGGTCCCTTTTTCGCAGCAGCTTTGATCAATTCGAACTTGTGGGCAGCATCTGACTCCGCCCGCTTGAAAGTGGCGATGATTTCGACATGGGTATCCGATGGCTTCACAGGTTTCCTTAGAACGTGTTCAAGGTCTTTTTAGGGCCGCGTTGGGGTGCAATCGGGATGAGTTGGCTGTCGCAGACCGCCGCATGGGCTCTCTGCCCATGCAAGGGCTGTGGCAGGCAAATCGCCCGATTTCACCCCAACCCGCAGGGCAGTTACCTGTTCGGGCGCTCAGCGTCGTTACAAAACCAGCCAAGGCACGAGCCTTGGCTTGGGTTTTGCGCCTAACTGCGCATCCCGAGCAGGTATCTGCGCGGCCCTAAAAAGACCTTGAACACGTTCTTAAAGCTTTATGTGGGTGCGAAGCAACGCTGTTCTCAATTCGCGGTTAGCTGGTTTTGAAACATCGACGGCTTGAACCGCCAGGTCGAACTGTGAGCCAGGCCTGATGCTGGTGGGGAGTATTTTTTTGACGGGATTCGTAGCGGGGTACTTGCCATCCGCAGCGCACATGCGAACGGAAAACCCGAATTCGTCGAGTACACCTTTCGCGTACAACTCGGCCAAATGCTGAAACGACACAAATGTTGCGCATTTCACTTCTTTAACCTCTGGCTCGCGGATGCTGCGAACGATCTCAAATTTACCAAGGGTATCCCGTTGTGTGTTCGTAAAGGGATGCACAAAAAACGTCGCACGAGGTCCTCCCTTTGGGGATGCCAGCGTGTGCTCGACGGCGATATCCGTTAACAGCATGTTGTTTTCCTTGCAATTCAATAAGCCACAGCGGGTCCAGCCACATGGGCCTCCATCACACCCCCAAGCACCCTACTCCGCCCCGTGCATCTGCCCGTCGATGTAATACCAGCGCCCGTCCTGCCGTACAAAGCGGCTGGTCTCATGCATGCGCTGGGCTTTGCCGCCGTCGCGGCAGCGGGCGACGAATTCGACGATGCCCGCATCGCCCGCCGCTGCCGCGCTGCGCACTTCCAGGCCCAGCCATTTGACGGGGGGTAGCTCCAGGTCGCCCGGTGCGGTGGACGGGTGCCATGTGATCAGCAGATAGTCCAGCAGGCCCAGCACGTAGCCGCTGTAGCGCGAGCGCATCAGGGCTTCGGGCGTGGGAGCGTAGATGCCTGCATCCATGCCCTTGTGCCACGGGCCGCAGCAGTCGGCGTAAGTCTGGCCGCTGTCACAGGGGCACGGGGCGTGGGCGGGGTGCAGGTTTTTCTTCATGCTGGAATGGCTTACTTTTTACGCGCAGCGATGGATTTCTCGGCGGTAGCGACCAGGTCGGTGCCGATGGTTTTCTTCCATTTTTCGAACACCGGGCGGGTGGCGGTAACGAACGCGGCACGCTCCTCGGGGCTAAGCTTGGTCACGGTCACGCCCAGACCGGCCAGGTCTTTGAGCAGGGGCTGGTCGGCTTCCACCAGACCCTTGCGGGAAATGGCGATCTGCTCGCGGGCAGCATCCTGGGCGGCTTGCTGCACGATGGCGCGGTCGGCCACGGTCCAGCTGGCCCAGATTTCCTTGTTGACCACAAACACCAGCGGGTCGGCCACGTAGCCCCACATGGTCACGTATTTTTGCGCCACGTTGTGCAGCTTGGCGGCGGTGTAGATGGAGATGGGATTTTCTTGCCCGTCCACCGCGCCGGTGGCCAAGGCGGGCTGGGCGTCGGCCCAGCTCATTTGCGTGGGGTTCGCACCCAGGGCGGTGAACGTGTCCTGGAACAGCGGCGAGCCGACGACGCGGATCTTCATGCCCTTCAAGTCGGCCGGGCTGTGGATGGCGCGCTTGGAGTTGCTGATTTCGCGGTAGCCGTTTTCACCAAATGCCAGGGGCTGCACACCGGCTTTGTCGATGATCTTGAAGATGTCCTTGCCCACCTGGCCTTGGGTGAGGGAGTCAATGGCGGCGTAGTCGGGCATCAGGAATGGCAGCGAGAACAGGTTCAGCTCTTTCACCTGCGGCGACCAGTTGATGGTGGAGCCGATGGCCAGGTCGATCACACCCTGGCGCAGGGCCGAGAACTCGCGCGTCTGGTCGCCCTGGATCAGCGACACGCCTGGATACAGCTTGATGTTGATGCGGCCCTGGGTGCGTTCGCGGACCATATTGGCCCAGATCTCGCCGCCCTTGCCCCAGGGGAAAGCGGTGCCCAGCACCAGCGACATCTTGTACTCGGGCTTGTAAGCTTGGGCGATGCTGCCGGTGGTGGCAAGCAGGGCAGCGCTGGCCACGGCCAGGGCGAGGAAGGAACGAACTTTCATTTTTGTCTCCTGAATAAATTTAGTAACCTAGACGGTGCGGCAACCACAGAGCGAGTTGCGGGAACGCAATCACCAGCACCATCACCACGAACATCGAAAACAGCATCCAGCCCACCCAGGGCACGGTTTCTTCCATGCGTACCTTGGCGATGCGGCACGACACCATCAAATTGACGGCCAGCGGCGGCGTGAACTGGCCCAGCGCCACCTTGAGCGTGAGGATCACGCCGAACCACACCAGATCCCAGTGGTAGTGCATGGCAATCGGCAGCAGCAAGGGCACAAAGATCAAGAAGATCGACACGCCGTCGAGGAACATGCCCACGGTGACCAGCATCACGATCAGCAGCGCCAGCACGCCGTACTCGCCCAGGCCGGAGTTCACGATGGCGTTGGTGATGGGGTCGATCACGCCCAGGGTGGACAGCGAATACGCAAAGATGCCCGCCAGCGACACCACCAGAAGAATCACCGCCGACAGCTCGCCCGACTCGCGCAGGATGGGAAACAGGTCGCGAACGGTCATGGTGCGGTGGATGAACATGCCCACAAACAGGCCGTAGAACACCGCCACCACAGCCGCCTCAGTGGGCGTAAACCAGCCCGCGCGCATGCCACCCAGAATCAGCACCGGCGCGGCCAGGCCCCACACGGCATCGCGCAGGCTGGCCCAGAACGGCGGCCTGGGCATGCTGGACTCCAGCGCGCCCATCTTGTGTTTGCGCGACAGCCACACGGCGGGCACGATCAGCGCCAGCCCGGCCAGCACGCCGGGGATCATGCCTGCGGCAAACAGCGCGGGCACGGATGCGCCGGGCACCAGGATGGAGTACACGATGAAGGCAATCGACGGCGGAATCAAAATATCGGTGGCCGCCGCAGCGCCCACCACGCTGGCCGAAAACGCAGGCGGGTAGCCCGCCTTGTTCATGGCGCTGATCATCACCGCGCCCACGGCAGCCGCGCAGGCCGGGCCGGAGCCCGAAATGCCGCCCAAAAACATGGCCACGGCAATGGCGACCAGGGGCAGCATGCCGGGGCCGCGCCCCACCACCGCCACCGCAAAGTTCACCAGCCGCCCGGCCACGCCGGAGCGGTCGAAGATCGAGCCCACCAGCACAAACATGGGGATGGCCAGCAGCGGGTACTTGCCCAGCCCGGCGTAGAAGTTTTGCGGCACGGCCAGCAGGCCAAACCACTGGCTGCTGCCGTTGGCAATGGCTATCGCCGCAGCGCCCGCCAGGCCCAGGGCCACACCGATGGGCACGCCCATCAGCATCATCACGATGAAGGTCAGGAAAAGCAGCGTGGTGATCATGATTCGCGCCCCCGGCGGATGAACAGGCCCACGGCGCGCAGCGCAATGCCTAACGACAAAATCGGCAGCCACATCGAGTACCACCAGGCAGGGACCCCAATGCCCGGCGTGGTTTCGTCAAAGCGAAAGTCGTCCCACACCATGCGGATGCTCAAGGTGCCAATCAGCGTGAACAAAATCGCCACCATCACCGCGCCAAAGCGCGACAAGCCCTTGCGCCGGGCCATGCTGCCGCTGTCCGAGAAATATTCGATGCGGATGTGCCGGTCGCGCGCCACGGCGGCCGACGCGCCCACCAGGGTCAGCGCAATCATCAAAAACACCGAGATCTCTTCCGTCCACGCAAAAGACTCGTTGGTGAAGTAGCGTGCCAGCACGTTGGCAAAGGTGATCAGCGCCAGTGCGCCCATCACCAGCACGGTAAGCCAGTCTTCGATCTTCAAGGGGACGGTGGTGGCGGGGTCGGCTTCGGGAGCCTCTAACTCGGGCTGGGAATCGGTGGACATACGGGGGACAAGGTGTGGGGGCAGCCAAAGACGGCAAAAACAGCGCGCATCATAGCCGCGCCCGGCCCATGGCTTGTTCCATATCAGACAACAGGTCAGCCCCCTCCTCCCCGCCCACGCCCAGGCGCAACGGCCCCGCCACCGCCGCCAGGCCAACGATGCCCTGCGCGGGGCGGGTACCCGCCCCTGCCGCCCAGGCTGCTAGGACAGATTGAGTGGCGTAGGCCGGGTCAGGAATTCAGGCTGCAAGATGTAGTCGAGCTGCACTTTGGTCAGCAGATTCTTGCGCAGCACGATTTCGTAGACGCTGCCGCCCGTGGCATGGGCTTCCTGGGCGATGGCCGTGGCATTCGCGTAGCCAATATAGGGGTTCAGCGCGGTGACGATGCCGATGGAGTTGGCCACCGTGGCGCGCAAGTGATCGACGTTGGCGGTGATGCCGTTGACGCAGCGCTCGGCCAGTGTCAAGCAACCGTTGCGCAGGTGGCTCACGCTCTTGAAGATGCTGTGCGCGATGATTGGCTCGAAGGCATTGAGCTGGAGCTGGCCGGCTTCGGCCGCGAAGCTCACGGTGATGTCGTTGCCGATGACTTCGAAGGCGATCTGGTTCACCACTTCGGGGATCACCGGGTTGACCTTGCCCGGCATGATGCTGGAGCCCGCCTGCATCGGCGGCAGGTTGATTTCTCCGAGACCGGCGCGTGGGCCGCTGGAGAGCAGGCGCAGGTCGTTGCAGGTCTTCGACAGCTTCACGGCCACGCGTTTGAGCACCCCCGAGAGCTGCACAAAGGAACCGCAATCCTGCGTCGCCTCGACCAGGTTCGGCGCCGTGACCAGGGGAATGCCGGTGATGTCCTGCAAATGCCTGAGTACCAGCGGCGCGTAGTCGGGGTGGGCGGTGATTCCGGTGCCGATCGCCGTCGCACCCATATTGATTTCGCACAGCAGCAGCACTGCCTCGCGCAGCCGCTCCTCGTCTTCGCCGAGCATGACGGCATAGGTGCTGAATTCCTGGCCCAGCGTCATCGGCACCGCGTCCTGCAGCTGGGTGCGGCCCATTTTCAGCACGTCTCGGAATTCCTCGGCCTTGTCGGCAAACGCCTGGCGCAGCACGGCCATCGCATCGATCAGGCCGTGGATGCCAAACCAGGTCGCAATCTTCAGCGCCGAGGGATAGACGTCGTTGGTGCTCTGGCCGATGTTTACCTGCTCATTCGGATGCAGGTACTGGTACTCGCCCTTGCGATGGCCCAGCAGTTCGAGGGCCCGGTTGGCGATGACCTCGTTGGCGTTCATATTGGTCGAGGTGCCCGCGCCGCCCTGGATCACATCCACGACAAACTGCCCATGCAACTTGCCGCCCAGGATCTCGGCGCAGGCATTGACGATGGCGTCGCACCGTGGCTCGTCGAGCAGACCGAGCTCATGGTTGGACAGCGCCGCCGCCTGCTTGATGCAGGCCAGGGCCTTGATCAGTTCGGGGTAGATCGAGATGGCCGTGCCGGTAATCGGGAAGTTCTCCAGGGCACGCAAAGTATGGACCCCGTAATAGGCGTCAACCGGAATATCCCGGTCGCCGAGCAAATCATGTTCTATTCTAAATTCACTTCCAGACATCAATAGCTCCTTTTAATCATCTTCGGGGCGAAGAATTTATAAATAGAGCTTATGTCGGAAATGGATAGTAAATACCTGAATGCAAATATTGCATTTTGCATGCAATTTAAAGAATACCCCTTGACGAAGCACCTTTGTGGTCACTTTCGCCAGCAAGAGCCAACATAAAACAGTATTCTATTTCGGAATAGTGCTTCCCGAATATTGCATCACAAAATTGAATGCAATTGCATCAAATTCAAAATCAGGACCTACCATACGAATATGACAGAAAGTCGTTTTCTAGTCGCTGCAAGGTTTATCGCATGGAAATCAAATGGCTTGAAGACTTTCTACGCCTGGCCGAATCGCGTAGTTTCTCGCGTGCTGCCAAAGAGCGACATATCACGCAGTCTGCGTTCAGCCGCCGCATCATGGCGTTGGAAGAGTGGTTGGGCGTGGAACTGGTCGATCGCAGCGTCCATCCCGCGACATTGACCGCAGCCGGTTGGCTGTTTCGCCGGATAGCGGCCGATCTGCTGCGCGACGCCTATGCGGCCCGCACCCTGTTGAGCGGCTACCAACCGATTGTCAGCTCGGAAGAGGTGGTCCAGTTCTCGGTGGCCCACACGCTGGTGTTCACCTTCTTTCCAGACTGGCTGAAACACGTCCACAAAAGCTTCGGCCCTCTGGTGGCCCGGGTCCATGCCGTGAATGTGCCAGAAGGGGTGCAGCAGCTGGTGGAAGGTAGCTGCGACATCCTGCTGGCCTTTCACCACCCGCAACTGCCCATCCTGCTGGACCCCAACCTGTTTCCCTATCTGGTTCTAGGGGTGGAAAGAATCCAGCCCTTTTCTGCCCTGGATGCCGACGGGCAGCCGCTTTTTCAGCTCCCCGGGTCGAGCCGGGCGCCGCTGCCTTTCATGGCGTATTCCTCAGGCGCCTTTCTGGGCAATGTCGTCGAAATGACTTTGCTCAACGCCCAGACACCGTCCAACCTGCGGCGCAGCTTCGAGACGCATATGTCGGAGGCGCTCAAAGCCATGGTGGTCGCGGGCCACGGCATAGGCTGGCTGCCAGCGAGCTGTGTCGCAGCAGAACTCAACGAAGGCAAAGTCGCCGTCGCCGGACCCGACGAGTGGGCGGCCGACCTCGAAATCCGGCTCTATCGCACGTCACGCAATTGCAAACCGGTGATCGACGCGATGTGGTCCTGGATGTGCGCCCGGCAAAAACAAGCCGCCACCTGAGGTAGCCACCGCAACCGCACCAGCAGGCCGCCATCCCGTCCGGATGGCCCAGGCCACCGCTGCGCATGCCAAAAATTCTGGGAATTGGATAGATTTTTATAGGAGCTTGGACCGATGAATGGTGCATTAATGCAGCGTGGTGAAGCCGACACCTTTGGGGTGGCTGGCGTACAGATGGATGTTTCTGCCTTCGAGAACAACGTGGAACGCATGGGCGGCTATTTGCGCCACATCCGCGCACGCTTTCCGTGGGTAAAGATGGTGCTGTTCTCTGAACTGTCGGCGCTCGGCCCCGGGCACAACAAGGCCGAGCCACTGCCCGGCCCCACCGAGGCCCGGCTGTGCGAACTGGCCCGCGAAACCGGTCTGTGGTTCATACCCGGCTCGCTGTTCGAGCAGGCCGAGGGGCCTGGCGGTCCGGTGGTCTACAACACCACGCCGGTGATCAATCCGCAAGGCGAAGTGGTTGCGCGGTTCCGTAAGCTGTTTCCTTTCCGGCCCTACGAGCGCGATGTCGCGGGCGGCTCGGAGTTTTGCGTTTTCGACGTGCCCGGCGCGGGCCGCTTCGGGGTCTCGATCTGCTACGACATGTGGTTTCCCGAAACCACCCGCACGCTGGTGGCGATGGGGGCGGAAGTGATCCTGCACCCCACCATGACGGACACCATCGACCGCGATGTGGAACTGTCGATTGCCCGGGCTTCCGCCGTCACCAACCAGGTGTACTTCTTTGACATCAATGGCGTGGGCGACGGCGGCGTGGGCCGCTCCATCGTCTGCGACCCCTCCGGCTATGTGCTGCACCAGGCAGACGGGGGCGCCGAGATCATGGCCATCGATGTCGACTTTGCGCGCCTGCGGCGTGAACGCGAGCGCGGCCTGCGCAGCAATCTGGGGCAGCCGTTGAAGAGTTTTCGCGACCGCGACTGTGTGTTCGACGTCTACCGAGAGCACCACCCGGCCTACCCCTATCTGGACACGCTGGGACCCCTGACCAAGCCCAGCTGACACAACCTTCCTGAATTCATCTTCCATAAAAAACACAAAGGGGACAAACATGGATACTGGAACGCTGACCAAAAAGGGCCGCACCTCCCTGAGCCGCCACCGAAGCGTCTGGGAAATGCGCGCAGATGGCTGGATCGGCCTGGTGGACCAACTCAGCCAATTGAGCACGCTGGCGAGCGAGCACCGGGAATACGCGCGGCGGCTGAAAACAGTCACCGAGCTGATGGCCGAACTCACGCCCATCGAAAGCTATTGGGCCTTCCCCGGCGGGCGGGTGTTCAACGAGCTGTGTAGCTGGATCGAACGTGGCGAACTGGCGCGGGCACATTCGGCCGCGCGCCGCATCCACCGGGTGTTGGCGGCGCGGACCTACCGGCATGAGTCCAACGCGCTGGACGGCGACTCGGAGCTGCCGTCGCAGATCGAGACCGACAGCGAACGCCAGGCCCAGCTGTCGCGCCCCTACTTTGAAGTATTGATCGTCGACGAGATGGCGGCCAGCGAGGAAGACGCGTTGCGGCGTCGTGTGCAGCGCAAGCGCAGCGCCGACGACGACTTCATCTTCGACATCGTGGTGGTTCCCAGCTTCGAAGATGCGCTGATGGCCACGCTGGTCAACTTCAATCTGCAGGCCGTAGTGATCCGGCACGGCTTCCCGTTCCGCTCGGTCAACCACAACGATATGTTGCGGCGCTTTCTGGATGGGCTCGACGAAGGCATTGAACTGATGCCCGAGTTCGAGCGCGGCCCCCTGCTGGGACGGCAAATTGCCCAGCTCCGCCCGGAGCTCGACCTGTACCTGGTGACCGACGTGAATGTCGAGGACATCGCGGCGCGCGTGGGCGAGGTCTTCAAGCGCATCTTTTTCGGCGAAGAAGACCATATCGAGCTCTACAGCTCGATCATGAAGGGCGTGGGCGAGCGGCACCGCACCCCGTTCTTCAATGCGCTGCGCGAATATGCGAAGCAGCCGACCGGCGTGTTCCATGCGCTGCCGCTGGCGCGCGGCAAGTCGATCATGAATTCCAACTGGATCGGCGACCTGGCGCAGTTCTATGGCATGAACCTGTTCATGGCCGAAACCTCGGCGACCTCGGGCGGACTCGATTCGCTGCTCGATCCAGTGGGCCCGCTCAAGGTGGCGCAGGAATACGCGGCGCGCGCCTTCGGGGCCCGGCGCACCTATTTCGCCACCAATGGCACCTCCACCTGCAACAAGATCGTGGTGCAGGCCATGGTGCGCCCTGACGACATCGTGCTGGTCGACCGCAACTGCCACAAGTCGCACCACTATGGCCTGGTACTGGCAGGGGCCCAGGTGGCCTACCTCGACTCGTATCCGCTGGACCAATACTCCATGTACGGTGCGGTACCAATCCGCCACATCAAGGAGACGCTGCTGGGCTTTCGGCGCGCAGGCACGCTGGAGCGCGTGCGCATGGTGCTGCTGACCAACTGCACCTTCGACGGCATCGTCTACGACGTTGAGCGCGTGATGATGGAGTGCCTGGCGATCAAGCCGGACCTGGTGTTCC